>DASSMK010000095.1:0-2479 GCA_035688915.1 Thermoanaerobaculia bacterium
CCAACGACTCGATCGAAGAACACCTGCTGCGACGGATCCCAGATCTCCCACTGCCGGTAAATGCGCTCCAGCGTGCCGTCGCGCATGCGCGCTTTCAGGATCTCGTTCACGCGATCGCGCAGCGCGGTGTTCTCTTTCGCCAGCACGGCGATGTAGTAGCCGCGCGCTTCCGGCTTCTCGTAATGCGTGTAGAGGCCGGACGTGCGGCGCATGGAGCGCGCGGCGATGATGTGATCGAGCAGCACCGCGTCGAGGCGTCCTTCCTTCAGATCCTCGTACGGATGCACGTCGTCGTCGTACGAAATGGCCGTGATGCCGTACTTTTTTTCGGCTTCGAGCAACAGCTCGTACGCGATGGTGCCGCCGAGGGTGCCGACGCGGCGGCCGCGGAGATCGGCGAGGGAGCCGTATTTGGTGCGATCGCCTTCGCGCACCGTCAGCACTTCGTGGAACTCAAAGTACGGAACCGTCGCGGCCAGTGCGGCGCGGCGGGCGGGCGTGTCTTCCACGCCGCTCATGCCGATATCGAAGTCGCCGCGTTGCACGCTCTGATCGATGGAGCTGAACGCGACCTGCACAAAGTGCGGCTTGCGTCCGAGGCCTTTGGCGATCTCCTGCGCGACTTCGACATCGAAGCCGTGCACGATGCTCGGATCGTTCGGATCGGCTTCGACGAACGGCGCGCCCCCTTCCGAATCGCCGCCCCAGCGCAGCTCCGGAGCATCCGCCGCAAAGAGCGGAATGGCGAGCGTCGCGATGAGGAGAAAACGAGCGATTTTCAACGCGCTCGCATTCCCGGTCATCGCTCACTTTTTGTCAAGCGTGTACTTGCGGCCGAGCGGCACGATGAGCTTCTTGAAGTCGGAGGTGATCAGCGCGCCTTCCGGCGCTTCGAGCTTGCCCCACGCGTCGCTGATGGTGATGTTCGAGTAAACGGTGCCGACGCCTTCCAGCGGCTCGAGGCCGTTCGGATCGAACTGCATCTCCATCTGCGCGAGCGGCAGCGTGAGCACCGGCCCTTCCACGAACTCCTTGCGCAGCGCGGCCTGCCGCTCGCGCCGTTTCGTGTCGCGCGCTTCTTCCTCCGCGCGCAGCGCCGCGGCGCCGTAGGTGTCGTCGAGCTTCCAAGCGCGGCGCGCGACGTCGCCGAGGTCGTCGCCGGGCTTGAGCGTGCGGGTCCAGTTCGGGTCTTTCATTTCGATCAGCGCGCCCCATGCCGGTCCGGACGCGTACGCGAAGCTGCGCATGAACTTCGCGTTCTTCTCCGCGTTCGCCAGCTGCTCGGTGAGATGCGGCAGGCGCTCCTTGAGCGGCCGCGCGGCGAACGCGGTGCCGGTGTATTCGGCCAGACCTTCATGCATCTCCAGCTGTCGTTCTTCCTCCGCTGCTGTGCTGAAGAGCGCGCGGCGTTGCGCGCGGAACGCGAGCGCATCGCTCACGGCGCGTGCGTCGCCGGTCTGCAGCGCTTTGGCCAGAGCGCGCCACTCCAGGCGCAGCCAGTAGCGGCCGTCGAGCGAATCGAGATGCGCGTTCGACGGGCCGGTCGCTTTGAATCCGAGCTGCTCCTGCACGCGATGAAACGATTCATGCGCGAGCAGCGCGTGCCGCGCGTAGTCGTCTTTCGGCAGCGGCAGCATGACCATCGTGTAGCGCTGCCCGTTCCAGTCGACGGCGGTGTTGGCGATGCCGACCGATTCGGGCAGCGTGACCACGCCGTCTTTCGTCACGGCCTGGCGCGTTTCGCGATCGACGAGCAGCACCGGCCCGCAAAGCTCGCGACCCCACAACCGGCCGCTGTCGGCGGCGCACATGGCGTCGAGCTCTTTGATGGCGTTCTGCGCGGAGGTGACATCGATCGCGGCGAAGAGAGCGAGCGCGAGGATGGCGTGCATGGCGATAGGACGGGGGGCGCGGGGAGGACGTTACGGGGGGACCGCGGCTCGTGTCATCCCGAGCGTAGCGCGGGACCCGGGTGGGTGTGCGGCGCGCAGAACCAGCCACATGCCGCGCGCCGCCCGGCCGCCCAGGCCCCGCGCTACGCTCGGGGTGACATGCGGCGCACGTCTCGTGATATCTCTCGCCCCATGTCCGAATCCGTCATGGTCGTCGCCACCGCCGAGCTCGCGCCCTATCTCGCCGGCCGTGAGTTCGATCTCGTGCGCGAGAACACCGACGCCATTCTCGACGTCATCGTCGAGCGGCATCTCTTCATCGATCGCGCGCGCGCCGAGGCGTCGCCGGAGTTCAAGCAGATCATCCCGTACGTTTTGATCCGCCACGGCGCGTCGTACTTTTTGCTGCAGCGCCTCGCGAAGCAGACCGAGTCGCGGCTGCATCACAAGCTTTCGCTGGGCATCGGCGGTCACATCAACCCCGACACGCCCGACCTCCTCGACGGCCTGCAGAAGGAGCTGGAGGAGGAAGTGGCCGTGGAAGGCGACTACGACCTCACCTTCGCCGGCATCCTCAGCGACACGTC
>DASSMK010000096.1:0-3320 GCA_035688915.1 Thermoanaerobaculia bacterium
GCACAATTACGCACATGCCACAGGCGCAAAGGCCACGCACTCGCGATGCCGGCGCTACTTTGAGCCTTTGAGCCTGTGAGCCTGTGAGCCTTTGAGCCTGGGCCGGGCGGTCGGGCGGGGCTATCATGCCGCGCGCATGTATCTCCTCTACGAGGGGCTGCTCTACCTCGTGCTCATCCTGGCGCTGCCGTACTTTTTGCTGACGGGAGTGCTGCGCGGCAAGTATCTGGTCAATTTTCCGGAGAGGATGGGGTTCTACCGCGCCAAACGGGAGACGCATGACCTCTGGATTCATGCGGTCTCGGTCGGGGAAACGCTGGCGGCACGTCCGGTCGTCGAAGAGATCCTGCGGCAGCGTCCGGAAACGTCCATCGTCTTCACCACCACCACGCTCACCGGCCAGACGCAGGCGCGGCGGCTCTATCCCGCCGCCACCGTCACGTATTTTCCGTTTGACTTTGCGTTCGCCGTGAAACGCTTTCTCGATCAGCACGCGCCGCGCGTGTTCGCGACGATGGAGACGGAGATCTGGCCGAACGTCACGCGGCTGGCGCGGCAGCGCGGGCTGAAGCTCGTGCTCGCGAACGGACGCATCTCCGATCGTTCGCTGCCGCGATATCGCGCGTTTCGCGCGGTGGTCGGCCACGTGCTGCGCAAGTACGACCGCATCCTGGCGCGGGAAGATGCCGATCGCGATCGCTTCATCGCCATCGGCGCACCGGCCTCGCATGTCGAGACGAGCGGCAATGTGAAGTTCGATTACGAGCCCGATGCCGCGCCGCTGGAGATCGCGTCCCGTCTCGAACAGCTCATCGCCAATCGCAAAGTCTTTGTCCTCGGCTCCACGATCGAAGGGGAAGACGAGTTGCTGCTGCCGCTGCTGGAAGATTTCGTGGCGCAGCAAAACGCGTTCGTCATCGTCGCGCCGCGCAAACCGGAGCGCTTCGAGCTGGTGGCCGGTTTCCTCGCCGCATCGTCGCTGAGGTTCGTGCGCCGCAGCGAGCTCGCGCAGTTCGGCGGCGAAGCAGACGTACTGCTGCTCGACACGTTCGGCGAGCTGGCCAAGATCTATCGCTACGCCACCGTGGCGTACGTCGGCGGCAGTCTCGTGCCGCACGGCGGGCACAATCCGATCGAGCCGGCGGCGCACGGCGTGCCGGTCTGCTTCGGCAAGTCGATGTCGAACTTTCGCGAGATCGCGCAGGTCTTTCTGCGCAATCAGGCGGCGGCGGAAGTGGCGAATGCCGGCGAAGCAATCGCGTTCGCGCGGCGCATGTTCGACGAGCCGGCCACGCAGCAGGCGTGGGGCGCCCGCGCGCGCGCCACCGTCCTCCAGAATCGCGGCGCGTCGGAACGCACCGCACGCCGCATCGTGGAACTTCTGGAGCGAGGCGCGTGACGCTCGCGGGAGCGTTGGAGCGGCGGGCGCCCTCGCCCGCCGCTTTCGTGGCGATCCGCCGGCGGGCGAGGCGCCCGCCGCTCCAACGGATCGTCGCGAGGGCACACCCAGCGCGATGAATCCCTTGTTCAAACCAGCCGAGCTTCTCTACCGCGGCATCAACCGCGCACGCCGCGCGCTCTATCGCGCGGGCGTGCTGCAGGGGAAGCGGCTGCCGAAGCCGGTCATTTCCGTCGGCAACATTGCCGCGGGCGGCGCGGGGAAGACGCCCGCCGTCATCGCCATCGCCCGTCTGCTCACGGACCGCGGCCTGAAGGTGGCCGTGCTGACGCGCGGTTACGGGCGCGCCTCGACCGAACAGGGACCGGTGACCTCGCTCGACGCCGCCCGCTTCGGCGACGAACCCGTGCTCATCAAAAAGAGCGTTCCTAATGCGAACGTAATCGTTGGTTCAAATCGACACGAAAATGCTCGCGATATTGATGCTGATGTATTCGTGCTCGACGACGGCTTCCAGCATCTGCGGCTCGCGCGCGATCTCGACATCGTGATCGACGTGCCGGACGCGCGCTTTTCGCGCGAAGGCCGTTCCGCGCTGCGCCACGCCGATCTCGTCATCCCCCGCCAGCTCCGCACCACCCTCCCCCCAAACCTCGGCCGCGTCTTCGCCTTCGCCGCGCTGGCGGACAACGAACAATTCTTCCGCGCGCTGCGCGAAGCCGGCGTCGACGTGATCGGCACGCGCGGCTTTCCCGATCATCACCGCTACACCGCCGCCGATCTCGACGCGCTGCGGCGTGACGCGAATGGCGCCACGCTCGTCACAACCGAAAAGGATGCGGTGAAGATCGGCGACGATCGCATCGCCGTCGCCGGCGCAGAATTCGTGCTGCCGGCCGAGGTCCGGGAAAGAGTTCTGCTGACCACCACGAATCAGGAGATGCGCCGCGGCAAACGGCGCAAGGGCGCGCTGCTGCAGCGCGTGGAGTACATCGCGTATCGCACCGTCGCGCGGGCGATCGTCTCGATGTCCGACCGCTCCATCCACGCGTGGGGCGCCCGCCTCGGCACGCTCGCCCGCAAGGTGCTCCGCAAACGCGACCGCCTGGCGATGCGCAATCTGCACGCGACGTTTCCGCAGCGCGACGCGCACGAGCTGCGCCGGATTCTCAACGACTGCTGGCGCCATTTCGGCCGCGAGTTGCTGGTCGCGCTGCAGATGCAAAACCTCTCGCTCGACGAGATCGCCGCGCGCTGCCCATTCGAAGGCTCGCATTTTCTCGACGACGCCATCGCGCGCGGCAAAGGAACGATTCTCATCAGCGCGCATTGGGGCGGCTGGGAGGTCGCGGGACTCGCGTTGATGTCGCGCGTGCGCAACGTGCGCACCGTGGCGCGGCCGCTCGACAACGAACTGCTCGAGCGCGACCTGCAGAAGATTCGCGCGAAGACCGGCGCCTCGATGATCGACCGCCGCCGCGCCGCGCGCGCGCTCATGAAAGGGCTCTCCGAAAACGCCACGATCGTGCTGCTGCCCGACCAGGCCGTGCAGCCGCGCGAAGGTGTGTTGGTGCCGTTTCTCGGCCGTCCCGCGTGGACCACTCCCGCCCCCGCGAAGATGGCTCTCAAGGCTGGTTCTACAATTGTGTTCGGATTTTGCATTCCGGACGGACTCAGGCATCGCGTCGAGTTCGTGGGCTCGATTGCCGTAGACGAATTGCCCGAGGCCGAGAGGGATGCCGTGGCGCTGACGACGAGAATCAACGACGTGATCGCGCGGCGGATCGAATCGCGGCCTGACCTTTGGCTTTGGATGCACGATCGCTGGAAAGGGACGGGAGAGGGCAAAGCCGCTGATGTCGTGTGAAACCGTCGTGATCGGGCTCAATTGGGTGGGGGACAACATCCTCGCTCTGCCCAC
>DASSMK010000097.1:0-8124 GCA_035688915.1 Thermoanaerobaculia bacterium
GCCCGCCGGTTTTATCCGGGATTCGGCGGGCGAGGGCGCCCGCCGCTCCAACACTTCTCTATCCGAATATCAGTCCCTCGAAGCGGATCAGCCCTTTGCGTCCGCGGATTTTTTCGTCCTCGCGCTAGCTGACTTCGACGAGCTGTGTGCCGACGAACTCCGCTACTTCTCCCGTTCCATCACGTAATCGAGCGCCAGCAGCAGCAGCTCTTTGGCGGCGGAGCTTGGGAACGGATCGAGCGCCATACGTCCGCCGTTCGCGTAGTCGCGCGCGATTTCGCGGGTGCGCTCGATCGTGTCGTAGCGGTGCACGATGTCGAGGATTTCCTGCGGGTCGGTGCCGTCGAAGGACTTCATGGACGCGACGCGCGTGATGATCTCGCGCTCGCGGGTCGTGGCGCGCGGCATGGCCAGGATCAGCGGGAGCGTGATCTTGCCTTCCTTCAGATCCGACAGCACCGGCTTGCCGAGAACTTCTGTACTGGAGGTGAAGTCGAGCAGGTCATCGATCAGCTGGAAGCAGATGCCGAGGTTGAAGCCGTAGTTGTAGAGGCCGTTCGCGAGCGGCTCCGCGGCTTCGGCGATGTAGCCCGGGATGCGGCAGCAGGCGGCGAAGAGCAGCGCCGTCTTGCGATGCACGATGTCGAAGTAATCCTCGACAGACAGATCCGCGCGGCCGTTCGTCTCCAGGCCGAGGATCTCGCCTTCGATCATGCGCAGAGTCACGGTCGAGAGGAGGCGCAGCACGTCGAGGCGACCTTCGCCGAGGGCGAGGTTCATCGAGTGCATGAAGAGATAGTCGCCGACGAGGACCGTGAGGTTGTTGCCCCAGCGGTAATTGATCGAGGTGCGGCCGCGGCGCACGTCCGCTTCATCGATGATGTCGTCGTGAACGAGCGTGGCGTTGTGGATGAACTCCACCACCGCGCCGTAGACCACGTCGCTGTAGCCCTCGTAGCGGAGCATCTGCGCGGCCACGAGGAGGAGCGAGGGGCGAAGGCGTTTTCCGCCGCCGGCCAGGATGTGCTCGCCGACGTCGTGAATGGTCTTGATGGGCGACTGGAAATTGCGGCGGAGCTCCTCTTCGACCAGTTGCAGCTTCGGTCCGACCAGCTCGAGGAGCCGGTCGACGTAAGCCAACTGATCACTGAGAGTGCGAGGAGCCGTCACGGGTCGAAAGGATAAACGATAGGGGGATGCGTCTCAACCGCGGTAGTTCGTGAACTGCAGCGGGATGCCGAAGTCCTTTTCCTTCACAAGCGAAATGGCTTTCTGCAGGTCGTCTTTGTTTCGTCCGGTGACGCGCACCTGATCGCTCTGGATGGACGCCTGCACTTTCAGCTTGGCGTCTTTGATCGCTTTCACGATCGCTTTGGCCTTCTCGATCTCGATGCCCTGCACGATCTTCGCGCGCTGCCGCACCGTCCCGCCGGCCGCGCCTTCGAGCGTGGCGTAATCGAGCGCTTTCAGCGAGACGCCGCGCTTGACGAGCTTCGTCTCAAGGATGTCCTTCACGCTGCGCAGCTTTCCTTCGTCATCGCTGACCAGCACGATCTCTTCGGCGGCCAGCTCGATCGAGCTCTTGCTGCCTTTGAAATCGAAGCGCTGCGCGAGCTCCTTCTGCGCCTGCTGAATGGCGTTGGTGACTTCCTGCATCTCCGTTTTGGAGACGACGTCGAACGAAAATTCCTGAGCCATGCGTGCTGTCCTGCTGATCGATTATTGATTGATGACCTGAGTTCCGGCGGGCGCGCTGAAGGTGAATGTTTCCGCCCCTGCGGCGCGCGGATGATATCCCGAGAACTCGAAGGCGGTGTGGTTGCCTTCGTTATCGTAATACTCGATCTTCTGAATGAGGTGGTTCGTGGCGTTGATGGTCAGCGCTACGGCGCGCACGATTCCCGATTGCCGCGGCTGCAGCGTGGCCGTGACGACATTGCCGCGCTTCGATTCCTTCACGACGAAGTAGCGGTCGCGCGCCGCAGGATCGCCGATCAGCAGGAACGGCAGCTCGCGCTTGCGCTCATCGGTCACGCGCGCGGTCGTCACCTGCTTGTCGCCCGGGACGTAAAACCACGACTGCGAACCGTTGAAGACGAACAGTTTCTGCTCCGGCTTCTCGTAGCTCCAGCGCATGGAGGGCAGCGCGCCGAAGATGACCGTGCCGCTCTCGGTTTGCGCGGTCTTGAAGCCTTTCGGCGTGAAGCGATGCGTGAAATTCGCCTCGGTTCCCGCCATCGCCTTCGCCGCGAGGTCGACTTCGGCCGCGCCCGCAAGCGTGGCGGTGAACAGAAGAACAGTGAAGATCAGCGTTTTGCGCAAGTTGTGGGCTCCCCCGCGACCGTCAGAGCTTTTCTACTTCGATGGAAACGATCGCCGAGTTCACAACAAAGATGCGGTCGTTTTTGCTCCGGTCGGTGGGGAAGAGGAAGAAGCCGTTGCGCTCGGGGTTGTACTGCGCCGTCCCACGGATGACTTCGCCGTCGTTGAACTCGATGCTGATGTGCATGCCGGCCGCGGGTTCGAGCAACTCGTCGGCCTGTGTCTGCGGAAAGAACACCGCCTTCAGCTCGGAGAACGAGACCTCGCGCTGCGCGCCGTCTTCGTAGGTGGCGAGAAGCACTTCGCGCGAAGGATCGAGCGGCGCCAGAGCGGCGCGTTCGGTACGGCCATCGCGATATCGCAGAACGACGTTATCCATCAGAAGAGCTCGAGCCCCCAGAGGTCATGGAGATGAATGATACCTTCGACGCGCTTCGCTTCATCGGCAATGAAGAGCGAGGTGATCTTTCGCTCCTCCATGATCTGCAGCGCGGCCGACGCGAGCTCGCCGCCGTCGATGGTCAGCGGGTCGCGTTTCATCGAATCGCGCGCCGTCTTGCGCAGCACTTCTTCATCGCGCTCGAGCATCCGCCGCAAATCGCCGTCGGAGATCACGCCCGCCAGCACGTTGTTTTCGCCGACGACCGCCGTGATGCCGAAGCCTTTCTTCGACATCTCATAAATGACGTCGTGCATCGACGCGCTCTCGGCCACGATCGGCACGTCGGTGCCTTTGTGCATGAGGTCGCGCACGCGCAGGAAGCGCTTGCCCAGCTTTCCGCCGGGATGCAGAAACGCAAAGTCTTCTTCGCGAAAACCCTTACGCACCAGCAGCGCCATCGCCAGCGCATCGCCCAGCGCGAGCGTCGCCGTCGTTGACGCAGTAGGTGCCAATCCCAGCGGACACGCTTCTTCGCGAATCGCCGCCGACAGATGAAAGTCCGCACCGCGAGCGAGCGTCGATTGCGGCTTGCCGGTGATGGCCACGATCTCCACGCCAAGCCGTTTGATCGACGGCAGCACGCGCACCAGCTCCTCGGTCTCACCGGAATTCGAGATGGCCAGGACGACGTCGCCGCGCACGAGCATGCCGAGGTCGCCGTGGATCGCTTCGGTGGGATGCATGAAGAAGGAAGGCGTGCCGGTCGAGGCCAGCGTGGCGCTGATCTTCTTGCAGATGATGCCGGACTTGCCGACGCCCATCGTGACGATTCGGCCGGCGGAGGAAGCGATGTACTCGACGACGTCGACGAAGGTCTGGTCGAGGTGCTCGATCAGTCCGCGGATCGCCTCCGCTTCCACTTCGAGCACCCGCCGCGCCTCGGCGATCGCGGGATGAATCGCCATCTCGGTCGGTGCCTGCGCCATGACCGGCGCATGGTATTACGTCCGTTCGCCCAGCTCCAGCCGCGCGCGCCGCTCCTGCGGCAGCAGCGCGTGATACACGACCTCGGTCACCGGTGTCGCAACGTTGCTTTCGCGCGCCATGCGTACGATCGCACCGAGCTGCGCGTCGAGCTCGGACGGTTTGCCGTCGATGACGTCGCGCTGCAGCGAGGCGGTGGAATGGTAGGGGAGGTTGTCGATCCGCTTCAGCGTCGCGGCGATCGCATCTTCGGCGAGCGTGATGCCGCGGGCATTCGCCAGGGCGATGATCTCGCGGAGCATCCGTTCGCAAAGGTCGCGCGATTCGGAAGTGGTGCGCCACGCGCCGATCGGCACACGCGTCACGGCGCCGATGCCGCTGACCGGCGCGATGAAGAGAAACTTCGTCCACATCGAGCGGCGGATGTCCGGCGGGATCTCGCATTTCACGCTGGCGGCGACGAACGCATCGCGAATCGCTGCGGCACGCGCACTGACGCGATGATCGAGCTCACCGAGCGCCACGAGCGGCTCCGCGCCGGCGTGTTTGATGTGGCCCGGCGCGACGACGAAGCTGATGATCGCGCAGAGACCGCCGAGGGTGCGGGACTCGCCGACGATCGGGATGAGCGTTTCGGGGGCGTCGATGCCGTTCTCCAGTGGCACGACGGCGGTGGTGTCGTGCAGGAAGGGGAGGATCGAACGCGCCGCATCGGCGATCTGCCACGCCTTCACGCAGAGCAGTACGGCGTCGAACGTGCCGGTGGGATCGACGTTCACGCGCGGCAGATGAAAGTCGCCGGCGATGCTGTCGACGCGCAGACCGTTCGTGCGCAGCGCTTCGCGCGTGGCGCCGCGCGTGATGAACGTGACGTCGGCGCCGGATTGCGCGAGGCGTCCGCCGAAGTAGCCGCCGACACCGCCGGCTCCGACGATGGCGAACCTCATCGCTTCCAAGCGCCTTCGCTGCGGTGCGCGCGCATCCAGATCTCGTCGATCGCACCTTCCTGCAGCATCTTTGCGATCCAGACGATCTGACCGACGTGATTGGCGAGGTGCATGCCGACGTTGAGCAGGTCTTCGACGACGAACGAATGCATGCTCGGCTCGGGCGACGCGTTCTCCAGCGCTTCCGGCGTCAGCGCGTCGAACGTCTCCACCGCGTGCGCGACCATTCCATCAAACGCAGCGAGCAGCTCCGCTTTCGACATCGTGCCGCGCGAGCTGAACTCCGTCGGGCGATCGCGTGTGAAGTCGAGATGGCCGAGGTTGCGGTTGAGGAAGTGATTCAGCGAGCCGGTGAGGTGCAGAACGATGTTCGCGATGGAGTTCGACGATTCGTTTGGACGCCACCAGAGCTGCTCGTCGGTCAGCGGCTCGATGGCGGCGCGGACCTGGGCCGGAAACACGCCGGTGATGCGTTTGCGGAGAGCGGCGAGGACAACTTCGTTGCTCATGAAGCGAGAGTCTATACACAACCGTTGGAGAGGCGGGGCTTGCCCGCCGTCATGGGTGGTTAGAGACGGACCCGGCGGGGCAAGCCCCGCCGCTCCAATGGGTCATCCGAGGAGGCCGAGGCGTTGCGCGTGGTGCAGGGCGGCGGCGGTGTCGGGAACGTAGAGCAGCTCCACGCCGCTCGCGTGCGCTGCTTCGCCGATCGCGGCCACCGCGCGATCGCGCGGATCGGCAGAGACATCGCGAATGAACACGGCGCGAATCCGCGCGGCGTGCGACTGGATCACGTTCAGGTAAATCTCGGGATCGCGCTGGCCGCTGTCGCCGATCAACACGAACGGGAGATCCGGGTAGTACTCGAGCAGCAGCTGGATCTGCGCGAGCTTGTGCGTGTCGTGCGGCGCGGTGAGCATGGTCGACTCGTCGAGTCCCCAGTCCTGCAGGAACATCGGACCGTGCGGCACGCCGTGGATGTCCATGAAGTCGTGCAGCAGGTCGTAGAGATTCCACGGGCTGCTCGAGACGTAAAAGATCGGATTGCGATCGCGGTGCAGCGCGCGATACAGCTCGGCGACGCCGTCGAACGGCAGGCGAGTGGCGGCATTCGCGAGCAGCACCGACCGCACCATCGTCAGCAGACTTGTGGCGCCCGTGCGGATGACCGTGTCGTCGATGTCGCTGATGACCGCGAATTCCGCCGCGGACGGCACGATCGCAAATGCCTCCGTCCGCGCCACGCCGCCCTCCAGCTCCACCGTCAAGGACTGCCAGAGCGTGTCATCGAGCGCGCTCGGTTCGAGGCGCACCTGAAAGTAGCCTTCCACGTCGGTGATCGTTTCGATCATCGCTTCCTTGCAGCGCGCGATCACGCGCGCGCCGGCCACTTCATCGCTCTGGAAGCGGCGGTAGGCGTTGATGGCGCTGCGCCAGACGCTTTCCGCCGATCGCGCGCGGCTGATGTTCTTGTCGACGATCACGCGCCCGCGCACGAGCAGCTCGCGGCCGCGACCGAAGCCGCGGAAGGCGATGATGCGCAGGCGATCGCTGGCGCGCCGCCCGCCAAGGCGGCCGTCCAGCTGCGTTTCCAGGTCCAGCGCGAGCCTGTGCAGGCGCGACTGCTCAGCCATCGAGCGGGGAGTATAGGCGCGGCCAGTGGCCCTTTTTGCGTGTACAATCCCGCCGTTTTTTCCAAGCGCGAATTTTGCAGCGGCTTGTCCGGGCGCACATTTTGCGTCCGCGGTCAGCCGTTCGACTCACAACCCGAATACAAAGGACCTTTCGCTCATGACTGAAATCGTGACCGCTACGAATACGGCCTCGGTGCGCGCATCCGTGCGTCCGGAGCCGCGGCAGAAAACGCTGCCGGTTCAGCCGAAGTCGGTGATCTGGAACCCGAGTCCCGAGGATCTGCGCAGCTTCACCAACGAGATGCCGAATGCGCGGCAGACCGAGTTCGGCAATGTGAACGTCGCCACGCGCGTCGTCTCGCGCTCCAAACTTTCCACCTTCATCGCCACCGACAACCCGGCCGAGCATTCGGATCAGACGATCTCGCGCGAGGAGTACGCGCGCGTGGCGAAACTGCAGGACGACTACATCAAGACGCGCGACATGGTCGTGGTCGAAGGCTACATCGGCAACGATCCGGACTACCGCGTCGCGACGCGCCTCATCATCGAAAAGTCGAACTCCAACATCGCGGGGATGCAGAACATCCTCTATTACCCGGCCACGCCCGAGGAGCTCGACGAGTTCGAGCCGGCGCTGACCGTGATCTACACGCCGAACCTGAAGGCCGAGGGCTATCCGGAAGAGCGGCTGATCGCGGTGGACCTCGAGAACTATACGACGCGCGTCTTCCACTCCGACTACTTCGGTGAGTCGAAGAAGGGCGGCCTGCGCATGTGGAACAAGCTGGTGTACGAGCGCGGCGGTCTGGCGCTGCACGCCGGCTGCAAGGTCATTCCTGTCGGCGACACGAAGCGCGTCGGACTGATCGTCGGTCTCTCCGGCACCGGCAAGACCACGACCACGTTCACGAAGCAGAACAACTCGCAGCCGGTGCAGGATGACTTCTGCGCGCTGATGCCGGGCGGCAAGATCTACGCGACCGAGAACGGCTGCTTCGCCAAAACGTTCGGCCTCAATCCGAACGATGAGCCGACCATCTTCTACGCCTGCGCTTCAGAGCACGCGTATCTCGAGAACGTTTCGCAGAACGACCAGGGCAAGATCGATTACTTCGACACGTCGTACACGCCGAACGGCCGCGCCGTCATCCGCATGGAAGACATCGCGGGCGCGGCGGATGCGCGCGAGATCACAAAAGCCGACTTCCTGCTGATCCTCAATCGCAACGAGAACATCATCCCGGCCGTGGCCAAGCTCGAAGGAGCGCAGGCGGCCGCGTACTTCATGCTCGGCGAAACGAAGGGCACTTCCGCCGGCGGCGCCGCGGAAGCCGGCAAGTCGCTGCGCGTGCCGGGCACGAATCCGTTCTTCCCGCTGCTGCACGCGTATCAGGGCAACCGGATGCTCGAGCTGATGACCGACAGCCCGATGGAGGTTTACCTCATGAACACGGGCTCGATCGGCGGCGACGGCAAGGCCGAGGGCTCGAAGAAGGTGAAGATCCAGCATTCGTCGGCGGTGGTGAAAGCGATCGCCGAGGGAACGATCAAGTGGGAGCGCGACGAGGACTTTGGTTACCTCGTGGCCACGGAAGTGCCGGGCATCGACGACGCCGATTACCTGCAGCCGAAGAAGATGTACGAGCGGCAGGGAAGGCTGGACGAGTACAACCAGCTCGTCGAGAAGTACAACAAAGACCGACGCGAGTACCTCCGCAAGTGGAAGGGGCTTTCGGAGGAGATCGTGAGCGCGATCTGACACACACCCCGGATCGCGGTTACCGCAGCACTCGAAGCCCCGTCTCGCGCGGGGCTTCATTTTTTTGCGGCAATGCCTGTCGGAGCGGCGGGG
>DASSMK010000098.1:0-7279 GCA_035688915.1 Thermoanaerobaculia bacterium
CGGACCGATGTTGAGAGTTCCGGGGCTGGAGAGCGAGATGGAGGAGCCCGATTGCATCGTCAGATTGGCGCTCGATCCGAGGTTGAGTGTGCCGCCGTTGATCTGAATCGATGCGCCGCTCCCGACGATGCCCGGCCCGTCGAGGGACAGCGAGCCGCCCGCTCCGATCACGATCGAGCAGCCGTTGCAGTCGAGCGTGAGGGCGGCGAGTGCGTTCGGAATCGCGCTGTTGACGAAGATCGTCGTCGGCGACCCATTCGTGTCCGACGCGGTGTCGCCGCTCGCGCAGCCGGGGAAGCCGCCCGCAGGCGACCAGAGAGCGCCGCTCGTGTCGGTCCAGTTCCCGCTCGGGGGCGGCGCGCTGGACGTCACGGTGTAGTTCGCCGTGCCGCATGCGGCGTACACGGTGGCGGCGCCGAGCGCGGCGATCAGAACGAACGTGACCGCGGTTGAAACGAAAAGCGTCGGACGACGGAAGGCAGTACGGCGGACTGCGTCGATCATGTGTCGGGACTCCCGCGCTGAAGTTCGTTGGGGAACGAGCAAACGAGCCTACCACCGTTGCCCGGAATGGGTGCCGTGCCGGAACCGTTACCGTGTGTCCGAACAAAGCCCGCTGGGGTGAGCTCGGGTCCTGTGCAGCAGGCGCACCGAACCTCGTCAGGTCCGGAAGGAAGCAGCGATAAGGTGCTCTCCCTGCGTGACACAGTTCGGCCTGGGCTCTTCCGAGCGGTTTTTTTGTGGCCGCTGCTAAGCTACGTCCCACCACAATGAGTTATCAGGCGCTCGCGCGGAAGTATCGTCCGCAATCCTTCAAAGACGTCATCGGGCAGGAGACCGCGGTTCGCACGCTGCAGAACGCGATCCGCGAGAACCGCATCCATCATGCGTATCTCTTCTCCGGCGTCCGCGGCGTCGGCAAAACCACCGGCGCGCGCATTCTCGCCAAAGCGCTGAACTGCGTGCACGGCCCCACCGTCGAGCCGTGCAATGAATGCTCGGTCTGCCGCGAGATCACCGAAGGAATTGATCTCGATGTGCGCGAGATCGACGCCGCGACGTACACCGGCGTCGACAACGTCCGCGAGCTCCGCGACGTCTCGCAGTTCCAGCCCGCCCGCGACCACTACCGCATCTTCATCATCGACGAAGCGCATATGCTCTCCACCGCATCGTGGAACGCATTGCTCAAGCTGATCGAAGAGCCGCCGCCGCACGTGATCTTCATGTTCGCGACGACGGAGATGCACAAGGTGCCGACCACCATCCTCTCGCGCGTGCAGAAGTTCATGCTGCGCAAGATCTCGCTCGAAGAGCTGATCGGCCGCCTGCAGCAGATCTGCGATTCCGAAGGAATCAAAGCGGATCGCGGCGCGCTGGAGATCATCGCGCGGCGCGGCGAAGGCAGCGTGCGCGATTCCGTCTCGCTGCTCGATCAAGTTATCGCCTTCTCCGGCCGCGCCATTACCGCCGCCGACGTCGCCACCGTCCTCGGCCTCTCCGAAACGACCTTCTTCGCGCGCATCGTCAATCTGATCGCGAACGGTGAGCACGGCGGCATCCTCGAAGCACTGCAGGAAGCGGCGGACAGCGGCCGCGATTTCAAGATGCTGTACCGCGACCTCCTGAACTTCGTGCGCAACTTGCTGTTGCTCGCCGGCGGCGCGCGCGAAGAGATGATCGGCGCGCAACCGGAAGATCTCGTCACGATGCGCGACATCGCGGAATCGTTCTCGTACACCGAGCTGCTGCGGATCGCCAATCTGCTGCTGCGCGACGACGAAACGGTCAACCGCGCCGAACATCAGCGCCTGGCGGTCGAGATCGCGCTGCTGAAAGCGGCCACGTTCCCGAAACTGCGGAGCGTCGAACAAGCGCTCGCAGGAACCGCACAACCGGCAGCGCCGTTGGAGCGGCGGGCGCCTCGCCCGCCGTCGTCCTCGTCTTCATCATCTTCGTCGCCGAAAACCTCGGCGGGCGAGGCGCCCGCCGCTCCAACCAGTAGCGCGAGTGGTGTCGAAGCCTTTGTGCAGCGGCTGCAGAAAGCGCGTCCGATGCTTGGCGCGTTTCTGCCGCGCGCGATCCGTAGCGCGAAAGAAGGCAATCGCCTCACCTTCGTCTTCGACGATCCGGTGCACGCGCAGCCGCTCCTCGACGCGCAGCAATCGCTCGAACAATTCGCGGCCGAGGTTTACGGCGCGCCGACGCAGCTCAACATTCAGGTGGAGAACGAGACGCCTGCCAATCCCGCCCGCCGATCCGAAGACAAGCCTTCGCCGCTGCGCGACGATCCTGTCCTCAGCTCGTTCCGCAAGCACCTCGGCGGCGAAGTCGTGAAGGAGAGCAAACGATGAACATCAAACAGCTGATGAAACAAGCGCAGCAGATGCAGGATCAGATGCAGCGCCAGATGCAGACCATCCGCGTCGAAGGCACCGCCGGCGGCGGCATGGTCAAAGCCGAGATGTCGGGCAACAAAGAGCTCCTCTCGATCGTGATCGACAAGGAAGCCGTGGACCCGAATGACGTCGAGATGCTGCAGGACCTCGTCAAAGCGGCCGTGAATGAAGCCGTACGCAAGGTCGACGAATCGATGCAGTCGTCCCTCGGCGCCATGACCGGCGGAATGAAGATTCCGGGGTTGTAGCGCGCAGTGACCGCTCCCCCGCTCGCGAATCTCATCAACGAGCTGACCAAGCTGCCGGGCGTCGGCGGCAAGTCGGCGGCCCGGCTCGCGTATCACATCCTCAAGCGTCCCGCGGGCGAAGCGGAGGCGCTGGCCACCGCCATTCTCGACGTGAAGACGAAGATCTTCCGCTGCTCCGTCTGCAACAACATGACGGACGTCGAGCCGTGCGCGATCTGCAGCGATCCGCGCCGCGATCCGTCGCTCATCTGCGTCGTCGAGGAAGCCTTCAACATCCAGACGATCGAATCGACGCGCGATTTCAAAGGCGTCTACCACGTGCTGCTCGGCGCGCTCTCGCCGCTGAAAGGCGTCGGCCCGCAGGACATCGACGTGGCGGGTCTGCTGCGTCGCGTGCAGGACGGCAGCGTGCGCGAGATCATCATCGCCACGAATCCGAACGTCGAAGGCGAAGCGACGGCGCTCTACCTCGCGCAGCAGCTGCGATCGTCGAACGTGCGCACCACGCGCCTGGCGTTCGGGCTTCCGGTGGGCGGCGATCTCGAGTACGCCGATCAGGTCACGATGTCGAAAGCGCTCGAAGGCCGCAGAGAGATTTGAGTCGCGCGCTAAGTGCAGGCTGTGCTATACATTCCCGTCCCCGTCCACGGGCACTGGTGAAAGAAACAGATGGCTGCTCCTGATCTCGTGATGTACGAGGAGGAGTACCAGCAGATCAAAGACATCCTCTCGCGTCTGCAGGTCGACTCCAACTCGAAAATCGTTTTCCTGGTCGATAAGAACGGCCAGCAGATCGCGTCGCATGGTGACATGCGCGGCGTCGACGCGACTTCGCTTGCGTCGCTCACGGCAGGCAACGTCGCCGCGACCGACGGACTGGCCAAGTTGATCGGTGAGAAAGAGTTTTCGATCCTCTTTCACGAGGGCGAGCGCGACAACATCCACATCTCGCTCGTCGCGCAGCGCGTCATTCTGGTCGTGATCTTCGACGAGAAGTCGTCGCTCGGACTGGTCCGGCTGCGCGTGAAAAAAGCCTCGCAGGAGCTGGAGCGGACGTTCGAACAGCTCATGAAGAAGGCCGAGGCGGAGCGCGGGTCGATGGCCCACCGGTTCGACTCGCCGTTCGCTGAGATCACCGACGAGGATATCGACAGCCTGTTCAGCGAATAGCCCATGACGTTCATCAATTACGCGGCGCGGGAGATCAACTGCAAGATCGTTTATTACGGTCCCGGTCTGTGCGGCAAAACGACCAACCTGCAGTGGATCTACGACAAGACGAACCCGCAGGCGAAGGGCAAACTGATCTCCCTCGCCACGGAAACCGACCGCACGCTCTTCTTCGATTTCCTCCCGCTCGACCTCGGCACCGTCCGCGGCTTCAAGACGCGCTTCCACCTCTACACGGTGCCCGGCCAGGTGTTCTATGACGCGTCGCGCAAGCTGATTCTGAAGGGCGTGGACGGCGTGGTGTTCGTCGCCGATTCGCAGGAAGCGCGCATGGAAGCGAATATCGAATCGCTCCAGAATCTCGAGAAAAACCTCAAAGAACAGGGCTACGAGCTGCGCAGCGTTCCGTACGTGCTGCAGTTCAACAAGCGCGATCTCCCGACCGCGCTGCCGGCCGAGCAGATGTACACGCAGCTGAACTTCAAGGGCGAGCCGACCTTCGAAGCGGTGGCCATGAACGGCACGGGCGTCTTCGATACCCTCAAGGCCGTGGCGAAGCTGGTGCTGACGGAACTGAAGAAGAAGTAAGCTTCGCGGCGATCATGGATCGCCGCTTCCGCCAGCTTTTCAACTCCCAGATCACGCCCGAGCTCTACGACTTTTATCAGCGCGAGCTCTCGTCACGTCTCGATGCAAAGTTCGAGTTCCGCCTCGCCGAAACGCCCGTCTTTCTGCCGGACGATTTCAAGCAGCGGGCGGTGGAAGGCGCGAACGCGATCGTGGAGCAGCTTTCCGACGCGTCGCTGATCGAACAGATGAAGGCGGCCATTCCGGAGCGATGGAACACGCCGGGCATGGACGCGCTGCCGAATTTCGCGCAGGTCGATTTCGCGGTGGTCGAAGAAAACGGCACGCTCGTGCCGAAGCTGATCGAGCTGCAAGGCTTTCCGTCGCTGACGTCATTGCAGGTGATCCAGCGCGATGCGTGGAAAGACACGCTGGCGAAGATGGACGGTCTCGACGCGGCGTGGTCGTGCTGGTTCTCCGGCTATGACCGTTCGTCGTTCCTCGATCTCGCGCGGCGCACGATCGTCGGCCTGCACGATCCGGCGGAAGTGATCCTGATGGACATCGATCCGCCGCGGCAGAAGACGTTTCCCGATTTCGCGGCGACGAAGCAGCTGTTCGATGTCGATGCGGTCGATCCGCGCGATCTCACCAAGCGCGGCAAACAGCTGTTTCGCGGCGACGTGCCGGTGCGGCGCATCTACAACCGCGTCGTGTTCGATGAGCTGATCAGCAAAGGGATCGAGCTGCCGTTCGATTACCGCGAAGAGCTCGACGTCGAATGGGCGCCGCATCCGAACTGGTACTGGGTCTGGTCAAAGTACTCGCTGCCGTTCCTGCGGCATGAGTCGGTGCCGCGCGCGACGTTTGTCTCCGATCTCGAGCGCATTCCGGACGATCTCTCGCGCTACGTCCTCAAGCCGCTCTTCTCATTCGCCGGCGGAGGCGTGAACGTCGATCCCACTCGCGCCGACGTCGAAGCGATTCCTGCCGGTGAACGCCACGCGTGGTGCCTGCAGGAGAAGATCGAATACGCTCCGGCGCTCGCTGCGGCGGACGGCGGCGGCGTGAAGGTTGAGATCCGGATGATGTTTTTGCGGCCCGATGACGAGGCGAAGCCGATCCTCGCGCAGAATCTGATTCGTCTCTCGCGCGGCAAGATGCTCGGCGTCGACTTCAACAAGCAGTACACGTGGGTCGGATCGTCAGTGGGGTTGTCGCTGACGTCGTAACGCGCGCTCAGTTCGTGGCGTGGTACTTCACCATCCGCAGCTGGTAGTACGGCGTCTGATCCTTCGATCCGATGTGCCCGTACGGATACGCGCTGAACGTCTTCTCGCCGTTCTGTCCCGGAATGCGGCAGGTCGATTCGTAATAGACGATCGTCCCGTAGCCCACCACTTCGTCCGCGCTCGACCAGATGCTGTAGACGTACGTTCCTTCGTAATGGCTCGCAGACGCGAGATCCACGAGGTACGACGACACGCCGTACGGGCCGAAGCCGCCGACGAGATAGCCGGGATAGAAGCCGTTCGTTGAGCCGCACGTCGGCGTGGTCGGGCCGCTGTTGTAGCAAGCGACGAGGCCGCGGTTCGCGCCGGCGATGCCGACGAACGTATCGACGGACGACGTCAGCGCGCTGCCGAGCGTGTACGCGCCGCCCGCGAGTGAATCGTTGCCGCTGCCGCCTTTGATGATCTTGCGGCCGAGGGTGACGCCCATCGAGTGCGTGATGATGTCGACTTTCGTTGCGCCGGTGTACGCCTTCACGGCCTGCACAAACGCGCGCAGACGCGTGAGGTTGTCCTTCGAGTGGTACTGCTGCGAGGCGAGCAGCGAATTGGCCGGACCCCAGGTCGTGGCGTACAGCTCGGCCGAGGTGTAGCCCTGCGACTTGAAGTACTCGATGCTGGCGCGCCAGCCGGTGGCCGCGGATGAGCCGGTGCCGATCGCCGAATCCGAATTGCCGTGAATGAAGATGACGGGCTGATTCACCACCGCCTGGCCGGCGAAGGCGCGGCCGCCGTAGCTGCCGCCCGGCACGTCGGCGCGCACGAAGTCGTACGAGCCGTAGCCGTTCGTCGTCAGCCAGTTGCGAAAGTCGGTGGAGAGGCCGAACGCGGGATCGGATTCGAGTTGCGCCTGCGCCGAAAGGCAGACCAGCAGCGTGAGAACGACGAGCACAATTCGGAGGCGCATGGTCCATGCATGATACGACGGCCATGCGCCCTTCCATCACGACTGCCGAGCCGCTCATCCCGCCCCGCCCGTCGCTGCCGAAACTGCGCGCGGTGGCCGCCGAATGCACGGCCTGCCATCTCTACAAACTCGGCACGCAGACGGTGTTCGGCGAAGGCAAATCGTCGTCGCTGATCATGTTCATCGGCGAGCAGCCGGGCGATAAAGAAGATCTGGAAGGGCGCCCGTTCGTCGGCCCCGCGGGCGCGCTGCTAGACAAATCGCTCGACGAAGCGGGCATCGACCGCGCGAAGGTTTACGTCACGAACGTCGTGAAGCACTTCAAGTGGGAGCCGCGCGGCAAGCGGCGCATCCACAAGAAGCCGAACGCCGTCGAGATCACCGCCTGCCGGCCGTGGCTGGAGGCCGAGGTGCGCGTCGTCAAACCGCGCGCGATCATCTGCCTCGGCTCCACCGCCGCGCAGGCCATCATCGGCCCGAAGTTCCGCGTCTCCGTGCAGCGCGGCCAGTTCGTCGATTCGCCCTTGGCGGAGTACGTCACTGCCACGGTGCATCCATCATCGATTTTGCGCGCGCCGACTGACGAAGCGCGACGTGTGGAGCGCGCGCGTTTCATCGATGATTTGAAAAAGATTCGCGAAGTCCTCGGCGACATCGTCGTGCAGTAACGAAGTACATTCGCCCAATCTCGCGCAT
>DASSMK010000099.1:0-3876 GCA_035688915.1 Thermoanaerobaculia bacterium
GTCTCCTCTGAGACTCTACGACTCTGAGACTCGACGACTCCGACTGACTCGACGACTCTGAGACTCCAGTCCTCCGCGGTCTACAATCCCGGCCATGCGTGTGAAGCTCGCCCTGCTCCTGCTCCTCCTCGCCACTTCCCTCTTCGCGCAGACCGACCCGCGCGTGGAGAAGATCCTGCGCGAGACGCCGCTCATCGACGGGCACAACGATCTGCCGTGGCAGTTTCGCGAGCGCGTGAAGAATCACATGGCGCAGCTCGACATCGCGCAGGATCAATCGAAGCTGGAGAAGCCGCTGCACACCGACATCGCGCGCTTGAAAGCAGGTCACCTCGGCGGCCAGTTCTGGTCCGTGTACGTGCCGGTGGAGTTGAAAGGCGCGGACGCGCTGCAGGCAACCATCGAGCAGATCGACGTCATGGCGCGGCTCATCGCGCTCTATCCGCAGACGCTCGAACAGGCGCGCACCGCGGATGACATCGTGCGCATTCACAAAGCAGGACGCGTCGCTTCGCTCGCGGGCGTGGAAGGCGGCCACTCGATCAACAACTCGCTCGCCGCACTCCGCCAGCTCTACTCCCTCGGCGCCCGCTACATGACGCTCACGCATTCGAGCGACAACGATTGGGCCGATTCCGCGACCGACGCGCCGAAGCACAACGGCCTCACGCCGTTCGGCAAGGCCGTCGTCGGCGAGATGAATCGCCTCGGCATGCTCGTCGATCTCTCGCACGTCTCGCCGAAGACGATGAACGACGCGCTGGATGTGTCGGTGGCGCCGGTGATCTTTTCGCATTCGTCGGCACGCGCGCTCACCGATCACGCGCGCAACGTGCCGGACGACGTGCTGCGCCGCCTGAAGGACAACGACGGCGTGGTGATGGTGACGTTCGTGCCGAGCTTCGTGTCAGAAACCGTGCGCTCGTACTACGCGAAGCGCGGCGGCGAAGAAGCGCGCCTCAAGGAACTGAATCAGGGGCAGCCGGACAAAGTCACGGAAGGGATGAAGGCGTGGGACGCGGCGAACGCCCGTCCGACCGCGAGCGTGGCGGACGTCGTCGCGCACATCGAACATGTCATCGAAGTGGCCGGCGAAGATCACGTCGGCATCGGCGCCGATCTCGACGGAATCACGACGACGCCGGTGGGACTCACCAGCGTCGCCGATTACCCGAACCTCTTCGCCGAGCTCCTCCGCCGCGGCCACAGCGAAGCGCAGCTGAAAAAGATCGCCGGCGAAAACATCCTGCGCGTCCTGCGCAAAGCAGAAGCGGTCGCCGCCCGCCTGCAGAAAGAACGCCCAGCAAGCGACGTTTTGCGCGAGGAGCTGGACGGGAGCGGGGCGGGCCGGTAGGCCGGCTCAGAGGCTCAAAGGCTCAGAGGCTCAAAGGCTCAAAGTAGCGCCGGCTCCCGACAGCGGCGACGTTGCGCATGCGGCACGTGCGAAAAAACCCATGCTCACGCAGCGCGTGCTGCTCTGAGCCTTTGAGCCTATGAGCCTGAGCTTTTGAGCCTATGAGCCTGGCTTCAAACCCCAAACTGCCGGAAATGATGATCGATATGCCGGTACGTCAGCACGCCCCACGCTTTGTCGTTCAGACGGCCGAAGGCGGGATGCGCCTGGCGCGTTTGGCCGTGTGATGTGCGGAAGCGATCGATCCCTTCCATCAGCTCGCGTTTGCTCGCGTTCAGCTCTTGCGGGTCGCCGCTGCGCATCAGTTCCGGCGCGGTGGGCGCACCTTTCGGAAACGGCGCGAAGTAGATGACGAGATAGTTCAGCGGGAAGAAGCGCACCGGCAGTTTCTTCGGCCGCACGGGCAGCTCGCCGTTGGCCATGCGCATCGAATCGACGAGATGCGCCACCATCTTCTCCGCCGTCATCTTTCCCCATCGTCCCGGCGTGCCTGATTGCAGGGCCTCGAGGCGCCGGAACACTTCATCGCGCTGCTGCTGCTCCCACATCGACTTCATCGGTCACCTCTGGCGTGCGCGCGCACCGACGCGCCGCGCGATCTGTTTCGCATTCGCGTACAGCTCTTCTGGCGATTTTTCGTCCGGTCGTTTCGTGCAGCACTCCGCGTGCGCAAACACCTGTCCGGCGACGTACGCAGCGCCGCCGGGATCGAGTGGCACGTGCCGCCGGCAGTACGGGCAACGGAATTTCATGATGTTGCTGACGGGGAGTTCCCGAAAGTTTAGCAGTGATACTCTCGCCCCCGCATGCTCCACCTCGGGTCCATCCGCGGGACGACGATCGACGTCGACCTGTCGTTCCTCATCCTCATCGTCTTCTTCATCGCCACCAGCTACAACCCGGCGGCGGGCATTCAGTACGCGCTCTTGTGGGCGCCGGTGATCTTCATCAGCGTGCTCGTGCACGAGCTGGCGCACGCGGCCACCATCGGCCTTTTCGGTTTCGGATCGAGCGAGATCCTGCTGACCGGCATGGGCGGCGTAACCATGAACCGCCGCCGCGCCAAGGCGTGGCAGGACATGTTCATCAGCCTGGCCGGACCGATCTCGAGCTTTCTCCTCGCCTGGATCTGCAATCAGATCTCGATGCGCGCCGGCATCGCGCAGACCGATCGCATGCTGCAGGCGCTGCTGCCGATCCTCGCGCTGGCGAACATGTTCTGGGGCATTTTCAATCTCATTCCACTCGCACCGCTGGACGGCGGACACGCCGTGCGCAATTTCCTGCGCATTTTTCTGCGCGAAGGGAGCGCGTTCGCCATCGCCGTCTGGATCGGCATGGTGGTCGGCACCGGAGTGGTGATCTGGGCGCTGCTCGGCCGGCAATTTTTCCTGGCGCTCTTCATCGCTTTCTTTATCTACCGCAACTACCAGCACTGGGCGCATTTCCGCAGCCACGGCACTCCCGGCGACTGATGGCAGGCCGTCCTTCGGCTAGAATCAAAGCCTCACGATTCGTCGCGTTTCCGCCCGTCATCGCATGACGATCCACTCGAACTTCCCCGCCACGGCCGAACCGGCCCCTTCGCGCTTCCTCCGCGCCCGCCGCGCGCTGGCGCGATTGGTCCGTCACGGCAAAGCGGTCGATCAGGAATCGCTGCGCACCTCGCTGGCCATGCTGCGCGCGCAGCAGGAAGCGACGCTGGACGGCACGCTGGTCGTGGACATGGAAGGGCGCGTCCTGTCGTACAACCGCCGCTTCCTGGAGATCTGGCAGATTCCGGCCGACGCAGCCGACGGTGCCGACGACAATGAGCTCCTCGGCTACGCGGCGGAGCGCGTCGAAGATTGGACCGCCTTCATCGAAGAGGTGAATTACCTCTACGAACATCCGGCCGAAGTGCGCTCGAGCGATCGCGTGGTGCTGCGCGATGGGCGCACGCTCTCGCGCGCGTCGATGCCGATCATCGTCGGCGGCCGCGTCAAAGCGCGCGCCTGGTACTTTCGCGACATCACCGAGCAGCTGAAAAACGAGAAGCTGCAGGCGGCGCTCTTTCGCATCGCGCAACTGAGCCGCGAGACGACGGCCGAACAGTTCTATCCCGCCGTGCACGAGATCGTCGGCCAGCTGATGAACGCGACGAACTTCTACATCGCGGAGCTGGACGAAGCGCACGGCGTTTTCCGCTTCCCCTACTTTGTCGACGCGTATGACGAAAGTCCTGACGGCGCCGCGCCGGGCCGCGGATTGACCGGCTACGTGTTGCGCCACGGCAAGCCGCTGCTGGCCACGCCCGAAGTCTTCGAACAGCTGCGAGCGGAAGGCGAAGTGGAACCGATCGGCTCACCGTCCATCGACTGGCTCGGCGCACCGCTGAAGAGCGGCGAGAAAACGTGGGGCGTGATCGGCACGCAGTCGTACACCGAGGCGACGCGGTACACGGAAAAAGACCGCGAGATTCT
>DASSMK010000100.1:0-10386 GCA_035688915.1 Thermoanaerobaculia bacterium
ACGGCGGGCGAGGCGCCCGTCGCTCCAACGATTCGCAAGTGGAAGCGCAACGGATTCTCCGATCGCCAGATCGCGAAGCTGCAGAATCGGACGGAAGACGACGTGCGCCGCGAGCGCCACTCGCTCGGCATTCGTCCTGTCTACAAACGCGTCGACACCTGCGCGGCCGAATTCGAAGCGACCACGCCGTATCTCTACTCGACGTACGAAAGCGAAAACGAAGCGAATCCCACCGATCGCCGGAAGGTGATGATTCTCGGCTCGGGCCCGAATCGCATTGGCCAGGGCATCGAGTTCGATACCTGCTGCGTGCATGCATCGTTCGCGCTGCGCGAGATCGGGTTCGAAACGATCATGGTCAACTGCAATCCGGAGACGGTGTCAACCGACTACGACACGTCGGACCGCCTCTACTTCGAGCCGCTCACGCTCGAAGACGTGCTGGAGATCGTCGACCTCGAAAAGCCGGAAGGGGTGATCGTGCAGTTCGGCGGACAGACGCCGCTCAAGCTCGCCAAGGCACTGCACGAAGCCGGCGTTCCGCTGTGGGGCACGTCGGTCGATTCGATCGACAAAGCCGAGGATCGCGAGCGCTTCGGCGCGCTCGTGCGCGAGCACGAGATCCTCGTTCCCGCGCACGGCACCGCCACCACGGAGCAGGAAGCACTCGACGTCGCGCAGCAGATCGGCTATCCGGTGATCGTCCGGCCGTCGTACGTTCTCGGCGGGCGCGCGATGGCCATCGTGTACGACGAAGACACGCTGCGGCGCTACATGGGCCGCGCAGTCGAGGCGGCGCCGGGACATCCGATCCTCGTCGATCGCTTTCTCGAAGATGCGATCGAGCTCGACGTCGATGCGATCTCCGACGGCAACGAAGTGGTGATCGCGGGCGTGATGGAGCACATCGAGCTCGCGGGTATCCACTCCGGCGATTCCACCACCATCATCCCGCCATACATCATCGGCGCGCGCGAACAGGATCGCGTGCGCCGCCGCACCGTGCAGCTGGCGAAAGCGCTCAACGTGATCGGCCTGATGAACGTGCAGTACGCGATTTATCAAGGCGATCTGTACGTGCTGGAAGTGAATCCGCGCGCGTCGCGCACGGTGCCGTACGTGTCGAAAGCAACGGGCGTTTCGTTCGCCAAACTCGCCGCCAAGACCATGGCCGGCCACTCCCTCCGCTCCCTCGGCCTCACCCAGCAGCCGCGCGTCGACGGTTACTTCGTCAAAGCGCCGGTCTTTCCGTTCAACCGCTTTCCGAAGGAAGACACAGTGCTCGGTCCGGAAATGAAATCAACGGGCGAAGTGATGGGCTCCTCGCACAGCTTCGGCGAGGCGTACGCGAAAGCGCTTCTCGGCGCCGGCACGAAGCTCCCCCTCGGCGGCACCGCGTTCATGAGCGTGAACGACAACGACAAGCGGCCGATGGTCGTGCATCTCGCGAAAGATCTGCTGGCGATCGGCTTCAAGATCATCGCGACGGCCGGCACGCGCGAG
The DNA here is from genome assembly GCA_035688915.1 of Thermoanaerobaculia bacterium. Lineage (GTDB taxonomy): Bacteria > Acidobacteriota > Thermoanaerobaculia > Gp7-AA8 > Gp7-AA8 > DASSMK01. The sequence goes on from DASSMK010000100.1 coordinate 1,504, forward strand.
TTCCTGCTGCAGCACGGCGTCGATGCGGCGCTCGCGTTCAAAGTGCACGAAGCGCGGCCGAACATCGTCGACCGCATGATCAACGGCGAAGTGACGCTGGCCATCAACACGCCGCTCGGCAAGTCGGCGTTCGTCGACGACACGTACATCCGCCGAACGGCGCTGCAGCTGAACATCCCCTGCATCACCACGCTCTCCGCGGCCACGGCGTGCGTGGACGGCATCCGCTCGCTGCGCGAAGGCATCAGCACCGTCGCGGCGCTGCAGGAGCAGCACGCGCTCGCACCGCGCACCTGACGGCGCGCGTCAGCTCATCACGTTCATCGCGGAGCGCGCCGAGGCGAGCTCGGTGCGGAACGGCGTCATCGCGCGAATCACGTACTCGACGCGCTTGCCCGTCGCGGTGGCCTGCACGCCGCCGGACATCTGGCGATGCGGGCGCGCGGTGCCGGGCTTCTTGGTCTGGAACTTTTGCAGCAGGAACGGCGACGGCTTTTCGAACTCGATGATGATCTCTTCGACCGTCACGTCCGCGCCGCCGAAGTAACGGAAGTCCCACTCGATGCCTTCACCGGCGCGAAGCGTGACTTCCTGCGGATTGGGGATGACGTAGAAACGGCCGGCGGCCTGCTCGATGTCGACGCGCACAGGCACCGTGCGGACGGCGATGTCGTTCAGGTCTTCGGGGCGGATGAGGCGATCGGATGACGCGGGCGGTGCGGCAATCGCAGACGGCGCTTCGGCGCGCGGCGGCGCGGGGATGAACGACGCAGCGCGCGGCTTCTCGCTCGTCAGCCACGACGCCGCAGGCGCGCCGCTCGACGTCACGCGAGGACGCGCACGGCGCGCGCGCTTCTTGTCGTCGACGACGACGGGACCGGTCGGCCGCGCCGGCGCGGGCGCAGGAGCGGGAGCCGGTTTCGCGGCGATTGCTTTCGGTGCGGCGACTTTCGGCGCGGCTGCCTTCGGCGGTGCGACGGCTTTCGGCGCTGCGACCTTCGCCGCCGGCTTCGCTTCAGCCTTCGGCGCAGGCTTGGCCGCCGCAGCTTTGGGTGCGGCTTTAGGAGCGACCTTCGGAGCGGCCACCGGCGCCTTCTTCACGGCCGGCTTCACGGCTTTCGGTTTGACGATGGCCGGCGCTTTCGCGGCGGCGACTTTCTTCGCCGCTTTCGGCGCGGCTTTGGCCACCTTCTTCACCGCTTTGACGATGGCTTTGGCGGCTGCTTTCGCAGGCGCTTTCGCTTTCGCAACGGCGGTTTTCACGGCTTTTTTCGGAGAGCGCGAGGCAGGAGGCGCCGGCTTCTTCGGTGCCGCGGCTTTCTTTTTCGCCGGGCTCGCTGCAGCCTTCGACGGAGCGGCTTTACGCCCCGCTGTGGCCTTTTTCACCTGCGCCTTTGCCATGAAAAGTTCCTCTCCGCGACGAGTGCCCTAAAATTGGATGGCGCAGTATAGCGATGAGGCTGCGGTTGCGCTAGCTTCACGAATTCAGGCAAAAATTGGAGCTACGCCGAAGCCGCCGTCGACGCCGATCACCTGCCCGGTGATGTACGACGCGGCGGGCATGCAGAGGAAGGCAGCGAGAGCGGAGACTTCCTCCGGCTCGCCGACGCGGCCGAGAGGGGTGGCGGCGAGGACCTTCTCCAGACGCGCGGGATCGTCGAGCACCGGCGCCGCGAGCGGCGTGCGGATGTACCACGGCGCGATGGCGTTGACGCGAATGCCGTCCTTCGCCCACTCCGCCGCCAGACCGCGCGTCATCTGTGCCACCGCCGCCTTCGTCATCGCGTACGGAATCCCGGTGCCGAGCCAGCGATACGCCGCCACGGAGACAATGTTGATCACGCTCGCATCGCCCGCCGCGCGCAGCAAGGGATGCGCGAGGCGGCAGATCTCGAACGTCGCATCCATATTCGTCTCGCGCACCTGCTGATACTCGCCGGACGTGTAGTCGACCGCTTTCTTGCGGATGTTCGTGCCGGCGTTGTTGACCAGGATGTCCAGCCGCTCGAGCTTGTCGAAGAGACGCGCGCGATCATCGGGATTCGCAACGTCCGCGGCGATGCCCTGCACGCCCGGATGCGCGGCCTGCCATTCCTCGAGCCGCGTGCGATCGCGAGCGACGCCGATCACCACCGCGCCGAAACGCAGCAGCTCTTCGGTGATGGCCAGTCCGATGCCGGCGGTCGCGCCGGTGACGAGCGCGATCCTTCCGCGCAAATGCCAGCGATCCGTCATCCGATCTCGGCTTCCAGCACGCCGCGCAGCTCTTCGGCGATCTCACGAATCTGCGCGTCGTTTTCCCCTTCCACCATCACGCGCACGAGATTCTCCGTGCCGGAGTAGCGAACGAGAATGCGGCCGGTTGCGGCGAGCGCCTGTTGCGCTTTCGCCAACGCTTCCTGGTAGCGCGGCAGCGAATCGAGCGGCGGCTTCGCGCCGACTTTTTGGTTCACGAGCACCTGCGGCATCGGCTCGAACGTCGGCAGCGATGAGAAACGCTCGCCCATCTCCGCCAGGATGTTGCCGAAGACCAGCGCCGTATGAATGCCGTCGCCGGTGGTGTGCACCGCCAGATCGATGATGTGACCCGACTGCTCGCCGCCGAGAATCGCGCCGCGCTCGAGCATCATCTCCAGCACGTACTTGTCGCCGACGTTGGCGCGGCCGAGGGTGATGCCGTCGGTTTGCAGCTGCTTCTCGAAGCCGAAGTTCGACATCACCGTCGTCACGACCGCGTTGTTCTTCAGCTCTTCATGCAGGCGGAGGTACTTCGCCCAGAGATAGATGATCTCGTCGCCGTCGCGGATCTTGCCCGCGTCGTCCGCGAAGATGGCGCGATCGGCGTCGCCGTCGAACGCCACGCCGTAATCGGCGTTCTCTTCGACCACCGTCTTCGCCAGCGTTTGCGGATGCAGCGCGCCGGACTGTTCATTGATGTTGCGTCCGTTCGGCGCGTCGTGGATCACGACCACCTCCGCGCCCGCGCGGCGGAACACTTCCGGCCCGATGCGATACGCGGCGCCGTAGCCGGTGTCGAGCACGACCTTCTTCCCGACCAGTCCCGTCGGCGGCACGCCGGAGACGAGGAAGCGCTCGTACGACTCCACCAATTCCGGATGCTCCGGCAGCTCGTCGTTCGGAATGGTCACGTTGTCGCGGCGCAACGCGCGCAGCTCGTCTTCGATCTGCTCTTCGATCGCGTCGGCCAGCTTCATGCCGTCGTGGCCGAAGATCTTCACGCCGTTGTCTTCGAACGGATTGTGCGACGCGGAGATCGAAATGCCCGCGGCGGCGTCAGTCGTGCGGCAGAGATACGCCACCGCCGGCGTCGGCACCACGCCGATGAAGACCGCGTCCGCGTTGCCCGCGATCATCCCCGCGGCCAGTGCGCGCGCGATCTCCGGACCCGATTCGCGCGTGTCCATGCCGACGAGCACCTTCGGGCGCCCGCCGTTTTTCAGGCGATGGCCGAGAGCTTCGCCGAGGGCGAACATCGTCGCCTGATCGAGCGGGTATTGCCGCGCTTTGCCGCGAATGCCATCGGTGCCGAAAAGCTCTCTCATTCTGGTGGTTTCCGTTCTGAAGTCGTGCTGGTGCTCGTTGCCGTGCTGCCTGTCGTGTCGCCCATCGAGTCAGTGCTCGTTTCGCTGCTCGTCGTGGCGTCCGGCGGCACGTTCGGTCCGATCTCCGGCAGCACCGGCACCGTGACCTGCGTCGTCAGCGGCGAGATCACGCGCACGAGCGGCGAATCCGACACGACCGCGACGTTCTGCGAGAACGTCGCCGTGCGGCCGGTCATGATAATCCGTTCCGTCGCCACTTCGTTGAGCTTGAGGATCTGCGAAGCCGGGCCGGAAACGAGCGCGCGCTCCGGCTCGTTCGTGGCGGTGCCGACCAGGTATCCCGCCGGCACATCGCCCGCGAGAAATGGTCGGATCGCCACCGTGCGCTGGCGCAGCTGTTCGATGCGGAACCGCACCTTGTTCGGCTCGATCGAGACGACTTCGATCTCGGGCGGTACGTTGATGGCCTGCGGCCGCAGCGTGATCGAGATCTCGCCCGCTTGCTGCACCCACGACAGATCGATCGGCACTTCCAGCGTCTGCACGGCCAGCGCGCGCAGATCGGACATCCGGCCTCGCACGCGCACCGCCACGCTGCCGGTGATCTCGGTCGTGATGATGAATTCGTTGCGCAGGCCGACCAGCGAGATCGGCGCGGTGACGATCCGTTCGCGCACGCGCTCGCGGCGCGGCGCGGAGACGAAGAACCAGAGCACGCACGCCAGCGCCAGCGCGATCAGCTTGATGCCGAGGTTCTTCACCGCGCTGGCCTCCGCTCGCCGAAGCGGTCGGTCATGAGGCGTAGCAGCGTGGCGCGATCGAGATGCTCGATCAGTTCGCCCTCGCTGGCCGAGGCGATCTCACCGTTTTCTTCGGAGATCACGAGCACGAGCGCGTCCGTCTCTTCGCTGAGACCGATGGCCGCGCGATGGCGCGTGCCGTGCGCAAGCTGCGGATCGGGCGACGCGGTGAGCGGCAGAAAGGCATTCGCTGCGACGATGCGATCACCGCGAATCAGCACCGCGCCGTCGTGCAGCGGACCGTCCGGCGTGAAGATCGCGACGAGCAGCTCCGTCGTCACCACGGCGTCGAGCGGCTTCGCGCCGTCTTCGTACATGCGCAATGTCTGCGAGCGCTCGATGGCCATGAGCGCGCCGATCTTCTTCGACGACAGCACGTCGCACGCGTTGAGAATGGCGTCGAACGGCACCGCCGGTCCGCGTCGCCGGAACCACGCGCCGAGCGGATTGCCCGCCATGCGCGCCAGGCCGCGGCGAATCTCCTGCTGAAAGAGGATGATCACCGCGAACGGCAGATAGAAAAGGATCTGCCGCGAGATCGCTTCCAACGCCGGCAGATCGAGCTCGCGCGCCACGAAGAACGTCGAGCCGAGAATGATCAGGCCGATCGACACCTGCATCGCGCGCGTGCCGCGCAGCAGCGTGAGGATGTAATAGATGATGAGCGCGACGATGATGATGTCGACCGCATCGCGCCAGGAGAACTGGAGCGAGAGCATGCGATCGATCGGGCTCACGCGAGCCTCCGCTCTGTGCGAGCGCTCATCGCCGCTTCCCTCGAATCGCCACCAGCACCTTCAGAAAATCGACCGTCTCCCGCACGTCGTGCACCCGCACGATCGCCGCGCCGCCTTCCAGTGCCGCCGCCACCGTGGCCAGTGAACCGATGGCGCGCTCCGCACCGTTCGGGCGTCCGGTCAAATGGCCGATGAATCCTTTGCGCGACGCGCCAATCACCACCGGCGCGATGCGCGTGAAGACGCCGCAATTCGCGAGCAGCTCGAGGTTCTGCTCGAACGTCTTGCCGAAGCCGATGCCGGGATCGACATAGATTTCGCGCACGCCCGCCGCCCTGGCCTCGTCGCGCCGCTCCTCCAGCTCCTCCCCCACCTCGGCCACGACGTCGTCGAAGCGAATCTCCTGCTGCATCGTCTTCGGCTCGCCGCGCATGTGCATGACGATGGCCGGCACGCCGCGCGACGCCACCAGCGCGCGCATCTCCGGATCGTGCCGCAGGCCGCTCACGTCATTCACCATCGCCGCACCGGCGTCGAGCGCCGCCGCTGCCACGCGCGCCTTCCGCGTATCGATCGAGATCGTCACCGCGCTGCGCCGCCGGATCTCTTCGATCACCGGCACGACGCGCGCGATCTCCACATCCGCCGGCACTTCGTGCGAGCCAGGCCGCGTCGATTCGCCGCCGATGTCGAGGATCTCCGCGCCGTCGCTCTCCATCTGCATGGCCGCATGCACCGCCTTCGACAATTCGAAGTGCACGCCGCCGTCGGAGAACGAATCAGGAGTGATGTTGAGGATGCCCATGACGCGCGGTCGCGTCGCCGTCGCATCGCTCATCGCTCACCTCGCGCTCAGACGTCCCTTTCGCGAACGATGCGCGCGCCGAGGGCGTTCAACCGCTCGTCGATACGCTCGTAACCGCGGTCGATCTGGTGAACGTTGTGGATGATGCTCTCGCCTTTCGCGCAGAGCGCCGCGAGCAGCAGCGCCATGCCCGCGCGGATGTCGGGGCTGGAGATCTCGGCGCCTTGCAACCGTCCGCCGCCCACGATGATCGCGCGATGCGGATCGCAAAGGATGATGCGCGCGCCCATGCCGATCAGTTTGTCGGTGAAGAAGAGGCGCGACTCGAACATCTTCTCGAAGATCATCACCGTCCCTTCGGCCTGCGTGGCGATGATGATCATGATCGACAGCAGATCGGCGGGAAAGAGCGGCCACGGGCCGTCGTCGATCTTCGGCACCGCAGCGCCGATGTCGTAGCGGACGCGCAGCTCCTGATTCTTCGGCACGCGGATGTTCTGGCCTTCGACCACGATGTCGACGCCGAGTTTCTCCAGCATGTGCCGCACGGCGTACATGTGCTGCGGCACGCCATCTTCGATCAGCAGCTCGCTGCGCGTCACCGCCGCCAGACCGATGTACGAGCCGACTTCGATGTGATCGCTGGGGATGTAAAAGTCGCCGCCGTGCAGTGACTCGACGCCTTTGATGCGCAGCGAATTCGTCGAAATGCCTTCGATCTGCGCGCCGAGGAGATTGAGGAAGCGGCAGAGGTCCTGGACGTGCGGCTCGGCGGCGGCGTTGTAGATCAGCGTGTCGCCTTCCGCGAGCACGGCCGCCATGATCGCGTTTTCGGTCGCGGTCACCGATGCTTCGTCGAGAAACATGTTCTTGCCGCGCAGCTGGCGCGCGGCCATGCGGTACTCGTACGCGGAAACTTCGATCTGCGCGCCGAGGGCTTCGAGGGCGAGAAGATGCGTATCGACGCGGCGGCGGCCGATGGCGTCGCCGCCCGGTTTCGCCACTGCCACACTCCCGCAGCGCGCCAGCAACGGTCCGGCTAGGAGGATCGACGCACGGATTTTGCGCGAGAGCTCGGGATCCGGCTCGGTCTTCAGATCGCCCTTGGCGGTGATCTGAAAGACGTTCGCTTCGAGCTTCTCGACGGTGGCGCCGAGGTCTTCGATGATCTTCAGCATCACGCGGACGTCCTGGATGTCCGGCAGGTTGCGCAGGATCACCGGCGAGTCGGTGAGCAGGCAGGCGGCCAGGATCGGCAGCGCCGCGTTCTTGTTGCCGCCGGGGCGGATCGAGCCTTCGAGGCGGCGGCCGCCTTCGACGATGAAGCGTTCCATTGGCGGCGGATTGTAGTCCAGTGCCCGTCCCGCGGAACGCTGCTACTATCGCTTCATGCTCGTCGCGCCCCTCGGTTCCGGCAGTGCCGGAAATTCCTATTACTTCGAGAGCGACGGCACCGCCATTCTGGTCGACGCAGGCCTCGGCCCGCGCGACACGAAGAAGCGCCTCGAATCGGTAGGCTGCGACATCAGCCGCGTGCGCGCCGTCGTCATCACGCACGAGCACTACGATCACATCCGCGGCGCCGACAAAATCGCGCGCAAGTACGAGATCCCGATCTACCTCACGCGCGGCACGCTCAACGCCTCGCGCATCGATACCGACGAGATCAAAACCGTCGTCTTCGAGAACAACACCACGTTCACCATCGGTGAGCTGCAGGTGCACGCGCAACGCACCATTCACGATGCGATGGATCCGTCGTGCTTCGTGATCGAAGCGCGCGACGGCACCCGCGTCGGCATCGCCAGCGACCTTGGATACGTCGACGGTCCGGTGCTCAAACACCTCACCAACTGCGACGGCCTCTTCTTCGAATCGAATCACGATCTGGACATGCTGCGCCTCGGCAGCTATCCCTGGTCGCTGAAGCGGCGCATCATGTCGCGCTTCGGCCATCTCTCGAACGACGATTCCGTCAGCGCCGTGCAGCGCCTCCTCGGCGCCGAGCTCAAAGCGCTCTGCATGATTCACCTCTCGCAGAAGAACAATCACGAATCGATCGTCCGCGATCTCTGCACGAGCCTCCTCAACCGCACCGGCGCAAGCGTCGAGTTCGCGATCGCCAAGCAGTTCGAAGCGACGGGCGTGTTCGACGTGGCGAGGAAGAGGACGAAGCCGGCGCTCGGCGGGCAGATGACGCTTTTTTAGGCGCTTTTTCAGGCTCAAAGGCTCACAGGCTCAAAGGCTCAAAGTAGCGCGTGCAGCGCGAGCGTCGCGCTCAGCGCGGTGACCCCAGTGGAGATGGCAAATGCGATCCGTTGAGTCTCGCGCCGCGTGTGCTGCTCTGAGCCTTTGAGCCTTTGAGCCTTTGAGCCTTTGAGCCTGTGCCCCTCTGAGCCTGTGAGCCTGTGAGCCTGTGAGCCTGTAAACGGGGGCCCCGAAGCCGCCGCAGGAGCAGCCACGCCCGGCGCGGTATGATCCCGCCCGCCATGAAAGCCACCGTCACCGTCGAGCTCAAGCCGTCCGTTCTCGACCCGCAGGGGAAGGCCATCCAGCACTCGCTCAGCTCGCTCGCCTTTACGGGGGTGGAAGATGTGCGCGTGGGGAAAGTGTTTCGATTGACGCTTGCGGAAAGTGGGCAGACACGAGAGAACGTCGAATCGCAGCTTCGGCAGATGTGCGAACGGCTTCTCGCGAACACGGTCATCGAAAACTTCTCCTACACACTCGAGGAGTAAGTTCGCCGTCCTCGTGCTGCTCACGGCGTCCGTGGTGTGCAGCGCTTTCGGCCAGACTCCCGACTCCGGCCGCGAGACGCTCGCCGCAGTCGCAAGCCGCGATGCCAAGGTCGTCCGGCGCTGGCAATTGCCGGGCGACCCGCGCGGCGTCGCCCTCGGCGCCGACGGCACCATCTACGCCGGCCTCGCCCAACCACAAGCGATCGCCGCCATCGATCCGAACAGCGGCGCCGTCAAGAA
>DASSMK010000101.1:0-33276 GCA_035688915.1 Thermoanaerobaculia bacterium
TTCTGCGCTTCTGGGCAACGTCGCGCGACCGCCTCTTCGCCATCTTCGCCGCCGCATTCGGCTTGCTTGCGGTGCAGCGCATCGCACTGGCACTCAGCCGCAGCGCGCTCGAAGATCAGACGGCGCTCTATCTCATCCGCCTCGCCGCATTCGTGCTGATCATCGTCGCCATCATCGACAAGAACCGGCGCTAGGCTCGTGCGAAAATGACGCTCTCCATGGCTACGAAGCGGAGCGGCGCGGAAGACGACGCCAAGGAAATTCTGAATCGTGTGCGGCGTCTCGTGCGAGCGCTGCGCTCATTCGATAAAGACGCGCAGTCGCGCTTCGGCGTCGGCGCCGCGCAGATGTTCATCCTGCACGTGCTGCAGCAGGAATCGGAACTGACGCTCAACGAAGTGGCGGCGCGCACGGCGACCGATCAAAGCTCCGTCTCGCTGGCCGTGGGACGTCTCGTCGACGAAGGCTACGTGCGCCGCACCACAAGCGAAGAAGACCGCCGTCACGTGCGCCTCTCGCTCACGCCGAAAGGCCGCGCGCTGGTGCGCCGCGCGCCGCCCGCCGCGCAGAGCCGCATCCTCGAAAGCGTCGCCAACATGGCGCCTGCAGAACGGAAGCAGCTCATGAAGCTGCTCGAGAAGCTGATGACGGGCATGGGTGTGCGCGAGCGCGGCGCGCCGATGCTCTTTCAGGACAAGTAGCGCGAAACCCGTTGGAGCGGCGGGGCTTGCCCCGCCGGCCTTTCGCTTTTACCCGGCGGGGCAAGCCCCGCGCTCCAACACGTCACGCGCGCAGGTGCGGCCGCGTCACCGACGCCGACCATACCGCGCGCACCGCCGCGGCCCATCCCGCAGATCCCGGCGCCGGCGCGATGTGCGCGTGCGGCACGCGCGCGAGCAATTCCGGATCGGGCGTGCCGTCGGGCCGCGGCACGATGATCGGCATGTCCGCGACGCTCAGAAAGTCGGCGTCGATCGGCGACGCGCCGACGCCGATGGCCACGTCGCACGGCATCTCATCGCGCAGGCGCGAGAACGCGGACTCCGCGTCGCGCCGCGCGAGATGCAGGAAACGGCCGCCGCGGGCGATGGAGTAGCCGAGGGTGGCGGCGGCTTCGGAGACGCGATGAGGGTCGCCGCTTTCGATGAGGAACGGCTCGCTGTATTGCCGCTGCCGCGAACCGCCGAGCATCGCGCCGGAACGTCCGGAGAGCAGCGACGCATCACCGTCGGACATCACCGAGTACACCTTCAGCAGCGCGCCGGAACGTTCTTCGATCTCGCCGATCACCGCGAGCAATTCGTCGGAGGTCGGACCGCACGGCTCGACTTCCCAGGCGATCGCGTTCCAGCGCGCGATCGCGCCGCCGGCTTCCACGATCATCGAACGGAAGCCGAGCTTCCGCGCCACTGGCTCCAGCTCCGCGAGCGTCATCACCGACACCGGAATCACCGCCACGTGGCTCTCGCGCAGCTCGCGCAAAAGCGCACGCGCGTGCGTCGGCTGAAACGTGTCGAAGTCGAAGAGCGCGCAGTCGAGCGCGGTGAAGACGGTGCAGATCGCACCGTCGCGCGAACGTCGCTGCAGCGGCATGGCGGTGGCGTCGGAACGTGAGGCGATGTCGATCATGCGCTCCACGTTACGTGCGCCAGGCGCTCACGGCCATCGGGCAAAGGGGGGAGAGCCTCTCCCCTGAATACCCGATGGTCGGCGGCGCTCGCTCGACCTAATGTGAGGAACGTGAATGAACGATACGGAGTGAACGATGGAGCGGCGCGGCTGCGCTCGTTCGTGCGCGCGGAGGTGAAGAGCGGCGGGTTGGTGGTCATCGCCAATCGCGAGCCGTACGCGCACGAATTCGCCGCAGACGGCAGCGTCGTCGTGAATCGTCCCGCCAGCGGTCTCGTGACCGGCATCGAGCCGATGCTGCGCGCCTGCGGCGGAACGTGGATCGCGCACGGCAGCGGCGCTGCTGACCGTGCGAACAGCGACGCTCACGGCCGCGTGGCCGTGCCGCCCGAGAAGCCGGAGTACACGCTGCGGCGCCTCTGGATCGATGACGATGAGCACGAGCGCTACTACTGCGGTTTCGCGAACGAAGCGCTCTGGCCGCTCTGTCATATGGCGCACGCCGAGCCGCTGTTCCGTCCCGGCGATTGGAGCGCGTATCAATCGGTGAACGACGCGTTCGCGCGCGCCGCGGTCGATGAAATCGCGAACGACGGCCTGCTGCTCATTCAGGATTACCACTTCGCGCTCGTGCCGCGGCTCGTGCGCGAGCAGGCGCCGCACGTCGTGACGAGCCTCTTCTGGCACATCCCCTGGCCGCACGCCGACGCCGTGGGCATCTGCCCGTGGAAGGACGAGCTTCTCGACGGCATGCTCGGCGCCGACATCCTCGGTTTCCACACGCGCCGCTACTGCCTCAACTTCCTCGAGACTGCGCAGCGCTATCTCGAATGTCGCGTCGATTTCGACGAGATGTCGATCGACTACAACGGCCATCGCACGCTGGTGCGGCAGTATCCGATCAGCGTCGAGTGGCCTTACGCATCCGCGTCCCGCGCCGCTGGCCGCACCCTCCGCCGCACCCTCGGCCTCCACGACGGCATCCACGTTTCCCTCGGCGTGGATCGTGCCGATTACACGAAAGGGCTGCTGCAGCGCGTGGCAGCCATCGAGCAGCTGCTCGAATCGAACCCCTCTTTGCGGGGCAAGTACGTGCACGTGCAGCTCGCTTCGCCGACGCGCACGCGTATCCGGCGCTACCAGGAGCTCTCACTGGAGCTTCAGGAGTCCGTGGCGCGCGTGAACGCGCGGTTCGGCACGCCGTCGTGGAGGCCGATTGTTTTGCATCAGCGAACGTTCTCGCCTGACGAAGTGCGGCTGCATTACGCGATGGCGGACAGCGTGCTCGTGACGCCGCTGCACGACGGCATGAACCTCGTGGCGAAGGAGTACGTGGCGGCGTGCGATGACGCGGACGGCGTGCTCGTGCTGAGTACATTCGCGGGCGCGGCGAAGGAGCTGGAAGGCGCGCTGCTGGTGAATCCGTACGACACGCAGCAGGTGGCGGAGGCGATCCTCCGCGCCGTGCGCATGCCGGTGGCCGAACGCCGCGCGCGCATGCAGGCGATGCGCGAGCAGGTATCCGGCAGCACGATTTACGACTGGTCGCAGAAGCTGCTCGCGGAGATGTGCGCGGTGCGCAGAAAGGCCGGACGTTTCTGGCCGTCGCGCGCGTCCGCAGCGCCGCAACGTGCGACGCCGCAACGCGCAACGCCGCAACGTGAAACAAACGTTCAGCGCGATGAGCGCGCGAAGGTCTTCGGATGACGACGCTCTTCGCGTTCGATTTCGACGGCACACTCGCGCCGATCTGCGAAGACCCGACGGAGGTGCGCATGTCGCGCGCGGCGTTCGCGCTGCTCAACGAAACGTCGGAGCTGGCCGGCGTGGCCGTGGCGGTGGTGTCTGGACGCGATGTCGACGATCTCGCGGCGCGCACGAATGCGTCTGGTGCCTATCTCATCGGCTCGCATGGACTGGAGATTCGCGGGCCCGGCGGCGTACCCGTGCGCGACACGTCACCGCTCGAGGCGACCCTCGACGCACCTTTGCGCGAGGCCGTCGCCGCTGCCGGCATGAGGCTGGAAACGAAAAAGCACGCCGTGGCGCTGCACTGGCGCGGCCTCTCGGTTCCGCCGCCGTTTGACCTCATCCTCCGTTTCCGAGCCTGGGCGCGCGCACACGAGTTGGATGTGATCGAAGGCCGCTGCGTGGTCGAAGCGCGTTGCCGTGGCGGCGGAAAGGAAGACGCTCTGCGCTGGCTCACGAACGCACTCGGCGCCACGCGCGTCGTGTACGCCGGCGACGACGTCACCGATTTTGGCTCGCTCCGTTTCGCGGCGGCGCATGGACGCGGTGTGTTCGTGGCGAGCGAAGAACGTGCGGCGCCGCCGGATGTGACGGTCGTCGCGTCGTTCCGCGAGCTCTACCGTCTGATCCGTGAGGAAGCGATGCTGTGAGCGTCGCGTTGTCGATCAGGCAATGAGTTTCTGGCGCTACACCTGGCCGGTGGCCGCGGTTGCGCTCGGCGGGCTGCTGCTGCTCATCGGCACGACCGTGCTCACCACTTCGCACAAGGCCGAGGAAATTTACGCGCAGCTCGACGGCCTGAACACGCATCACCGCGAGGTGGAGACGAAGCTGCGGCGGCTGCGCGGCGACGTGCACCTCTCCGGCATCTTCATCCGCGATTACCTGCTCGACACCGATCGCGAGGAAGCGCCGGAGTATCGCGCGCGCCTGCAGCAGCTGCGCGAGGGGCACGCCGTGACGGTGAAGGCGCTGCGCGCCATTTCGCCGCCCGACGTCGGTCCGCGCATCGACGCGCTGGAAGTGCGCCTCGACGAATACTGGCAGGCGTTCGAGCCGCTGTTCGATTGGACCGTCGCGGAGAAGATCACGCACAGCGGACGCTTCCTGCGCCGCGAAGTGCTGCCGCGCCGCGAAGCGGTGCTGGCCATCACGAGCGACATCGAGAAACTGAACGACACGAATCTCGCCGCGCAGCGCGCGGAAGTGGCCCGCCAGGAGCAAGCCTTCCGCGACGATCTCAATCGCCGCCTCGGCCGCAGCCTGCTGATCGGCTTCGTCGTCGCGCTCGTGGCGGTGCTTCGCCTGCGCGCACTGGAACGGCGCTCCGACGAACAGCGGCACCGCGCAGAAGAAGCGGAGCAGGAGATGCGGCAGCTCTCGCAGCAGCTCGTGGCTGCGCAGGAAGAGGAGCGGAAGAAGCTGACGCGCGAGCTGCACGATCACGTCGGGCAGATGCTCACCGCGCTGCGGATGGAGATCGGCCGCGCCGATCGCGCGCGCGGCGGCAGCGACGTGCAGAGCGGCACCGCGCTGGCCGAAGCGAAGCGGCTCATCGACACGATCCTGCGCTCGGTGCGCGATCTGGTGATGGGACTTCGTCCGAGCATGCTCGATGACTTCGGTCTGCAGCCGGCGCTGGAGTGGCACATCCGCGATTTCCGCCGCCGCTTCAACGTCCCCGTGGAACTGACGCTGCGCGGCGATCTGAGTGCGCTGCCGGATCAGTACCGCACGTGCGTCTATCGCATCGTGCAGGAAGCGCTGACGAACTGCGCGCGGCACGCGCAGGCTACGCGCGTGACGATCGACGTGCGCCACGAAGGAAGCGCGCTGGAGCTGACGGTTTCGGATGACGGCGTGGGGATCGATCCACGACGCGCGCGCGGCATGGGACTCATCGGCATCGAAGAACGCGTGCGCGAGCTGCACGGCACGTTTCGCGTGCAATCGCGCGGCGGCACGACGTTGCATGTGTCGCTGCCGCTGATCGCGGCGCCTGTCGTCGAGGAGGTCGCACTTGCGAGTGCTGCTGGCTGACGACCACTCCATCGTCCGCCGCGGCATGCGCGCGCTGCTCGATACCGATCCGTCCGTCGAGATCGTGGCCGAAGCGGCGGACGGACTGGAAGCGCTGAAGCTGGCGGAGGAGCACGAGCCGGATCTGATGATCCTGGACATCGCCATGCCGAAGCTGAACGGCATCGACGTCGCGGCGCGCTGCCAGAAGATGGCGCGGCCCCCGCGGCGCATCATGCTGTCGATGCACGTCGACGAGTCGTACATCCTCCGCTCAATCCAATCGGGCGCGCGCGGCTATCTCTTAAAGGACGCGACGGACGAAGACCTGCTGCCCGCCATTCGCGCGGTCGCCGCAGGCAAGTCGTTCTTCAGCCCCGCCGTGGCGGCGTTGCTGGAGGAGGAGTATGTGCAGCAACTGCAGGAGCGCGGCCTCGCCGATTCGTACCACCTCCTCACCGATCGCGAGAAGGAAGTGCTGCAACTGCTCGCCGAAGGCCGCTCGAATAAAGAGGTGGCAGCGCTACTCGACGTCGGCCTCTCCACCGTGGAAACGCACCGCGCAAACCTGATGCAGAAGCTGAATCTGCACAGCACCGCGGAAATCGTGTTGTACGCGGTGCGGAAGCGTTTGATCGTGTGATTAAAGATCTTCCGGTCGCAGACCCGTACGCTTCGAGATCCGCGCGAGCATGCGCGGGCCGATTTCTTCCTGATCGTGAAATGCGAAGACGAAGTCGGGCGAGCCGGCGCGCGCAAGGATCCGATGCGAAGTGCCCGATTGCCGCTTCAGGGACCAACCGATTCGCAGCAGCGCAGCCAGGACACGGCTAGCGCGCGATGACGGCCAGTTCATCCCTGGACCGCGAATACGTTCTCGAGCTCGGGTACGGACTCGCCATGCTCGAGCCGGTCGGCGAGAACACGGAACGCGAGAGCCTTCGCTCTCGAAACGGCCTCCTCGCGCGTGGCGCCGTAGGCTAGAACTCCCGGAAGATCGACGACTTCGCCGATCCACCTGCCGTCGTCTTCACGTTCCAACTCAACCGTGAAATCGCTCATGTCTCATCGTACAACCATTCGGCGATCCGCTCGTTTCGCCCCCGCGCCACAGCCGTTCACCAATCCGTCTCTTGCATGCGGCGCGGTCTCGTTTACTTTGGCAGGAAACAATTCGAATTGTGGACTGCTCAATGCTCAAACGAATCGTCGTCTGTGTTCTGCTCGCCCTGTCTGCTGTCGCGACGTATGCCGCGAATTGGCCGGAGCATCCGGTGCTGCATGCAGTGCGCGTGAGCACTTCTCCCATCGTGGACGGCGATCTGTCCGATCCCGCGTGGCAGAGCGCTCCGGAGTTCACCGACTTTACGCAGCACGATCCGGTGGACGGCGCGGCGCCGACGACGCGCACGAGCATCCGCATCGTGTATGACGACGCGGCCATCTACTTTGGCGCGCGCATGGACGACAAAGCCGCGGCCACCGCGCTGCTGGCGCGTCGCGATTCGCTCGTCAACACCGATTTCATTTCCATCAACATCGATCCGTCGATGGACCGGCTGTCCGGCGCCGCCTTCACCATCAGTCCGGCAAATACGCAGATCGATTCGATCCTCTACAACGACATCGGCGAAGACGGCAGCTGGGACGGCGTGTGGGATTCCGCCACGAAGCTGCTGCCCGAAGGCGGTTGGGTGGCTGAGGTGCGGATTCCGTTCTCGCAGCTGCGGTTTCCGGACAAGCCGTCGCACGTGTGGGGTCTGAACATCACACGCCGCACCGTGCGCACGAACGAATGGGTACGCATCGTCAATACGAAGAAAGGCGAGACCGGCTTCGTCTCGCACTTTGCGGACATCGTCGGCCTGGATGGCATCCACCGCGGCCGGCCGCTGGAGCTCGCGCCGTACGCCGTCGCGCGTTCCGACATCCGCTCGCGCGCCGATCGAAACGATCCTCTGCTCGAGAATCAGGACTACCGCGCCGACGGCGGCGTCGACGTGAAATACGCGCTGACCTCGAGCCTCACGCTGACCGGCACGATCAATCCCGACTTCGGCCAGGTGGAAGTCGATCCCGCGGTCGTCAATCTCAGCGAGTTCGAAACGTTCTATCCGGAGAAGCGGCCGTTCTTCACCGAAGGCGTGAACATCTTCCGGTTCAATGACACGCCGGCGCCGAGCCACTTCAACTTCTTCTTCTCGCCGAGTCTTTTCTACACGCGCCGCATCGGCCGCGCGCCGCAGGTGCTCCCCGACGCCGATTACATCGACGTTCCCTCCGAGACCACCATCCTCGGCGCCGCGAAAATCACCGGCAAAGTGAAGGGCGGCTGGTCGATCGGTGTCCTCGACGCACTCACCGACGCAGAGCGCACGCGCTACGCTTCCGGCGCGATCACGGGGCGGCAGCAGGCGGAGCCGATGACGAATTACTTCGTCTCGCGCGTCACCAAGAACATCGGCAACGCGTCGCGCGTCGGCTTCCTCTTCACGTCGGTGAACCGGCGGTTGTCGGAAGAGCTGTCGTCGCTGCGCGAGAACGCGATGACGGGCGGCGTGGACGGATACACGAGCTTCGCCGATCGCTCGTGGGTGTTGGAAGGATCGGTCGTTGGTTCTCGCGTCGACGGCAGTGAAGAAGCGATTGCGCTGACGCAGCGTTCCTCGTCGCGCTATTACCAGCGGCCCGATGCGAAGCATGTCGAATTCGATCCGACGCGCACGTCGCTCTCCGGTTTCGGTGGCCGGCTGATGCTGTCGAAGTCGACGGGCGTGTGGCGGCCGAACGTGCAGGTGCATGCGTATTCGCCCGGCTTCGAGACCAACGACGCCGGCTTCATGCAGCGCACCGACATCATCTCCGCGCATGCGCTGATGCAATACGTCAATCAGACGCCCACCAAGCGCTTCCGCGAAAAGAACGTCTGGTTCGGCGTCTGGCAGAACCGCAACTTCGACGGCGACACGATCGAGCGCGGCGTATTCGCCGATCACTTCGCGACGTTCTCAAATTACTGGCACTACCGCGCGTCGCTGTTTCTCGCGCCGAGCGCGATGTCCGATCGCCTCACGCGCGGCGGTCCGCTGGTGCGCCAGCCGCGCAGCTGGAGCTCCGATCAGGAGTACGGCAGCGACACGCGCAAGAGCTTCTACTTCAACTTCACCGGTCACGTGGAAAGCGCGGCGGACGGCTACTGGGTGCGCGGCGGCGGCGTGGAGCTGGCCGCGCGGCCGCGGCCGAATCTGACCGTGAGCATCGAGCCGTACATCCGCCGTTCCCACGATCGCACGCAGTACGTCACCGCGTTCGACGATGCGACGGCCACGCAGACGTACAACCGCCGCTACGTCTTCTCCGATCTCGAACAGCATTCGTTCGAGATGGGCACGCGCGTCGATTGGACGCTCAGCTCGCGTCTCTCCCTGCAGCTCTACCTGCAGCCGTTCATCGCCTCGGCCGACTATCACGATTACCGATCGCTCGACGCCGCGCGCACGCGCGATTACTCGCCGTATGCGTACGCATCGGGCGATCCCGACTTCAACCTGCGCAGCGTGCGCGGCAGCGCCGTGGCGCGTTGGGAGTTCCGTCCAGGATCGGCGTTGTACGTGGTGTGGAACGAGAACCGCGCGGAAGTGGCAGGCATCGGCGACTTTTCCTTCCAGCGCGACATCCGCGCGATTCCCACGGCACCGTCGCACGATGTGTTTCTGGTGAAGGTGTCGTATTGGCTGCCGCTCTGAGGCTCATGGGCTCATAGGCTCATGGGCTCATAGCAGCACGCGCGCGGCGAGCTTGCGCGGCTATGCACATGGCTCAAGGAATCAGCACGGCGCTGGCGATCCACGCGCTGCTATGAGCCTATGAGCCTATGAGCCCATGAGCCTATGAGCCTCGCGGAGCGCTCACCGCGCGATCGGCAACTCCACCGAGCTCGTCGCGTACACCCGCTGCGTCGCCTTCACGTAATCCGCCGGCTTGGCCCAGAAGATGTTCGGGACGAAGGTCTGCGGGTTGCGGTCGTAGAGCGGGAACCAGCTCGATTGCACCTGCACCATGATGCGGTGGCCGGGCAGGAAGACGTGGTTCGCGGTCGGCAGTGACCACTTGTACGCGAGCGGTTCGTTTGGCGTGAGCGCTTTCGGCGTCTCCAGACTCTCGCGATAGCGGCCGCGGAAGATGTCCGCAGAGATCATCAGCTGATAGCCGCCCATGTTGGGTTGGCTGGCCACCTGATCCGGATAGAGATCGATCACCTTCACCACCCAATCGGAGTCGGTGCCGCTCGTCGATGCGATCAGATTCACCGTCGGTCGTCCCGCGATTTTCACCGGCTCCGTCAGCACCTCGGTCGTGAACGTCAGCACGTCGGTACGTCCTGATGCTTCGCGCTGATCGTCAACGAGCCAGCGCGACCAGCTCGTGCCATCGATCGGCCGCGCGCGATACGGCACCGGCTTGGCCGGATCCGAAACGTACTCCGAGTAGCCGCGATCGTCGGACGCGCGAAACGACGCCCGCGCGTTCGTTTGCAGGTAGAGCGGCGAACGCGTGGTCGTCGTCGGCCAGCTGTTGAGGCGCACCCACGTGTTCGTGCCGGTCTCGAACGCGGTGACCGGCGCGATGTTCATCGCCGGCACGCCATCCTTCAGAAAGTGATCGAGGAAGGGACGGAGCACTTCGCGGCGGAACGTCAGCGCGGTGTCGCTGTTGAATTTGATGGCGCCGAGGGAGCTGGCTTCTTTGATCTCCTGGCCGTGGTGCCATGGGCCCATCACCAGGAAAACTTTGTCGTTGTTCGTGTCTTTCGGCTCGATGGCGTCGTACACCGCCGGCGCACCGTAGATGTCTTCCTGATCCCAGAGGCTGTGCACGAGCATCACCGGAACATTCAGCGGACGCGCCGCGAGAATTTTGTCGACGGCCTGCTCGCGCCAGAACGCGTCGTACGCGGGATGCTCGAGCAGCTTGCGCCAGAAGCCTACCTGTTCGAGGCCGCGGCGGCGTCCGAGCTCACCGGCGGAGCCGGCCTGCATGAACATGTCGTAATCGTCGAAGTGGCTCGTCCACCATTTCACGTCGTTCTTGCGCGTCGCTTCCTGATCGTAGATGTACGACATGCCGGCCTGGCGGAACGCGCCGTTGTGAAACCAGTCGTCGCCCATCCAGCCGTCCACCATCGGATTCATCGGCACCGAAACCTTCAGCGCCGGATGCGGATCGATGAGCGCCATGAGCGGCAGAAATCCGTCGTACGAGATGCCGAGGATGCCGACTTTGCCGTTCGACTCCGGAACGTTCTTCACGAGCCAGTCGATGGTGTCGTACGTGTCTGTGGCGTGATCGACTTTCGTCGGATTCAACGTTCCCCGCAGCGGACGATTCATCACGTAATCGCCCTCGGACCCATACTTCCCGCGGACGTCCTGCACGACGCGGATGTAACCGCCTTCGACGATCACGTCCGTGGCGTTGTCGTAGCCCTGCAGGTTCGAGGCGAGCTGGCTGCTGTTCGTGTGGCTGGTCAGCGAATCGGCGTCGTACGGCGTGCGCGTGAGGAGGATCGGCGCGCGCTTCGCGCCGTTCGGGATGAGGATGACGGTGTGCAGCTTCACGCCGTCGCGCATCGGAATCTCCGCGATGCGGCGTACGAAATCGAAGCCGTTGTTCGTCTCTTCGAACTTCGCGGGCATTTCGCTCGGCAGCGTGGTCTGCTGCGCGGCGAGCGGCATGGCGGCGAGGAGCGCGGCAAGGATGAAGAGCGCGGCACGCTGGATCGTCATGCGCGCAGTCAAGCACGCGGCGCGTCGTTCGTCAAAGCGCGACGCGATGAGCGATCAGCGAACGCTGCGCGCCTGCACTTCTTCTGATGTGAGTCCGTAAAGCGGTGGCGCGGGGACGCCGAGGATGGAGAGGTAGGTGTAGATCTGGCCGCGGTGATGCGCTTCGTGTTCGAGCATCGCGCGCAGCCACTTCCACGTCGCCATCGTCGCGCCGCCCGGCGTCGTGCACGGCCGGCGCAACGCTCCGTCATCGAGCGAGCGGAAGATTTCCATCGCTTCGTCGTGCAGCTCACGCACGTGCGCGAGCGTGGCTGCCTTCCCGCGCACGCCGCCGCCGTCGTATCCGTCGTACCGGCTCGGCCGCCCTTGCGCGTTCTCCGCGTACATCCACCGCTCGATGGCGACCATGTGCCGCAACAGATCGCCGAACGTGAATCCCTTCCCAATCGGCGACGTCTCGAACGCTTCTTCGGGAATCACATCCGCCACGCGCATCGTGCGCCCGCGCAGTTTGTCGAAGTAATCGGGATCGAAGATGGAAGGAGGATAGAGGAATCACACTTCGACCGTCGCCGCCGCGCGCCACTACAATGCGCGCATGATTCGCCAGATCTCCATTCTCGGCACCGGCACGATGGGCCGGGGCATCGCGTATCTCTCGGCGGTGGCCGGCTACGACACGGTGATGTTCGACGCGGAAGCGGGCGTGCTGGATGCCGCGCGTGACGCCATCGAATCGACGCTGCGGAAAGCGGTGGAGAAAGCGAAGCTGAGCGAAGCGGCAGCGAGCGAAGCGCTCGCGCGCATTCATCTGATCGGCGAATTGGAGCCGGCCGTCAGCGGCGCGGATTTGATCGTGGAAGCGGTGCCGGAGAACTTCGATCTGAAGAAGGATCTCTTCGCGCAGGCGGATCTCTTCTGCGGTCCCGACACGATCCTCGCGTCGAACACATCATCGATCTCGATCACCACGCTCGCCTCGAACGTCGAGCGGCGCGACCGCTTTGTCGGCATGCACTTTTTCAATCCGCCGCATCTCATGAAGCTGATCGAGATCGTGCGCGGCGATCGCACCAGCGACGACACGATCGCGACCGTTCGCGAAGTGGCCGAGAAGATGGGGAAGACGCCGATCATCGTGCGCGACAGCCCCGGCTTCGCCACCTCACGTCTCGGCGTGGCGATCGGTCTCGAAGCGATTCGCATGCTGCAGGAAGGCGTCGCTTCGGCCGAGGACATCGATCGGGCGATGGAGTTGGGATACAACCATCCGATGGGACCGTTGCGTCTCACCGATCTGGTCGGCCTCGACGTTCGTCTCGGCATCGCCGAATACCTCGCCGCGACGCTCGGCGAACGCTTCGAGCCGCCGCAACTCCTTCGCCAGCTCGTCGAGCAGGGGAAGCTCGGCAAGAAGAGCGGCGAGGGCTTCTACAAGTGGCAGTGAGCGAGGCGTACGACGCCTTCGCATACGCGTACGATCAAGGCCTCGGCAAGCGTTTCTTCACCGCCGCGCGGCGCATGCTGGAAGAGACGCTGAAGCGCTATCCGACACCGAAGCACACGCACCTCGACGTCGCGTGCGGCACCGGCCTCGCGCTCGAATTCTTTCGCAATCGCGGCTGGCGCTCCACCGGCGTCGACGCTTCCGTCTCCATGCTGCAGCTCGCCCGCGCTCGTGCGCCGCGCGTCGTGGCCGGCGACTTCACCGCATTGCCGCTGCGCTCGAAGTTCGCGCGCATCACCTGCCTTTACGATTCGCTGAATCATCTGCTGGAGCGCGACGATCTCGTCGCCGCGTTTCGCGCCATTCGCGGCGTGATGGATCACGATTCGCTGTTCCTCTTCGACGTGAACCACATCGAGATTTACCCCGAGGTGTGGGGTGCGGCGGATCCGTACGTGTCGCGAGGGAAGGACTACCTTCTCGAAATCGCTACCACCTACCGCAAACGCGACCGCCTCGGCCGCGCGCGCGTGACCGGCTGGGCGCTGATCAACGGCACGCGCGTGCCGATCGACGAGACGCATTTGCAGCGCGCGTACAGCGAGCGCGATCTCGTGAAGGCGCTCGACGAAGCCGGCCTCGCGCCGGTCGACATCATCGACTTCGATCCCTTCGGCGAAGCCGACTCGATCGAATCGCCGACCGTGAAGCTCTTCTTCGTCTGCCGCCCGCAATAGCGTCAGCGCATCGCTTCGCGAAGATCCTGCAGATGCTTCGCGCGGACAATGCCGCCGGTGGTGATGTATTCGCTGAACGAATACGCGGATGCGCCGAGAGCGACACGCGCGTCGTTGATCGCGGTGCGCAGCGCTTCGATTTGCGAGACCTTCAGCGGTTGGCCCGCGGCGATGCCGGTTAAGGAAAACGGCGCATAGCCCGCGGCGTCGCGGACCACGTTCAGGACGGTGATGAGCTGCTGGATGTGCAGCGCTTTGATCGGCGTCGTGACGTTCAGCGGATCGTCGGTGTAGCTGGCGAAGAGCGCGATGTCGCTATCGCTCGTCGCGACGAGTGTGCCGTCCGCCGCGTGCGCAGTCATGCGGTAGGTATACGCGGTGTTCTGCATCACGCCGGTCTCCTCGAATTGTGGAGTCGTGTCCATCCGTATGAACGACCACGCTTCGCGTCCGATGCGATGCCAGAACTTGAAGTAGCCACCGGCCGGAAGCGTGTAATAGCCCCACACGTAGATGACCGGCGAAGAGTTGCTGTTCCATGTCGCGGTGGCGACGAGCGGGAAGACGGTGCCTGCCAGCACCGGAAACTGAATGACCGTCTCGCACGGTTCGTAATTCGCGTCGCCTTCGTACATGACACGCAGGTAATGCATGCCCGGCCCGAGCACCGGCAGGTTTACGGCGATGGAGTAACGGTTTTCCGTGACGGGTGTATCCGTCAGGCGTGCAGAGCCTTCGAAAACGGCAATGTTGCCCTTGGGACCAACACCGCCGAAAGAAGAGATTGTGGACAGACTGAAATCGGATTGCCGCGTCGCACCGGCCGGGGCGGGACCATACCAAATGTTCGATCGAATCGACGTCGCGGCCTTGATTATTGTGAGAGCGAGCGGCGCGGCAGTGCTGGGCGGTTGTGTGCTGTTGCCGAGGTAGGACGCCGTGAGCGTGTGCGATCCGATGGTGAGGTTCGTCGGGACGCTGAACACGGCGGACGGTGCGTTCGATCTGGAGCTCATCGCAACGCCGTCGACGGACAGAGCCACCGGGCCGGAAACGGTTCCGCCAAGCTCCGAGGTCACATGTGCGACGACCTGCAAGTCGCCGCCGTACCGTACGGTATTCGGCGGCGTGAGGTCTGTGCTCAATGTAGTCGTCGTCTTCTGCGTGGTGACCGTAATGGTCTTTGCCGGCAACGTCATGGGCTTGTAGTGCGCGTCGCCGCTGTACGCGAGAGTCAGCGCGTGTGTACCCGCAGGCATTGCGTTGATCGTCAGGTCTGCGCTGCCGTTCGTCAGTGTGGCTGTGCCGACGGCCGTCGTACCGTCCTTCACAGTGACCGATCCTGTCGGCTTCGGCACGTCCAACACTGACGACGAGATCCCGACGGCAACAAGGAAGACATGCGCTGGCAACGTCGATCCAACGGTGAGCACATCCGCGTCCGACGTCAGGGTGGCGACTACTTCTCCAGCGTGGTTTTCGAACACGATCACACCGTACTGACCACTCGATGGGTCGAGATAGACGGCGACGAAATCCTTCCGAGCGACGCCGGAAAAATTACCGATCGCGATGTCGTGAAGCTCGATGAGTGACTGCGAGTCATTCGTGCCGATCACCGTCCGCGTCTTTTCGATCGCGCCGAACGTGCCGTCTCCGAATCCCGGCAGTACGTCGACCGCGTATTCGCCCGGAACTGTCACCAGCAGGTCGGCGTTGCCGTCGCCGTTCACGTCGTCAATGGCGATGCCGTATGGGGAGGCGCCGTACTGCAGGCTCACCACGTACGGTGCGGCGGGACCGAAGGACCGGCCGTTCATGTTCAGAACGACGGTGACTGAATTCTGCGATCGCTCGCCGGTAATCACGTCGAGGTCGCCGTCGCCGTCGACGTCGCCAAGGCTGACGACGATCGGTGCGTACGCAAACGGCACCGTCACCGGCGCGGCGAACGTGCCGTCGCCGTTGCCGAAGAAGAAGCGGTGCCGCAGTGCATCGTGCTCCGTGATCATCACGTCGGCTTTGCCGTCGTGATCGATATCGGCCGTGCGCAGGCTGGCAGAGTTGGTCACCGCGGTGCGCGACGCTTCGCTGAAATGGCCGGCGCCGTCACCGTTGTAGATCGCGAACATCGATGCGCTGTAGCTGCGGATCGCCAGATCGATCTTACCGTCGCTGTTGAAATCACCGCTCGCGATCTGCGTCGGCGCGAAGTTCAGCGTGGTCGTGACCGCGGCGGTGAATGTGCCGTTGCCATTTCCCGGCGCAACCTCGATCGTGTTCGTGGCTGTGTCGCTGATGATGAGATCAAGATTTCCGTCGCCCGTCGCATCAGCCGTGAGCGCACTGGCGAGGTAATCGGTCGCATAGATTTCGGCCGGTGTGCCGAGGGTGCCGTCGCTCTGCGTGAGCGCGAGCAGCACTTGATTCGTGCCCGTGCGAAGGAGGACGTCCGGCCGGTTGTCGTGGTTCATGTCGACGGAAAACATGGTGCTCACGTTCGCCGTCGTGGGTCTCCAGTTCGATCGCTGCCACTCCGCCAGGTAAGCGGCTCGCAGTGGTAAGCAGAATGCGGCGACCGATGTCATCGCCGCGAAGAGAATGCGTCGATTCATCGGATCGCCTCGCGGAGCTCGTCGATGTGCGTCGTGTGGATTGGTGCACCGGACGCAACGGCCTGCATGAATGAATACGGCGGCGCCCCGAGTGCCACGCGCGCGTCGTTGATGCCATTGCGAATGGCCACGATTTGCGCCGCCGTGATCACTCCTCCCGGCGCAACGCCTGCCGGCTGGAGGGGCGCGAGACCGGCGGCCGTACGGATGCGGTTCATCGCTGTCACGACCTCAATCACATGCGCGGCTTTGATCCGCGTGGTCGTGGTGAGATTCGAATCGACGAACGAGACGCGCAAGCCGACGTCGATATTGCTGACCAGCGTCATGTTGTCCGCGGCGCGGAGGGCGTACAGGTAGACGGTGTCGGCTGCTGCGGTCGTGTCAGTGACGGGCGAAATCGCGTCCGTCAGCCGATTCCACGCACCGGATGGCTGGCGCCGCACGATCGCTGCGGCACTATTCGACCCATACCAGACGACACTGACGGCGGCTGCGGTCCCACGCGCGTCGAGCGTCGTGAGATTCGGCGCGAACACCAGCACTGCGAACGTCCGCTCGGCCGGTTTGAAGGACGAGTCGCCGCTGTAAGCGACATGAAGGAGATGTCTGCCGGCGGCAAGCGAGGACAAGACCATTGCGGCGTTGCCGCTGGAGACCGGAGACGTTCCGAGTGACGTGCCGTTCTCGGTGACCGTCACCGAGCCGGTGGCGTTCAGAAGGTACGGCGCGCTCTCGTCCGTGACGACGTAGATCGACATGTTGGCGTTTGCGCCTGCCACGGTCGTGGACGAAGCCGTCAACGCGACCGTTCGGCGATCGATTGTGTACGTCACGGTCGCACCGCTCGGCGGATGGGTCGCATCGCCGTTGTAGATGGCGCGGAAGACGTACGTTCCGACCGTTTTGATCGAATCCAATGAGAGCGTAGCGGAAGGTGCCGCCGCACTGGGCGTGTAGAGATTCGCACCGTCGACGGAGAACTGGATCGGCCCGGTCGGAGCATCGCCGAGACTCGAGGTCACATGTGCGGTGAGTTGCGGCACGAAGCCGAACGCACCGGCGGGCGGATCAACGGTGAGCGTCGTGGTGGTGGTGTGCGCGACGACGTGCTGGACGAGCGGCGCAGAGACCGCCGGCGCGTACTGTGCGTCGCCTTCATACGAGACCGTCAGCGAGCGATCGCCCGCCACGCTGCTGGAGTAGGGAATCGACGCGGTGCCCCAGCCGTCCATTTGCACCGTGGCGATCGTCTGGTCGCCGTCCTTGAGCGTGACGCTGCCGGTGGCGCCAGTCCACGTCGTCGGGAACGGGCGCGGAGAGACGGTCACTTTCAGGTCGACGCTTTGATTGACCGAGATCGTCGGTGACGGCGTCTCCAACGTGACCTGGCTGTCGCCGCAGATGTTGCGAAACATCACCAGCCGCGTCTGCGCCGGAGCACCTGCCGAAGACTGTGAGAACGACGCGAAAACATCGCTGCGCCCGTCGGCGTCGAAGTCTGCGACTTCGATTTCGCCAAAGTAGGTGTTTGAGCAATCCTGGGGACCGGACGTCCAGAACGTCGTCATCGTCCCGATGCCGGAGCCGGTCCAGCTGGCGACGTCGCAGGAGCGATTGTTTTCGACGATGTCGATCGCGCCGTCCATCGTGAAGTCGCCTGTGCCGATCGACCAGGCCGAATAAAAGCCGGTGTTGATATAGCCCAGTGGGTCGCCGAACTGCCGGTTGCCGAGATTGCGCATCACCGAGAGGCCGGCGCCGCGAATGATGAGGTCACGACGGCCGTCGGAGTCGACATCGACCGCCTGCATTTCCTTCGTGCTGTTCGCGCCCCACGCGACGTACGGAGCTTCGAACGTGCCCGACCCGGTGCCGCTGAAGAAGTCGTACTGCGCGTTCCAGGTGTTCGCGAGCACGACGTCGGTCAAGCCATCGCTGTCGACGTCAGCGGCGAGCACCGCGCCGATCCACTCGCGTCCGGTCGGCGTGCGCGACGTCTCCGTGAATGCGCCGGAGCCGTTGTTCGTGTAGACCAGAAGGATGCCGCGCGAGTTGTCGATGGTCACGATATCGGGATAGCTGTCGCCGTTCATCTTCGCCACGGTGAAAAGCGTCGGCGCGATCTGCGTCGGCGTGTACACGATTGGCGCGAACGTACCGTCGCCGTTGCCCGGCAGGATGACGAACGAGGAGCCCGTGAGATAGGCGAGGTCGCTCTTGCCGTCGCCATTGAAGTCCGCCGCGACAATGTCGCCTGGAGTGGTTTCCCAGCGGATCACGACTGGTTCGGTGAACGTGCCGCCTCCGTTGTTCAACGTCAGACGGATCGAATTGCTGTCCGCCACGGCGATGTCCGGTTTGCCGTCGCTGTTGAAGTCAGCGGAAGCGAGGTGGTAGCCGGTCGTCCCTTTCGTCGACCAGGTCATCGACCAGTACGGAACGACACAGCTTCCGCGCAGCGGCAGCACGGCGGCAATGAAGAGAGAAATAGCGAGGACGAAGCGGGACATGGGGAGCGGGACCGCGAGCAGTGTACGGGATGACCCGCGAATTCGCGACCGATCCCCAAAGAGAAACGGCGGGCGAGGGCGCCCGCCGCTCCAACAGTTGTGCGAGATTGTTTTACTTACCGAGAACGGCGTCTTTGAAGTCGTCGCCCGGACCCGGCTTCGGGCCGATCCAGGTGTTCAGGATGGCGTCGGCGACGGCTTTGCCGCCGAGGGTGCCTTTGTTCTTGCCGTTCACTTCGACCGTCGTGCCGATGCCCGGGACGTACGTCAGCACGATGCGTTGGCCGCTCTTGACGTCTTCCATCCACGTCTCGAGCGTCTTGAAGGCGGTCTTCACTTCAGGCGATGCGTTCGGCGTGTTGTCTTCGAGGCCTTCGCCCCACGCTTCGGCGATCTTGCCTTTGTCGACGCTGAAGAGGAAGTGCATGACCATGCGTCGCGGCGTGTCGGCGGCGATCACTGCGGCCGCGTTCGACTGCTTGCTCGGCAGGTAAAGCGCGCCCGCGTACACCTTGATGAACAGTTTCTTGCGCAGGCCCGCGCCGTTCAGAACCAGGTGCTGATTGTTGACCGTGACGCTGTCTTCGAGCTTCGCACCGCCGACCGTGGCGGCGCCGGCCGTAGCGGCCATGAGCGTGAAAGTGGCAGCGAGAATCAGTTTCCGCATTGCGTTTCCTCCGATTTCGATTACGACGTCGATGAGGCTGGGATTGCGCGGGATTGTAACGCCCGCGGCCGACGTTAAACTCCACTCCGATGGTGAATTGTCTCGATCGCAGCTTCGACATCGGCGGCGTGCA
The DNA here is from genome assembly GCA_035688915.1 of Thermoanaerobaculia bacterium. GTDB lineage: Bacteria > Acidobacteriota > Thermoanaerobaculia > Gp7-AA8 > Gp7-AA8 > DASSMK01. The sequence goes on from DASSMK010000101.1 coordinate 19,296, forward strand.
CATCGATCCGCCGCTCGCGCTCGCGCCGATGGCCGAGGTGACGGACACGTATTACCGCTCGCTGATCAAAGAGCTGGGCGGTGTCGGTCTGGTCGTCTCCGAGTTCATTTCGTCCGAGGGGCTGACGCGCAAGAACGACCGCAGCCATCAGATGCTCGCCTTCGGCGAAAGCGAGCGGCCGGTCGCCATCCAGATCTACGGCGGCGACCCCGACCGCATGGATGATGCCGCCGCGATCGTCGAAGCGCAGGGCGTCGACATCGTCGACGTGAACATGGGCTGCCCGGTCAAGAAGATCGTCAACAGCGGCGCCGGTTCCGCGCTGCTCAAGGACTTCGACAAAGCGGCACGCGTGGTCGAGAAGATCAAAGCGGCCGTGAAGATCCCGGTGACGGTGAAAGTGCGCAAAGGGTGGGAGTCGAACGACGTCATCCCGCTGCTGAAGCGCTTCGAAGAGATCGGCGTCGCCGCGATTGCCATTCACGGCCGCACGCGCAACGAGGCGTACACCGGCGCGAGCGACTGGGGCTACATCGCCAGCGTGAAGCGCGAGCTCACCATTCCGGTGTGGGGCAACGGCGACGTCAAGTCGCCCGAAGACGCCGTGCGCATGTTCGAACAGACCGGCGTGGACGGCGTGATGATCGGCCGCGCTGCGCTGCACAATCCGTTCATCTTCCGCGACATCGTGAACTACGTACACGGCGAGCCGATGACCGGCTCCGAACTCGATCGCCGCATGGACGCCATGCAGCGCTACCTCATCAAAATCGACGGCGCGCCGCAGATCGACAAGTGGAAGCTCCATAAAGCACGCACGGTGATCGGCTGGTTCTCCAAAGGCATCGCGCACGGCAAAGACATCCGCACCGGCCTGCAGGACATCACCACCGTCGCGGACGTGCAGAGGCTGTTGGACGATGCGCGCGTGCGGGCCGAGGAGTTTGCGGCGTAGCGAGTGGTCAGTGGTCAGTGGCCAGTGGTCAGTCGGCGGGAACGTCGCTTCTGGCGCAACTGACCACTGACCACTGCCAACTGACCACTCCACCATGCCTTTTCCTTCTCATCTCGCGCAGATCCTCGACTCCTACGGCGTGCGCGCCGACACGAAGGCCGCGCTCTACGACCTTTACGTTTCGATGGGACCGGAAGTGCTCGATGTTTTCGCCGACATCGCCGAAGGCTCCGCATCCGTCGCGGCGCTGCTGCCGGAAGACACGGTCACGATCCGCCGCACGGTGGTGGAGCGCTTCCTGCGCAAGAACCATCCGCGCTGGATCGACGGCACGCCGACCGCGAGTCTCTGGCACCCGCGCGAGCTCGAAGGACGCGCCTCCGGACTCGCTCTCCCCCTCGGCGACATTCCGGACGTCGCGCAACGCGTCGTCGGCGACGCCCAGCCCATCCCCGACGGCCTCCTCATCCTCGGCCGCAACGCGCATTACGGCGGCCGACAGGAGACGATCTCCTTCGACGTCGTGGCCGCCGATCTCGATGACGCCATCGCACTCGCCACGGCGGAAGGGCAGCAGCACACGACGCCCGGTTCGGCCGGCGAGACGAGCGGCACGTTCGACAGCGGGAGCAACGTGGCGCTGCTGTGGGAAGTGCAGCCGAACGTCTACAAGCCCGCCGGCGAGCGCAATCGCAACATCGCCAGGATCTATCGCCGCCACCGCAACTGGCACCTGCTCACGCTCGCCTCGGCCATCGACTGGCTGCGCGCGCAGCAGTGCGCGATCTTCATCCTGCGCGGCTCCGCGCTGGCCATCGCGCACGAAGTGAATCCGGAGAAGCCGGTCTCGCCCGAAATTGCCGCGCTGCACGACCGCACCGTGCGGCAGGTGGCCGAGGCGATGAACCTGGCGCTGGGGGAGCCGTCGAGCGACGACGAGTTCGTGATGCTCGATTCGTGCGTGATGAATGTGGCGTTGCGGAAACATGTGCTGGCGAACGGGGCCGAAGGCGCGATCTGGAAACTTTATGATCGCGACCTATGCTGAGACGCGCGCTCATCCTTCTCGCTTTCGCCGTCGCTCCCGCTCTCCACGCCCAGCTCACCATCGACACCATCATGCGCGGCCAGGGCCTCACCGGCTGGTCGCCGCGCGACGTGCGCTGGGCCGCTGATGGTCAACATGTGTACTTTCGCTGGAAGCAGTACACCGACCCGGTGGAGAAGGACTACGACACGTACGTCGTCGGCCGCGATGGCAAAGGTCTGCGCAAGCTCACCGAGGACGAGGCGAAGGATGCGCCGCCGTCGAGCGGCGACTTCACGCGCGATCGCAAGCGCACCGTCTTCATCGACCAGGGCGACGTCTATCTCTACGACAGCGCAGCCGGCAAACGGCGCGCGCTGACGTCGACGAACGAAACCGAATCGCATCCGCGCTTCACGCGCGATGAGCAGCATGTGGCGTTCGTGCGCGGCAACAATCTGTACGTCCTGTCGCTGATCGACGCCTCGCTCGTGCAGCGTACGAACATCCTCGGCCCCAACGACAAGTCGCCGCTCTGGGACGAAAAGGAAAAGAGCGACAGCCAGAGCTGGATCGAAGGCGAAGAGAAGAAGCTCATCGACGTCGTGGCACGCCGCTCGGCGAAGAAAGAGAAAGACGAGAAAGAGCGGAAGGAAGAGAAGCCGGTCAAGCCGCTCAAGTTGAAAGCGAAGCAGACCGTCGTCGATCTGCAGCTCACCGCGGACGAGCAGTACGTCATCGTCTTCATCGGCAACGAAGAGGAGAAAGAGCGGAAGGCGAACGTTCCGAACTACGTCACCGAGAGCGCGTACACCGAGGAGATTCCGTCGCGGACGAAAGTGGGCGACGCGTCGGCGGCTACGCGCGTCGGCAGCATCTCCATGAAAGACGGCGAAGTGAAATGGCTGACGCACGAGATCAAGTCGCCGCCGCCGCAGCAGAAGGAAACGACGTCGCGCACGGAGAAAGTCGAGAACACGAAAACGACCGGCGCGACGAAAGAGACGAAGGCGACGAAAGCGGAAGAGCGCGACATCCGCGCCGACGAATTGACGTGGAGTGAAGACGGCAGCAAGGCGGTGCTGGCGTTGCGCTCCGAGGACAACAAGGATTGGTGGATCGTGGCGTTCGATCCGGTGACGGCGAAGACGCGCGTCCTCGCCACCGAGCACGATCCGGCGTGGGTGCGCTGGCCGTTCCGCGCGTCATTCGGCTTTCTGCCGGATGACTCGACGGTCTGGTATCTGTCGGAAGCGTCGGGCTGGATGCATCTGTACACGGTGCCGTTCGCGGGCGGCACGCCGAAACAGATCACGAGCGGCAAGTGGGAAGTCGATGCCGTCGATGTCGCGAACGATCGCAGCGCGATCTATCTCACCACCAGCGAACAATCGCTTTACGAGCGTCACGTCTATCGCATGCGCTGGAGCGGCGGCCTGCAGCGCGAGGAACGATTGACGTCAGCGACCGGCGATCACGACGCGGTCGCATCACCCGATGAAACGATGCTCGCGGACGTGCACTCCTACACGAATAAACCGCCGGAGCTCTACCTGCAGCCGATCGGCGGCGAGCCGCTGCAGATCACGACGTCGCCCGCGCCGGAGTTCGCGCAGTACGCGTGGAAAGACGTGCCGATCGTGACGTTCAAAGCGCGCGACGGCGCGGAAGTGCCTGCGCGTTTGTACGAGCCGGCGAACTGGAACGGCGGACCTGCGGTGATCTTCGTGCACGGCGCCGGCTATCTGCAGAACGTGCATCGCTGGTGGTCGAATTACTTTCGCGAGTACATGTTCCATCACTTCCTCAATGAGCACGGCTACCTCGTGCTCGACGTCGATTACCGCGCCTCCGCCGGCCACGGCCGCGACTGGCGCACGGCCATCTATCGCCACATGGGCGGCGTCGATCTCGACGATCACGTCGACGCGGCGAAATGGCTCGTGGCAACGCACAAGGTCGACGCAAAACGGATCGGCATTTACGGCGGCAGCTACGGCGGCTTCATCACGCTGATGGCGATGTTCACGACGCCGGATGTCTTCGCCGCCGGCGCCGCCCTCCGCCCCGTCACCGACTGGGCCCACTACAACAATGGCTACACCTCGGCCATCCTCAACACGCCGCAAAAAGATCCGGAAGCGTACCGGCAGTCGTCGCCGATTTACTTCGCCGACGGATTGAAAGGCGCGCTCTTGATCTGCCACGGCGTGGTCGACACGAACGTGCATTTCCAGGACACCGTGCGCCTCACGCAACGCCTCATCGAGCTGCGCAAAGAGAATTGGGACGTGGCCATGTATCCCGTCGAAGACCACAGCTTCGTCGAGCCGACCAGCTGGGCGGATGAGTACAAGCGCATCTATCGATTGTTCGAGAGAACGCTGAAATGACAGGCGCCGCCGTGCGGGCGCAAAGTAACGAATAACATTGCATCACGCGCATTTCGTGCGATCATCGCGGCGGTCCAAATTCCGCTTTGCCCCGCGAAAGGTCTGCCATGCGTCTGTCCGTTTTGTTTGCGCTCGTTCTTTGCCTGATCACGACTCCGTTGCTGCACGCCGGCAGCAATGATGATTTCCACGACGCCACGCCCGAAGAGCTGGCGATGAAAAGCGTCGATTGGGCGCCCGGCGCGCCGGCCGTGATTCTCGACTGGCAGTCGCATCACGATGACGAGAAGTCGTTCGTCACCGAGTACCTGCGCATCAAGATCCTCAGCTCGGAAGGCAAAAAGTACGGCGACGTGGAACTGCTCTTCGTGCCGGGCTACTCGTGGCTCAAGGACATCAAAGCGCGCACGATCCGTCCGGACGGCACGGCCGTTCCGTTCACCGGCAAGATCTACGACAAGCTGATCATGCGCGCCGGCGGTGTGAAGCTGCTGCAGAAGACGCTCAGCCTTCCGGAGGTCGCGCCGGGCTCGATCGTCGAATACCGCTACACGCGCACCTGGCGCTCCGATCGTCTGATGACGAACTCGTGGGACCTGCAGCGCGAGATCCCCATCCTGCACGCCGACATCTGGGTGCAGCCGTACACGCAGGGACAAATCTCCAGCTTTTTCACGGTGCGCCGCTGGCCGAAGGATCGTGCGCCGAAGCGCGTCGGCAACCATTTCGAGATGGCGCTCGACAAGCAGCCGGCGCTCGAGGCCGAGCCGCTCGCGCCGCCGAAAGAGGAGCTCACGCCGAGCGTGCAGTTCTTCTACGCGTCGGAAAAAATCGATCTCGAAAAGTACTGGACCGAGACCGGCAAATCGTTCGCCGACTACGCGGAGTCGTTCATCGGCGACCGCCGCGGCATCAAGAAAGCGGCGGCCGATCTGACAGCTGGCGCGACCACCGATGAAGAGAAGCTGCGCCGCATCTATGCGAAGGTGCAGCAGCTGCGCAATCTGACCTTCGAAGCGGACAAGACCGAGCAGGAAGAGAAGCGCGAAAAGCTGCACGACAACCGGCACATCGAAGACGTGCTGACGAACGGCTACGGCTATCGCGTCGAGCTGAATCGCCTCTTCGCCGGTCTGGCCCGCGCCGCGGGCTTCGACGCCAGCATGGTGCGCGTGTCGCAGCGCGACGAAGCGTTCTTCGCGCAGCAGCTTCCGGACGCCGATCAGCTGCTCACGGAAGTGGTGCTGGTGAAGAACGGCGATCAGGAGCGTTGGTTCGATCCGGGCACGCCGCATAACGCGTTCGGCCTGCTGTCGTGGGAGAACACGTACGTGATGGCCATGAAGCTGGTCAAGAAGAGCGGCGGCACGTGGGTGACGACGCCCGAGCAGGGTCCCGAGCTCGCCATCACGAAGCGCACCGCCGATCTGCACGTCGACGGCGACGTGTTGAAGGGCACGGCCACCGTCACGTTCACCGGCCAGGCCGCGCTGTCGCGCCGTCTCGCGGCGCACACGCACGACGAGGCGGAGAATCGCAAGTCGCTCGAAGACGACATCAAAGGCTGGTTCCCGGACGGCTCGACCGTGAAGCTGACGAAGATCTCCAGCCTCACTGCTTCCGACGAACCGCTCACGCTCGACGTCGACCTCGAGCTGGCCAACCTCGGCACCGTCGCTGGTTCGCGCGCGCTGCTGCCGCTGTCTGTCTTCGCCGCCTCGCAGAAGAATCCGCTCTCGGCCGAGCAGCGCAAGAACGCGGTGTACTTCAACTACATGAGGCAGACCGAGGATCATGTGACGCTGCATCTGCCGGAGGGCTATGTGGTGGAGAGCGTGCCGAAAGGGCTGAAGCTCGACATCGGCGGCGCGCTCTACACGGCGGACTGGAAGCAGAACGGCGGCGTGGTCACGCTCGACCGCAAGATGGCCATGAAGACGCTCGTCGTCGATGCGGCGAACTATCGCGTCATCCGCTCGTTCTACGCGCGCACCGGCACGGCCGATCAGGACGCGCTCGTGCTGAAGAAGGCGGCGCAGTGATCCGCCGCATCGCATCGCTCGCGGTTCTCCTTTGCGTGGCATCGACCTCCGCGTTCGCGTGGGGCGGCGCGCCCGATTGGCTGAAGGCGCTGGCGCACACGCAGCTGCCAAAGTACGCGGACGACACCGCGGGCGCGGCGCTGCTCGACGAGACGGTCGTCACCGTGACGCGTAACGGCGAGCTGCACACGCTGCATCGCACCGCCTACAAGGTCCTCACCACCGCCGGCCGCGACCTCGGCTACATCGCCGTCCATTACGACAAGGAAAACGCGCTGACCGGATTTCGCGCGTGGGCCATCGCGGCGAACGGCGAGGAGTATCAGGTCAAAGAACGCGACGCGGTGGAGACGGCGGCGTTCGACGGCGAGCTGTACGCCGATGCCAAAGTGAAAGTGCTGCGCATTCCGGCGGCCGAGCCGGGCGCGATCGTGGCGTACGAGATCGAGCAGACGCGCCGCCCGTACGGGCTGCAGGACGTCTGGCAGTATCAGTCCACCATTCCGGTGCGGCGCGCGCGCTATTCGCTCACGCTGCCGGAAGGGTGGTCGCAGGAAGCGCGCTGGCTGAACGCGCCGGCGCTCGCGCCGCGCACAGAAAACGGCGCGCTGGTGTGGGAACTCAGCGACGTGGACGCCATCAAGCCGGAGCCGGGCATGCCGGCCATGCGCTCGCTGGCTGGCGCGCTGGCGGTGACGCTCGTGCCGCCGGTGACCGAGGCGGCGTTGCGGCCGCATCGTACGTGGGCGGATGTGGGCGCATGGTACGAAGCGCTTTCCGCGTCGCGCCGCACCGCTACACCTGCGTTGCAGGCCAAAGCGCGCGAGTTGACGGCGTCGAAGGCGACGACGCTCGAGAAGATCGCCGCGATCGCGGCGTTCGCGCAGCGCGACGTTCGCTACGTGGCGATCGAGATCGGCATCGGCAACGTGCAGCCGCACGCGGCGGCCGACGTGTTTGCCAATCGCTACGGCGACTGCAAGGACAAGGTCACGCTGCTCGTGACGATGCTGAAGGAGATCGGCGTCAAAGCGCACCCGCTGCTCGTGCACACCGATCGCGGCGTGGCGAACAAAGACTACGCATCGATCCGCTGGTTCAATCACGTCATCGCGGCGATCGAACTGCCGGCCGACGCGCCGGCCGAAGCGCTTTACGCGACGGTGAAGCACGAGAAGTTGGGACGTCTGCTGTTCTTCGATCCGACCAGCCCGAACACACCGTTCGGACACCTGCCGCCGTATCTGCAGGCGTCGCGCGGTCTGCTGGTCGCGAGCGGCACGGGCGAGCTGATCGAGCTTGCGGCGCAGGCTCCGGAATCGAGCCAGCTGCTCCGCTCCGCAAAGCTCAAGCTCGATGACGCGGGCGCGCTGGCCGGCGAAGTGCGCGAAGTGCGCACCGGCGCGATCGCCACGAATTACCGCGATGCGCTGCAGTCGATGACCGAGAAAGAGCGGCAGCAGTTCGTCGAGCAGCAGCTCAACTATCACCTCAATCACTTCACGCTGCGCGATCTGGCGGTGGAGAACCTCGACGATCCGGCGAAGGATCTCGTGATCCACTACACGCTGGCCGCGCCGTCGTACGCGCGCACCGCCGCCGGCCTCCTCCTCGTCCGCCCCCGCGTCCTCGGCCGCAAGACCGACGCAATCATCGATCTGAAAAACCGCAAGTACGGCTACGAGATGTCCGGTCCGTCGCGCGAAGTTGACGACATCGAGATCGCCATGCCTGCGAACGTGATCGCGGACGAATTGCCGCCGGCGCAGAATCTGTCCACGCCGGTCGTCTCGTACACGAGCCAATCGACGTTCGAGAAGAACGCGCTGCACTACCGCCGCGAGTACAAGGTGCAGAATTTCGACGTGCCGCTGGCCGGTCTGGCCGATCTGAACAAGGCTTTTTCGCAGGTGCTGGCCGACGAACGGACGAGCGCGGTGCTGCGCGCGGTGCACTGAAGAGAGCGCCGCCGGGAACAGCGGACGGGCGAGCCCTGTTGGACTGCTCTCCAATGAGCGCAGTTGCACAGGAATCGCCCGTTCGCCGCGTCGGCATGATCTCTCTCGGATGCCCGAAGAATCTCGTCGACGCCGAGATCATGCTCGGCCAGTTGCAGACGGAAGGCGAGCGCGTGGAGATCACGAACGATCTCGACGAAGCGGACGTGGTCATCGTCAACACGTGCGGCTTCATCGACGCGGCCAAACAGGAATCGATCGACACGATCCTCGAAGTGGCGAACCGCAAGGGCGCCGGCGTGGAGCGGCTGATCGTGACCGGCTGCATGGTGCAGAAGTACCGCACCGAGCTGCAGGAAGCGATTCCGGAGATCGACGCGTTCGTCGGACTCGATCACCTGGAGAAGATCACCGAAGCGGTGACGGGCATCGTTGATGACGCCGCGCCCACGCGTCGCAAGATGTCGCTGCGCCTGTACGAGGATCTGCCGCGCGTGCTCACGCAGGGCACCGCGCACGCGTACCTGAAGGTGAGCGAAGGCTGCTCGAATCCGTGCACGTTCTGCGCGATTCCGCAGATGCGCGGCAAGTTCCGCTCGCGCACGATCGACTCGCTCGTGCGGGAAGCGCAGTCGCTGCAGCAGGCGGGCGTGCTCGAGCTGAATCTCATCGCGCAGGACACGACGCGCTACGGCGAAGACATCGGCTACGCCGGCGGTCTGACGAAGCTCGTCGAGACGCTGCTCGCGGAGACCGATTTCCGCTGGATCCGTTTTCTGTATGCCTATCCCGGCTCGCTCGACTGGTCGCTCTTCGAGCTGATGGGACGCGAGCCGCGCTTCGCGTCGTACTGCGACATCCCGCTGCAGCATGTGTCGAAAAACGTGCTCGAACGGATGCGCCGCCCCGGCTCGCCGAAGGAGTATCGCGAGATGGTGACGCGCATGCGCGAGCTCGTGCCGGACATCGCGCTGCGCACGACGTTCATCACCGGCCATCCCGGCGAAACGCCGAAAGATTTCGGCGAGCTGCACGACTTCGTGGAGTGGGCGCAGTTCGACAACATGGGCGCGTTCGTTTATTCGGCAGAAGAGGCGACCATCGCCGCGCGCATGGAAGACCTGCCGACGCGCAAGACCGCGGAGCGCCGCCGCGCCAAGCTGATGGAGCTGCAGCAGAAGATCGCCCGCTCGCGCAACGAGCTGAAGGTCGGCCGGACGTACGAGGCCATCGTGACGGGCGTCTGCGAAGAGACCGAGCATCTGCTGGAAGGCCGCATCATCGGCCAGGCCGCGGAGATCGACGGCCGCCTGCTGATCAACGACGGCATCGACCTCCTGCCGAAGCAGCTGCCCGCATTCACGCGCGTGGAGATCACGGACGCGCATCCGTACGATCTCGTCGGGCGTGTGGTCGCGTAACGCACTCGCGCTACGGAATCCGCTGTCGCGTCACGGGCAATGCCGGCCACATTCGGCGGTCCATCGCGCGCTTGGCGCGCGCTGACGCCGACGGCGTGACCTCATCGACTGCGCCGCGCGTCTGGCACCGGTGTGGGTCAACGCGCTCGCGCTCTGCCGCCTCGCAACAGGCGAAGGACGAAGAGCAAAACGACTGCGCCGATGAACGCGACGAATATCGTTCCAGGCAGGCCGCCGAACGGCGTCGACACGCCGAGCTTGGCGAACAGCCAGCCACCGATGAACGCACCGACGATGCCGATGATGATGTCGCCGACGAGGCCGTAGCCCGTCCCACCCATCACCATCGACGCGAGAACGCCGGCAATCAGTCCCACGATGATCCAGATCAGAATACCCATACGAAAAATCCTCCGAGTGCTTCGATGTCGGACTCATCAGCAACGGTCGTGCCGCCGGGCCGGACTGGAGCTCCGCGTTTTCGTCATTGCGACGCCGCTGTGGTCGAGTGGCACTGCCGGACATCGCCCATCTCGCGACGCACAATGGTTGTACGTGCGTAGCTAGTCGTCGGTGGTGCGAAGGACGGCGTTCCAATCAGCGTCCGAGTCCCGCGAAATCTCCACCTGCCAGGGCGCACAACAGACGGGGCAGTCTTCCACATACGATTGGCGGTCGCCGCCGCTTTCATCGATCGACAGCTCGACTGACTCACCGCAGTATGGACAGCTCGCCCCAAGAAAACTCATCCTCGCCGCAGTTTAGCGGTCACGCCGATCCGATGATGTATTTTCCCGACCACCGATTGACCGCGCGGGACTCTCGTTCGCTCCGGCGGACGCGCATCCGTACGATCTCGCCGGCCGCGTCGTCGCGTTACGTCACTACAATCTGCGCGCATGGACATCGCGCGCACGGGCGAAGTGGTGTGGTACGTGACCGGCCGGTTCTATTCGACGACGTCGACACCGGCGAAGCTGCTCGACGTCGGCTACTTTCTGCACCTGCAGGGCATCGACGCGCCACTGTTCGCGGACAAGCAGCGCTCCGAATCCACCGCCTTCTTCACCTTCGCCGCCGAGCCGTTCACCGCGCCATCGATCTCGAACGGCGGGCTGGACGTGGGACTCGACGCGCGCGGCACGTTCCGGCTCTATCTGCGCGATGTGCCCCGCGCTTCGTTCGACGATCCGATGAGCTTCGCGCAAGGCGTGTGCATCGGCACGTTCGAGCGCGTGGCCATCGTGCCGACGGTGAAGGTGGGCATCTCCTCGAGCGCAACGCTGCTCTCCAACGTCTTCACCGCACGGCTCGTTGCCTCGCAACGCTTCCGCTTCACCGGCGTGGAGTACGACCTGGCGGACCTGATCGGCTTCGGCATCACGCAATGGGGCACCGCCGCGACGGAGACGCTGACGCCGCCGGCAGGTTATGGGGCGGTGGTGCCGTTCGTTGGGTCGGCGATTCGGGTGGGGTGAGGTGTGCGGGGGCCGCGCTGCAGCTGACACAGCCCCGGCGACCGCCGCGCGTCAGGGACATGGATCGCGGGGGCTGTGCAGCTGAGCGCGTAAGGCGCTGCGCGGCCGTCACTCACGAATCTCAAGGATTTGCTGCTTAGCCGTATGCCGGTCCGGCGTTGGTGCTGTTAATGCATCAAGCGTCTTCAGTTTCGGTATGCCGTCGCCGACTCTCTTCAGAAGCCATAGATCGCTTTATCTATACGCGTCACCAGTTCACTGTCACATAGGTTGCCTGTTTCGGCAGACGCACTGACCCGGTGACGAACCGCGTGACGGATCGCGGGTTGGTTAACCCTCCGTGTAAACTCCTGGTAATGCCTGTTCCGGACTTCCAATCCTTCATGCTGCCGATGCTTCGCCTCGCAAGCGACGGTTGTGAACACTCCCTCGCCGAATCTCGAGAGTGGTTCGCCGAGCACCTCGGACTCACAAGTGAAGATGTCGCGCAGCTTCTGCCCAGCGACCGTCAGCGCGAGAGGATGTCAAGCGGCGTGCCGCCGTATTTGTCGCTGAACCAGGGGCTTTAGCCCCGGACCGAGGCCGGGCGGTGTCAGCTTCAGTCAAAAGTTAGGCGCCGCGACGCGTACTTGCGCTGAGTGCTTTAATGACCGCATTTGGAGCCTTCGACGCGACCAGCAGCAATGCACGCGCGGGCCCTTGCGGCTGCCGCCGCCCTTGCTCCCAGTTCTGCAACGTGGCTACGCTTACACCAATCATCTGCGCAAATTCCGCTTGCGACTTGTGGAGTTTCTCGCGGATCGCCCGCACATCTTCAGGCTCGAAGACAAACGTGCGTGAGGCCTTGGTTTCGCCACGATGGATCTTGCCGGCCTCTTTGATGCTTGACACTAGTTCGTCAAACAGCGTTTTTCTCATCTGAACTCCTCTTTGACGAGGTTTACGAGCAACCGCTTCTGTGGTGAGGACAGATCGTCACGCTCGTCCTTGGAATACGCGAGAAGCATATAGACAACATCACCCGCCGCGTACCAGTAGTAGATGACGCGAATGCCACCTCGCTTGCCCTTCCCTCGCCGCTGTTGCGACCATCGAAGTTTGCGAAGACCACCTGTCTCGCGGATGATCTCCTGCTTCAGGATTGACGACCAGCGCACCTTGCAACTCTGCGTACTCGTCATCCGATAGGGCTTCGACGATCGCTCGAGTGAAGAACGCAGTCTCACGGAATTCAAGCACGCGTTCGTCAGCCTATCCGCCAATGACGGACAGGTCAACTAACGTCGCCTCCAGTCGAATTCCGTCACTTCCAAATTCGTGCGCAGTGTTAGCCGCGGCAACATCAGCAATCCCGATCACCGTAGGACAGCGCGATGACCTCAGTGTCCTACACGCGTGCGAAGGCTTCGGCTTGGCGAGCTGCGGCTCGAGGTGCTCGCTTTCGCGAGGTGACACTCGCACCGTCGGCTGTTCAGCGTGCGCCGAACTGATGATCGACTTCGAGGTCGGCACGACTACGGTCGCCACGTACGAAGTTCGCAAGATCGATTCCGACTACTTCACCGAAGATCAGCGCTGTGCGGTCATACTCATTCGCCTCACCTCGCCGCTGCTGCCTGACCGCATGCCGTGCGCTGACATGGAGAGCTGAAGCCGCGCATTGTGATAATGGGTCGCTGCTGTTGTCGCGACAACGGGTGTGCCGCGTCGCGTTCGCCAAGTTGAGACATGCGCTCAGCTGAACGGCAGAACATCTGGATGGACGCAGAAGCGTTTTCCGTCACCTTCGCGTAGTAGGATGCCGCCCGTGGAAGCGAACGCGAAGAAGCCGTTGGCCATAACGACTAGCAGGCAATCCTTCTTCGCTTTCCGAGACTACTCGAGCGAGCACGTGGATCGTCTGGCTTCAGAATTCAAGCGTGCCGCGCCGTTTCCGCATCTCGTGCTGGAGCGTTTTCTCCATTTGACGCCCGACGCGGTCGAAGAGAGTTACCCGGCGCCGGATTCTCACTGCTGGAGTAAGCGTGGCGATTTTTATCAGTCGGGCAAGATGTATTGCCGCGACACCGATTTGATTGAGCCGTTGTTGGTGTCGATGTTCTATGAGCTTTCCTCGCCGCCATTTCTCAGCTTTTTGGAGAGGGTAACGGGCATCAGCGGCCTGATTCCTGATCCTTACTATGAAGGAGGCGGTCTTCATTGTAGTGGCCCGGGTGGCGTTTTAGTGCCACATACCGATTTTCATTACTATGAAAGGTTGCGATTGTATCGGCGCGTCAATTTGTTGTTGTATCTGAACCCGGAATGGGAAGAGAGTTGGGGTGGGTGCCTCGAGCTGTCGCGAAAGGGCGAGGCACGTCCGACGACCGTCGTCGTTCCTCGATGGGGCACTTGTGTCATCTTCCGCACCGATGATGAGTCGGTGCATGGCTTTTCTACTCCCATTGAAGCGGGGCATTGGCGCCGCTCCATCGCTTTGTATTACTACAGTAGCCTGGAAGCGGAACGCTTCAGCGGTGGCACCTATACCAACTGGCGGCAGCACGGCACGCAGCGTGGTCTGAACCGATTGCGAATGCTGTGCTATCAGTTGCTCATTCGGTCCGCGCAGAAGCTTTCTTCTCTCGCACATCAGGCCAACCCGAACAAGGAACGATTGTAAGGACGCGAATCAGACGAGCAGTAGAAAAGGCTCACAGGCGAACCT
>DASSMK010000102.1:0-5331 GCA_035688915.1 Thermoanaerobaculia bacterium
GAAGTGATCCCCGATTTCGATCGCATCCTCAAACAGGTCGCCGAATCGGGGGAGACGCGCATCGACGAAGCGCTCGAGATTCCCGGCCCCGACACGCTCTACGTGAACCGCATCATCTCTGCGTCGCGCGGACGCTTCTCCGGCATCACGCAGAGTCTGACCATCCTCACGCAGGACGTGACCGACCAGGTGCGCGCCAAACGTGAGATCGAAGACCTCGCGCGCATGATGGCCGAGCGCTCCGCCCGTCTCGATTCGATCCTCGGCTCGATGACGGACGGCCTCTGGGTCTACGACGCGAGCGCCACCGTCGTGGACGTCAATCAGGCCGCGCTGAACATGTTCGGACTGGCCTCACGCCGCGAAGCGGTGGAGCACGGCTCGTTCGAACGCTTCAATCTCCGCTACCCCGACGGACGCGAGATCCAGCGCGACGATCTGCCGTTCGCAAAAGCGCTCGCGGGCCAGACCGTGCCGGATTACCTGGCCATCGGCAAGCACGCCATCAGCGGCAAGGACCTCGATCTCTCCATCGCCGCCGCGCCGATCGAATCAGGCGGCGTCGTCGGCGCGGTGCTCGTGATCCGCGACATCACCGCATTGCAGGAGCTCGATCGCAAGAAAGACGAGTTCCTCTCCGTGGCCTCGCACGAGCTGCGTACGCCGCTCACCACCATCAAGGGCTACACGCAGCTCCTCGCGCAAACCGTGAACGATCTCGCGCCCGAAGAGCGCGCGACGTACATCAACGCAGTGCTCGGCGAGATCGAGCGGATGATGGGGCTGATCTCGGAGCTGCTCGACGTTTCGCGCATCGAAACGAATCGCCTGCAGATCCATCCGCAAGCGATCCGCTGGGTCGATTTCATCGGCGGCCGCGTCAATGCGTTCCGCGTGCAGAACCCCTCGCGCGGCGTGCGCTTCGACGCCACGCGCGCGGAATCGATCGTGGTCGCCGATCCCGATCGCATGCGTCAGGTCGTCGACAACCTCATCTCGAACGCGCTGAAGTACTCGCCCGAAGGCACGGACATCGAAGTGGTGGTGAACATCGAGGACACGCAGATGCTCACGTCGGTGATCGACCAGGGCATCGGCATCCCGCGCGACGAAATCCCGCAGCTCTTCGAACGCTTCCACCGCGCCCGCAACGTCTCCAGCCGCTACTACGGCGGCCTCGGCCTCGGCCTCTACATCGCCAAGGCCATCGTGGAAGCCCACCGGGGAACGATCACGGTGGAGAGCGAGGAAGGACGGGGGTCCGTCTTCACCATGCGGTTACCCCTTGCGGGTTAGCGCGTGACGGAATTGAGAATTGAGAATTGAGAATGAAAGGCGTCGCGGCGGAAGCCGCGCTCCACAATTCTCAATTCTTCATTCTCAATTCTCAATTCGGTTTTTCAATCGGCCTCTCCCAGCTTCCGCAAAATCTTCGGCGTCAGCACCCACTCCAGCGCGGCGATGCCGCTCGCGCTCACGCGCACGCCGTAGGCGCCGCCGGTTTGCAGACCCAGGTTCGCGAGCGTGCCGCGGACGAGTGCTCGCATGTGATTCGTGAGCGTCGGTTCGTGGCCCACGCAGATCACGCGGCGGCCGGGCGTAGCGGCGAGTAAGGCCAGGAAGTCGTCGGGCGAAGCGCCCGGGGCGAGGGCTTCACTCGTCTCCACTTTCACGCGCAGGCGATAGGCTTTCGTGACCCACACCGCCGTCTGTTGCGCGCGCACGAGCGGACTGGCGATCACGGTGTCGGCTTTCGAAAGCACTTCTTCCAAACCGCGCGAGATCTGTTTCATCTCCGCGTGACCTTCCGGCGTGAGATTACGCTCCGCATCGCTTTTGCCGTTCGGATCCTCAGCCGTGCCGTGGCGAAGGAAGACGATGAAGCGCTCGCCCGAGTGGTTTTCCGCAGTCATGCTGGCGGATTGTAGCGGTCTGCGCTTTACTTCGAATTTACCGGACGCTCATTGCACCGGCACGCGGCGGTCTCAGACTGCGCGCAGTTAACGATGGAGGTCCATTCATTGATGCGCAGTTTTGCTGCAGTTCTTCTCGTCGCGCTCTTCGCCGCAACCGCCGGCGCACAGGTCACACCCGCCGCCGCCACTACACCGCCGGATGACACGCCGTCGATCAAAGTGGGCGGAACGCTCTTCGCCGATTACACCTACGTCGATTCCCCGACTACGAAAGATGCGGACGGCAACGTTGTGCATCCCAGCTCGTTCAATGTGGCGCGTGCGTACATCAATCTCACAGGCCAGCTCTTTCATCGCGTGTCGTATCGCATCACGCCCGACATCGCGCGCGAGAGCGGCACCGGCAGCTCGCTCAACGGCAGCCAGACCTTCCGCTTGAAATACGCATTCGCGCAGCTGAACCTCGACGACTGGACGACCAAAGGCTCGTTCGTCCGCCTCGGCCTCCAACAGACGCCGCTCATCGACTATCAGGAGACCGTCTACCGCTACCGCTTTCAGGGTCCCGTCTTCGTCGATCGCGAAGGCTATCTCATCGCCTCCGACAATGGATTGGGCGGCCGCTGGATGATTCCGAACGGCTACGGCGAAATCTACGCGGGCTTCTACAACGGCGAAGGCTACAGCCGCACCGAAGCGAATGATGAGAAGGCGTTTCAGATTCGCGGAACAGTGCGGCCGCTGCCGCTCGGCGGGATCTGGAAAGGGCTCCGCATGAGCGGCTTCTACGACGCCGACAACTACCTGCAGGACGCGAAGCGCACGCGCGCCGTGGCCGACATCACCTTCGAGCATGCACGCGCGAATGCCGGATTCATTTACATGACGGCGAAGGATCAGAGCTCGTCGCACAATCCGACGATCGATGCGAAAGGCTGGTCCGCGTGGGTCACGCCGAAGCTGCCGCACAACTTCGAAGTGCTGGCGCGGCACGATCACCTCGAGCCAAACACCGACACGGATCAGGAGCGCGACCGCAACATCTTCGGCGTCTCCTACTGGGTGCCGACGCCGAAAGGTGTGACCGCGGCGGTGCTGCTCGATTACGACTCGCTCGAGCAGAAGGGCTTCTCGACCGCACGGCCTGACGACACGCGCTACGGCTTTCACCTGCTGCTGAACTTCTAAGGAGAGACCCAATGAAACGGCTGGTTTTACTGGCGGCGCTCGCCGCGGTGCTCGGAGTGTCTGCAAACGCAAACGCGCAGACGGTACAGATCAACGGCGCGGGTGCGACGTTCCCGTACCCGATCTATTCGAAGTGGTTCTCGGAGTACAACAAGCTGCATCCGAACGTGGAGATCAACTATCAGTCGATCGGATCCGGCGGGGGCATTCGCCAGCTCAGCGCCGGAACGGTCTTCTTCGGCGCGACCGACGGCCCGATGACGCAGGAGCAGATTCTCGCCGCGCCGTCGCGCATCCTCCATCTGCCGACGGTTCTGGGCGGCGTCGTGCCGGTCTACGAAATCCCCGGCGTCGACAAGCAGCTCCGCTTCTCCGGCGCACTCCTCGCCGACATCTTCCTCGGCAAAGTGACGCGCTGGAACGACGCGGCCATTCGCAATCTCAACCCCAGTGTGACGCTGCCGAACATGGAGATCACGGTCGTGCATCGTTCGGACGGCTCCGGCACGAGCTACATCTTCTGCGACTACCTGGCGAAGGTCTCGCGCATCTGGAAGAAGACTGTCGGCGTCGCGACGTCGGTGAATTGGCCCGCGGGTGTGGGTGGCAAAGGCAATGAAGGCGTGGCTGGTCTCGTGAAGCAGACGCCCGGCGCGATCGGTTACGTCGAGCTGATTTACGCGCTGCAGAACATGATCGATTACGGCGCGGTGCAGAACGCGGCGGGACAATTCGTCGTCGCCTCGACCGACAGCGTCACCGCCGCCGCGGCAGCCGCGGGCGGCGCGGCGATGCCGAAAGATTTCCGCGTCTCCATCACCAACGCGCCCGGCGCCGGCGCTTATCCGATCTCGTCGTTCACCTGGCTGCTCTTTTACGAAGCGCCGCGCGACAAAGTGCGCGCCCGCACGATGGTCGATTTCATGAAGTGGGCTCTGACCGACGGTCAGAAATACGCGAAGGATCTCGGCTACGCGCCGCTGCCGAAGGAAGTGGTGGCGCTGGAGCTGGAGGCGCTGAAGCGCATCAAGCTGTAGAGCAGCGGCTCATTTCTTTACACAAACTTCATACGGACCGCGCGCGGTTTTTCCCGCGCGCGGTCATCGTCTGCAGCGTATGAAGAAAACGATCATCGTCATGATTCTCGCGGCCGCGCTGGCCGCCTGCGGCGGCAGCGAAAAGCCGGTCACCGCAAACGCGCCGCAGACCAGCGGCGGCGCGCTCACCATCAACGGCGCGGGCGCCACGTTCCCGTATCCGATCTACTCGAAGTGGTTCGCCGAATACGCGAAGGCGCACCCGAACGTGCAGATCAACTATCAGTCGATCGGCTCGGGCGGCGGCATTCGCCAGCTCACCGCGAAGACGGTGTTCTTCGGCGCGACCGACGGTCCGATGACCGACGAACAGCTGAAAGCCGCACCCGGCGCCGTGCTGCATTTCCCCACCGTCCTCGGCGCCGTCGTGCCGATCTACAACCTCCCCGGCATCACGCAGCCGATCAACTTCCCGGGCGCGGTGCTCGCGGACATCTACCTCGGCAAAATCAAAAAGTGGAACGACGCGGCGATCGCGAAAGCGAATCCCGGCGTGACGCTGCCGGCGACGGACATCGCGGTCGTGCATCGCTCCGACGGCTCCGGCACGACGTACATCTTTGTCGACTATCTCTCCAAGGTCTCGCCCGCGTTTCAGCAAAAAGTCGGCGTGGCGACCTCGGTGCAGTGGCCCGCGGGTGTCGGCGCGAAAGGCAATGAAGGCGTCTCCGGTCTCGTCAAGCAAACGCCCGGAGCCATCGGCTACGTCGAGCTGATTTACGCGTCGCAGAACAACATCAGCTTCGGCAGCGTGCAGAACAAAGCGGGCAAGTTCATCGCCGCCAGTCTCGATAGCGTCACCGCCGCCGCGAGCGGCGTGCAGGTGCCGGACGACTTCCGCGTCTCCATCACCAACGCGGACGGAGAGAACGCCTATCCCATCGCATCGTTCACCTGGCTGCTGCTCTACCAGAACGCGGACGACAAGCAACGCGCGCAGGTCATGGTGGACTTCATGAAGTGGGCACTCACGGACGGCCAGCAGTTCGCCGCGCAACTCGGCTACGCGCCACTCCCTGCGGAAGTGGTCGCGAAAGAGCAGCAAGCTTTGACGAAAGTGCAGCTCTAGCGAAACACGTTGGAGCGGCGGGGCTTGCCCCGCCGAAACCGCGTGACAGAACCCGGCGGGG
>DASSMK010000103.1:0-29998 GCA_035688915.1 Thermoanaerobaculia bacterium
GTACTCCCCGGCATCGTCCGCGAGTGGCTGCTCGCGCGCGCGAACGACCTCGGATACACGATCGAGCCTCGCGCGCCTACAGTTGACGAACTGCGCGAAGGGGCGTTCTTCACCGGCAGCCTCACCGAGCTCGCGCCGCTGCGCGTGCTCGACGGCGCATCGTGCCGGCCGCCCGGCGAAGCGTTCGGCGAGCTGCTGCAGGCGTGGCGTGCGGAGCGCGACGCGCGTTAGCGCTGCACGCACTCGCCGACGGCCGCGACCAGCACCTGCAGGTCGAACGGCTTGGAGAGCACGTGACAGTGACGATGCACGCGCTGCCGCACCGCTTCCTTCTGCACCGCGGTGAGCACGATCGTCTTCTCCAGCATGTCCGGCTTCGTTTTGATGAGGTGATCCATCACGCCGAAGCCATCAACGCGCGGCATCATCAGATCGAGCACGATCGCATCGAATGCGCTCTGTTCGAGGCAGTCGATGGCCTCCACGCCGTCCGCAGCCTGAACCGCACGCAGACCGGCGCGGTTCAGGACTCTGCAGACGAGCGTGCGGATGGCGATCTCGTCGTCGACGACGAGAACGCATGGATTATGTGGCGTCATCAAGGGGCAGGAGCGTCGCCGTCAGCACGGCGACCACGGCATCAGTCCGCAATGGCGATGGTCGACCACGGCAGCGTGCGCACGGCCACGACCGCAGCGTCCATCTTTTCCTGGCTGGCCGACGTGCCCAGCTCGCGCTGGATGTAAGCGACTTCGGTCGAGACGAGCTTCGTCGTCAGAAGGCGCGTGGCGGCCTTGCGCAGATTCGTTTCCGAAACGGCGATCTTCTTCTCACGGATGGTGATCGTCTTGGCGGTCTTCGTCTTGGCAATCGCTGGCATGTGCTCGTCTCCAAAGCCGGCAAACCGCTGCGGACGTGCCTCGCGCAGACGGCGCGACGCCTCGGGATTCCGCAGAGTTCGATTTGGGGCTCGTCGGCTAAGGGAGGTGGTCCCAGCGCGTTGGACTTAGCTCGAATCGCGCCGGTGGCCGAGGAGAGTTCCTCAGCACTGTGTACATAGGGGAACGGGACAAGAGCCGCGGAAATTCGCCTGTTCCGCAGTTTCCGAACGTTTTCACCGGGTATGCATTCACGATCGGCGCCGCTTCTGCTCGCTGCGCCGTTTTGCCAGACTCAGCGCGTACCGCCGCGGCGCGCCGAGCGCTGCAGTTTGGTCAACTCTTCGCGCAGCACGTCCATCATCGACAGCAGATCGTCGACGGTCATGCCGCTTCCGCGCGACGCGTCCGAGAAGGCGCGCGCGCGATCCTTCGACGGCAGGCGCGCCAGACGGCGCGTGACGGCGGCGCGATCGGTGTCGGTGACCGGGCCGAACATTTCACCGGGAGGAACGCCGAGGATGCGCGCCAGTTTCGTGAGCAGCACGACGTCGAGATTCTGCTTGTCGGTCTCGATGCGCGACAGCGTGGCGACGCTGATCCCCGCCTTCTGCGCGACATCCGCGAGCGAGAGACCGAGGTCGAAACGGGCGTGGCGAAGGTTATCGCCGACGGAAGCGGGCCGGGTCATCCTGATGAATTCTACAGAAGTAATGCCATGGTTTCGATCACAAATTGAAGACGCGGCGCACGCGACCGGACGCGGCCGTGCCGGAAAGACGGCACGCTACGGCATTTCCCTGAGGGACAACGTGTCGCGCGATGGGCCATCCTGCCTGCTCCCATGGTCCAGGGTACCCGCGGCGCGGTTCTGATCATCGATCCCGACGAAAGCATCCGGCAGCTCATCGCTACGCTTCTCCGGCGCGACGGCTTCACGGTCGAATGCGCCGCACCGCACGAAGCCAGGTCGCGTCTCGGCCGCTTCGACGTCATCGTGCGCGATGTCAATCTCGCGCCCGCTGCCCGCGAACAATCGCTGCAGGAGCTCGAGCGATCGGCGCCTCAGCTGCAGCGGACGGTGATTCTGACCACCGGCACGGCGTCGCAGCTGAACGAGTCCGGCATCCCCGCCTCCTTCGCCGTCGTTCGCAAACCGTTCGACGTCAACGTGCTCCTGGAGACGGTGCGCCAGTGCTGCGACGGCCGCCCGCGCGCGCGCAAGAGCGGCGGCAGCAGCTCGCGCAAGTACGGCGAAAGTGACGCCTCCCCCGGAGTGAGCGTCGACGGGCTGCAGCATTTCGTGCGCACCGCGCCGGGCATCCGCGCGCTCCTCGCCAATGACGCGTCGTCCATGCCCGAGCTCTATTTGCGCAAGGAGCTGCGGCGCACCGCCGTGCAGCTCGCGGAGTTGCTCAGCGAAGTCGCTCTCGGCGAGCAGGACCGCACGCGCGCGGCCGTTCTTCGCGCCGCTGCGCTCGTCGCGGGCGAGATCGGCGGCGCTTCGGTGGCGCGCCCGCAGCCGGCCCGCCGCAATCATTGACTGTTGCGCGTCGCAGGCGCCGCTTACGCCGGCCGCTCCAGCCAGCCTTGCGTCATCGCGTAGCGAACGAGATCGGCGCGGCTGCCGATGCCGAGCTTCTGCATCCCGTTCATCTTGTGCGTCTCCACCGTCTTCACGGTGATGCCGAGCGTCGAGGCGATTTCTTTGTTCGTGTGGCCCCACGCCACCATCGTCAGCACCTCGCGTTCGCGCGGCGTGAGCTCATCGCCGCCCGCATGGCGCGGAGTGGTGCCTGACTCGAACAGCTTCCCTGCCACGGCAGGATCGAGAAACGACTCCCCGGCCACCGTCGCGCGAATCGCCGTCAGCAGCACGTCGCCGGCCGTCTGCTTGAGCACGTAACCGTGCGCACCGCGATGCAGCATCTGCTGCACGTACGCGCGCTCGGCGTGACGCGTGAGGACGACGATCTTCGTCTCCGGCAACGCTTCGCGCAGTTCCTCGGCGACGCTGGGACCGGTCATGTCGGGCATGGAGATGTCGAGGATCACCACGTCCGCGCCGCCCGCGCGCGTCACTGCATCGGCTGCGCCGCGACCCTGTTCCGCCTCGCCGATCACTTCCATGTCGGGCTGCGCGTCGATCAGCAGACGCAGTCCCTGGCGCAGCACGCCGTGGTCGTCGATGATGAAGACGCGGGACTTCGTCACGCGGTGCTCTCCGGCACCGCCAGCGGCACGCGCACGTAAATCGCCGCACCGCTTCCCGGTTCCGACTCGATCTTGAACGTTCCGCCGACGAGCGCCAGCCGTTCGCGCATGCCCAGCAGTCCGAACCGTCCGCGCACTCCGTCCGCCGAAGTTCCCTCGGCGTCGAAGCCGCGGCCGTCGTCCTCCACGATCAGCCGCAGCGCTTCGCGATCGCGCTCGAGGATCACGCTCACGGTCTTCGCCGCGGCGTGTTTCCAGATGTTCGTGAGCGACTCCTGCAGCACGCGGTAAAGCGCGGTCTCGATCGCGTCGCTAAAGCGATCGGTTTCGGCGAGGCCGAGGTGAAGGGAGATGCGGATGCCGCTGGCGGTGGAGAACTCGGCGGCCAGCGATGTGATCGCGCCATGCAGGCCGAGTTGATCGAGCGCCGGCGGGCGCAGCTCGAGTGTCATCCGGTCGATGCTTTGATCGATGTGCGTGATGATCGCCTTCAGGTCGTCCACGCGATCGTTCGGCCGCAGCGATTCGAGTCGCACGCGCAGCGCGGTGATGTGCTGGCCCATCTCGTCGTGCAGCTCGCGCGCGATCCGCTTGCGCACTTCCTCGGCCGCGGTGACGAGACGCTCGAGAAGCTGCTGCCGGTCGACGCTCAGTTCGAGCAGCGCCTGCGTCCGCTCGCGCACGCGCTGCTCGAGCAGCTCACGCGCGGTGCGCTGCTCGTCGACGTCTGTGGCCGCACCGTAATAGCGGATCACCTTTCCCTGCTCATCGAGTACCGGCAGAGCGTTGACGAGGAACCAGCGATATTCGCCCGAGACGCCGCGGATGCGATGCTCCTGCTGCAACGGACGGCCCGCTTCCACGGCGCTTCGATAGTTCTCGGCCAGCCGTGCGCGGTCGTCGGGATGGACGGCTTCCATCCATCCCCAGCCCGCGGCCTTTTCCGCCGTCTGTCCCGTGTAGTGGAGCCACCGCTCGTTGAGCCAGATGGTTCCACCCTTCGCGTCGGTCATCCACAAGAGGTCGGGGACGAGATTGGCGATTGCCTGCAGGCGCGTTTCCGATTCGCGCAGCGCGTCGACAGCCTGCTTGCGCGTGGTCACGTCTTCGTAGATGGCGGCGACGCGCGGCGAGTCGGTCGAACCGACCTTGAAGATGTAGAAGTTGTAGTAGACGTTGAGCGCCTTCGCGAAAGATTCGCGGCGCTCGGCAACGCCCGTTCTCGCCACTCTCCCCGACGTTTCGACCCAGTCGGCCCCGAAGTCGGGCGCCACCTCGCGCGCCGTTCTGCCGACCAGCTCCGTCCCTGCCATGCGCACGGCCGCGCGGTTTGCCTCGATGTAGCGGACGTCGTACGGCCGGTCGTGCTCGTCGAACAGCACGTCGGCGAGGATGTAGCCCTCGTCCATCGAGTTGAAGAGCTTCCGGAACTTCTCTTCACTCTCGCGCAGCGCCTCCTCGGCCCGCGCGCGCTCCATGGCCACCCACGTCCGCTCCGCCGTTTCGCAGACGCGATCGATCTCGTCATCGGTCCAGTCACGCGGCGTGCCGTGCTGCACGTACGCCATCGCGACCCACTGGTCCCGCTTGATGAGCGGCACCACGACGAGCGAACGGGCGTGCAGGCGCTGGAACGCCGCCTTCTCCTCCGCGGTCAGAGTCGCGTCGGCATTCACATCGTCGATGCGCAGCGCTTCGCCGCTCGCCAGACGCTGCGCGCGGCTGCGCAGAAAGTTCGCCGGAAACTCTGCCTCTGCGTGCGCAGGGATCTCGCCGTCTGCGGTCATTTCGACATACCGCACGCGATCCGCTTGCAACGACTCGTTGGCGACGCGCGCGGCCGCGGCGCGGATGCCTTTCGTATCGCTCTCCGCGGTGATGGCGTCGTTCAGCTGCACGCGGAACGCATCGAGCGCCGCCGCGCGCCGCAAACGTTCGACCGCTTCTCTCCGTTCGGTGATGTCAGTGACCGCACCGAACCAGTCGGCGATCTCACCATCCGCGCCGACGATCGGCACGGCGCGCCACGATGCCCAGCCAATACTGCCGCCGATGCGCCGCACGCGCAGATCGACCTTCAACGCTTTTCGCTCCGCGATGGCCGCAGCAATCGCCGCCTGCAATCGCTCGTGATCCTGCGGCGCGATGTACTCCTGCATCCAGTTGGCGGAGCGCACGACATCGGCGAGGAAGCCGCCGCCGGAGAGCTGCCGCATCTCCGTCCAGTCAGGGCTCATGCCGTAGAGAGCATCCGCGCTCGCTTGCGTGAGCGCGCGGAACCGCGTTTCGCTGTCGCGCAACGCTTCCTCGGTTTTGTGGCGTTCAGTGATCTCCACGAACGTGAGCACGACGCCATCGATGCGGTCGTCCGCCGTGCGATACGGCAGGAGGCGCATCAGGTACCACGAACCGTCGGGCGTCCTCACTTCGCGCTCGACGGTCTGCAAGCGCTCGAGCACGCGCGTCATGTCATCGGCGAAACCGTCGGCCACGAGCCGGTTCGTGATGTCGGAGAGCGGCCGGCCGACGTCCGCGGGAATCAGATTGAAGACCTGCCGCGCGCGCGGCGTAAAGAGCTTCACGCACAACGAGCGGTCGACGAAGATCGTGCCGATGTCGGTCGAGCTGATGAGATTGCGCAGATCGTCGCTGGCGTGCGAGATCTCGTCGATTTTCACCTTCAGCTGCTGATTGACGGTCTGCAGCTCCTCGTTCACCGACTGCAGCTCTTCCTGGCTGGTCTCCAACTCTTCGGCGGTCGAACGAAGCTCCTCGTTCATCGCCTGCAGCTCTTCGTTCGCTGCCTTCGCTTCCTCGGCCTGCACCTCGTACTGTTCGATCGTGGCGCGCATCTGCGTGCGCACGCGCATCAGCTCTTCTTCGAGCCGGAGCGCGCCGGGTGCGACCGGCGTCGCGTTGTGCGAAGAACGGGCGGCGCGTTCCTCCGCCTCTTCGAACACGATCAAAAAGAGACCGCGCGCCGCTTCTTCGGCGAGCGCGGGATGGACGACCAGATCGATCCGTTCCGCGAGCTCGCCGGTCTGCACCGTCAGGCCGCGCGCGGCAACGGTGGCGCGCTTTTCGGCGGCCTGCAACAGCGCCGCGCGAAGATCGATGCGCAGCTCCGGCCGCACCAGCTGCAGCACGTTCGCCGTCGACTCACCGCGCGGCACCTGCAGATAGCGGCCCGCACGCTCGGAGAGATGCACGACGTCGTACTCCTCGTCGACGACCAGCGAGGGAGGCGCATATTGCTCGAGCAGCCGGTGATGCAGATCGATCGGCGCAAAGCGCGTTTTCGATCGCGAGTCCGCCGCGGGAGATTCGGCCGCGCCGATCATCGTGCGCGCATCGACCGGCGTGGCCTGACGCGGCAGCGGCGGCAGCACGGGCACGCGCGTCGCGGGGCGCGCCTGGTAGATGTGCGCCTCCTTGTCCACCACCGAGAAGAGAGTGGGCGAGCCGTCGATGGCCTCGGCGGTGCCGAGGAGAAGTGAGCCGCCGACGTTGAGGCCGAAGTGCATGACCTCCAATGCGCGCTGCTGCGCGGCACGATTGAAGTAAATGAGCACATTGCGGCAGGAGATGAAGTCGAGATGCGAGAACGGCGGATCCTTGAGCAGGTTGTGACGCGCGAAGAGCACGAGCTCGCGCAATTCGCGGCGGATGCGGTATCCCTCGCCGTCTTTGATGAAAAAACGCCGCAGACGCTCGGGCGAAACATCGGCCACTTCCGTGTCGCTGTACCAGCCGTCGCGCGCACGCACGATGGCGTGCTCGTCGAGATCGGTGGCGAAGATCTGCACGTTGGGCGGCGCTTTTTCCGCGAGCAGCATGGCGATCGTGTACGCCTCTTCGCCCGTCGCGCAGCCGGGCACCCACACGCGCACGTGATCGTCGTTGCGCTTCGGCGCCAGCAGCTGCGGAATGACGTTGCGCTCGACCTTGTCCCACACGTCGCGGTCGCGAAAGAAATTCGTGACGCTGATCAGCAGCTCGTTCAGCAGTGCATGCGCTTCGTCGTGCCGCTCGCGCAGGAACGCCACGTACTCGGGAAGCGTCCGGATGTCGCGAATGGCCATGCGCCGTTCGATCCGCCGCAACACGGTGGGCCGCTTGTAATTGACGAAGTCATGGCCCGTGCGAAGACGAAGGACACTGAACAGCTCCATCAGCGTTTCTTCTTCGCTCGACTGGCCGGCGCCTTCCTCCGCCACTTCGATCGTGCGCAGCTGTTCGCGGTAGTGCGCGATGCGCCGCGGCATCTCCGCGGCGGGGACGACGAAGTCGACGAGGCCGGTGGCGATGCAGTTGCGCGGCATCTCGCTGAACGCCGCTTCGGACGGATCCTGCACCAGCACCAGGCCGTGGTACTCCTTCACGCGGCGCAGCCCCATCGAGCCGTCCGAGCCGCTGCCTGACATCACCACGCACACCGCGCGCGAGTCGTGATGAGTGGCGAGCGTGCGGAAGAAGATGTCGATCGGCGCGCGCCGCTCTTCGTCGCTGGTGATGTTCGAAAGCACGAGCGTGCCGTCGTTCATGGCCAGACTCTTGTTCGGCGGGATGACGTAGACGTGATCGGGCTTCACGTGCACCGCGTCGCGCACCTGCGTCACCGGGATCGGCGATGAGGTCTGCAGCACCTCGGCCAGCCGGCTTTCGTGATCGGGCGACAGATGGAGGATCACCACGTACGCCATGCCGCTGTCCGGCGCGACACTGCGGAAGAAGTCGCGGAACGAGGTGATCGCTCCGGCAGAGCCGCCGATGCCGACGACGAGAAACTGCTTCGCGGTTTCGCCGGCGGCGCGTCCGGCGTCGGGGCTGCTGGTCATGCCGCGATCCTACGCCATTGGTACCATTCCTGCGGGAGCCATTCGCGTCGTGCCCGGAAAGGACATCGTCGTCATCGGAGCTTCGGCAGGAGGCATCGAAGCGCTGCGAACGCTGGCAGCCGCGCTGCCTTCGGATTTCGCCGCAACGATCTTCGTCGTGGTGCACACGTCGCCCGCTTCGCCGGGCGTGCTGGCGCAGATTCTCGACGCGTCGGGCTCGCTACCGGCGACGAACGCGACACGCGGCGATCGCATCGAGCGCGGCCACATCTATGTCGCGCCGCCGGATCACCACATGATCCTTACACCAGGAGCGATCGAGCTCACCCGCGGACCGCGCGAGAACCGCTTCCGCCCGTCGGTCGATCCGCTGTTCCGCTCCGCGGCGCAGACGTACGGACCGCGCGTGGTGGGAGTGATTCTCTCCGGCGGACTGGACGACGGAACGAGCGGTTTGTGGACCGTGAAGCTGCCACACCGGCCACGCGTACACGATCGAAAGTCTCCTCTCCGAAATGGACGACGTGATCGAGGACTCGCTCTGGAACGCCATCCGCGCGCTCGAGGAGCGCGCGATGCTGATCCGCCAGGCCAGCGCACACGCACGCAACGCGCACGGCGACAGCGAACGCCTCCTGCGATCGGCCGAGGAGACGCAGCGGCGGGCGAATCTGGTGCGGCAGGCGGTGATGAACGACCCGTCGGCTGGCGCGGGCGTGCGTTGATGCACGCGAGCTTGCGGCGATGTATCGCACCAATCAGTCACACGTGCCGATGAACCGCACGCGTGATGCGACCGCGAGCAACGCGATCTGCAAGGGCGTAGGTCGCTCTTACGTCAACAGCGTTCCTTCACGATCGCCGCTGCCTTCGTTTCCAGTGACGAACAGCAGGTGGTCCACACCGAATCGAACCAGCCGTTTTCGCGGCCGTGGATCGTCACCGCCGCGACGGGCTGATTGTGTTCCGGGCAACGCAGGAGAGCCGCGCGCTCGAGGCGCTCGCGCAGCCGTTCACGCACGGAGTCGGTGAGCTCGCGAATGGTAATTTTCATAGTTTCGGACATGCTCCTCATACCGCGCTCGCCGGTGTCATCGTCAGCTCGCTGACGGCGGGTGATTGCGTGACGTCGCCGCGCGCGGGAAGCGCCGTGTGCCAGCGCGCCGCCATATCGGCCGGAATCACGAACTCGAACGTTTGGCTGTAGCAACGCAGGCGCAGCACCTCGCCGCCTTCGATGGCAGCGCCGGTGGCCAGGCGCGTGTCGTATTCAATTTCGCGCACCCACTCGAGGTCGAGCGACGCCTGCATGTCTGCGTTCTCGTAGAAGAAGGTGTCTCCCGTCAGCGCCAGCGCCACGTCGAGGCGCCGGTTTCCATCGAAGAATTCTCCGCGGCTGACGATGCGCGATGCCGCACGGCGCCTGTCGCTGAATGCGTCGATGCGATCCGCGCCGAAGCGGCGAAAGAGATTCCAGCAGAGAAACACAACCACAACAGCCGCCGCAGTCGATGCCCAGATGATCATGGAGAGCCTCCTTCAGAGGGAAATGAAGAACGGCCATTGCGGCCGTTCTTCAGGGAGTCACTTCAGGCCGTCGCCGGGCCGTGCTCTTTGCGCGGCTTGGCTTCATTGACCTTCAAAGCCTGGCCGTTCACGTCGCGGCCATCGAGACCGGTGATCGCGGCGCGAGCTTCGTCCGCGCTGCTGAATTCGACGAAGCCGAAGCCCTTCGATTCGCCGCTGCCACGCTCGGTGGCGACGTTTGCGGAGACGAGCGTTCCGTACGGCACCGCCAGATCGTTGAGCTGCGCATCAGTGACCTGTTTGGAGAGATTTCCCACGTAGAGTTTCATTGAAGCTCCTTCTCATCCGCACCCACCGCGCGGCTTCGATCAACGAAGCTGCCCATGGCGCTGGAGAGTGGAAACTAAGAGGGGTGAGTCCAGGATGTCTGACTTAGTTCAGACGGACTGAAAGGTCGAGGAGAGTTCCCCGACACGAAGACATCGTACGCTCTCTCATCGCAAAGCGCTACGTAAATGATTGAGCCGCCGAATCATGCGGCGGCGGCCGTGCACTGCCCTCATCTTCCCGACGTCCCCGCCAGCGCGGGATAGGGATTCACATACGTCCCCTTCCACCACCGCCGGTCGGCGTCGAGACGGATGAGCGCGAAGTGAAGATGAGGCGTGTCTTTCGGCGCGTTGCCGGTGGTGCCGACGTAGCCGATGACGTCGCCGGTATGCAGCTGCTGGCCTTCGTGCAGCCCGTCGGCGTAACGATCGAGATGCGCGTAGTAGTAGCAGTAGCGCTGATCGGGATCGAACTGATAGATCGTCAATCCGCCCGGCACGCTGGTGAAGAGCTTCTTCACGAAGCCGTCGTCGGTGGCGATGACGGGCGTGCCGCGCGGCGCGAGGATGTCGATGGCTTCATGACGGCGATTGCCGCGCACTTCGTTGAACATGTCGCGAAGAGCACTGCGCTCGATGCCGGCCACCGGAACGATCATCGGCCGCGGCGGCGTGGCATCGTTGCCGATCACCGGAAGCGGCGTCGCGACTGCCGGAAGAACATCAGCAGCCAGCGCAGCGGATGCTGATGACGGATTGCGCCGCGTCTCTTTGGCCGCCGGTTGCGGAACGATCGCGGACGGTGCTCCTACCGCGCGAGCGGCGGCGACGGCCGGAGTATCGGCCGGTGCGGCCGCGATCCAGGCGAGGAGGCCGAGGAGGGCGACGGCGATGAGGATGGAGAGTTTTTTCATGGGGTGGGAATGGCGGAATCTGTAGTAACACCGATTCGGATTTCCTCGCCGTAATTTCCTAAACGGAAATAATGGCGGGATGAATTACCTATTTGGCTAGAAACGTGCATTGACGAATTTCGTGTACGGACGAGTTCTCAGACAGCTTCGTGAATCGACAGGCCGCAGCCAGGCCGAAGTCGCGCGAACCGTCGGCATCTCGCCGGCACAGCTGGCCAGGCTCGAATCGGACCAGCGCGGCCTCTACCTCGACGACTTCGTGGAGATCGCCGAGACCCTCGGCGAGAAACCAGGCAATCTTCTGCCTAACGACGTCGGCGCCATCGCGCACCTCAAGCCGCTCATCGATCGTCTGGCCACCGTCGAACCCGAGCTCCTGCCGCGCGTGGAGGAGCTGCTCAACGGCATCATCCTTCTCGCGCAACAGGCACGTACCCGCCCGCCACACGGCTGACGGCACGCGGCCGGCCGGCCGTCTCATCGACGTCATCCTTCTCCCTTCCCACCATGAGCGCAGAGCGACCGCCCCTTTCGGGGAACGGTTCTCAACCATCCGCTGCAGCTTGCTGCGGCAACGTCAGAAAGAAGGATTCCATGGGGCTTCTCTGGTTTGTGATCATCGGCGCAGTCGCCGGCTGGCTGGCCGGGCAGTTCATGAAAGGCAGCGGCTTCGGTCTGCTCGGAGACATCGTCGTCGGCGTAATCGGCGCCTTCCTCGGCGGCTATCTCTTCCGCGCAGTCGGCGTGAGCCTCGGCGGCGGCCTGGTCGGCAGCCTGATCGTCGCGTTCATCGGCGCAGTCGTTCTTCTCTTCGTGGTCCGGCTCTTCACCAGCCGCAGGAGCGGGCGCAGGTTGTGGTCGTGAGCACGCTCAAAGTAGTCGCGCTGGTGCTGATCGTCGCCGGCGTGACTGGATTGGTGATGGGGAGCGTCTCTTACACGAAGACGACGCACGCGGCGCGAGTGGGACCGTTCAACTTCGCGGTCGATGAGAAGAAGACGATCAACATCCCGCTGTGGGCGGGCGTCGCCGCAATCGTGGCCGGTGCGGCGATGCTGTTCGTGCCGAAACGGGTATGACGCACCCATGGCAACGAGCGGCCGCCGGGCTCACGAATCGCAGCGATAGAAGTCTTTTTCCGTCCCATATCCGACTGACCGCGCCTGGCGATCGCGTCCGGTTGACCACCAGGAGCGATCCATGACTGAACCCGTCGTATTCGATGGCGCTTCACCCTTGACCGCGGGGATGCCGAACTTCTCGCAGGATCTGTTCGACACCGTCCGCGAGCCACTGCTGATTCTCGATGCCGCATTGCGCGTGCACGCGGCGAATCGCGCGTTCTACGACACCTTCCAGGTCACGCTGGCGGACACGGAGAACCGGCTCATTTACGAGCTCGGAAACGGACAGTGGGACATCGCCGCTCTCCGCACGCTGCTCGAGGACATCGTTCCCGCCAGCTCGGTCTTCAACGACTTCGAGCTCGAGCACGACTTCCCGAGCATCGGCCGCCGCGTCATGCTCCTCAATGCGCGAAAGCTGCGGCAGGGCAGCCATGCCGAGCTGCTCGTGCTGGCGATGGAAGACATCACCATCCGGCGGCGCGGCGAGGGAGAAATCGCGAAAGCGAAGGAAGCGGCGGAAACGTCGAATCGCACGAAGAGCCTTTTCCTCGCCAACATGAGTCACGAGCTGCGTACGCCTCTCAACGCGATTCTCGGCTACTCCGAGATCCTGCAGGAGGAGGTGGCAGAGCTGGACCTTCCGCAGTTCAGCGCGGATCTCGCGAAGATCTCCGGCGCCGGCAAACATCTGCTCGGACTCATCAACGACATCCTCGACCTCTCGAAGATCGAGGCCGGCAAGATGGAGCTGCACCTGGAGCGTTTCGAGATCGCGGAGCTCATCAACGAGGTCGTATCCACGATCGCCATTCAGGCCAGGCAGAACGGAAACAACCTCGAGGTGCTCTGTCCGCCGGACATCGGAGTGATGGTCGCGGATCTGAGCAAGGTGCGGCAGGCGCTGCTCAATCTCGCGTCGAACGCAGCGAAGTTCACGAACGATGGATCGATCAAGCTGGAGACGGAGCGGCAGGTCATGGACAATGCGGACTGGATCGTCTTCCGCGTTTCCGACACGGGCATCGGACTCGATGCCGACCAGATCGTGCGCTTGTTCCAACCGTTCACGCAGGCCGACGCGTCGACGACGCGCAAGTTCGGCGGCACCGGTCTCGGACTCTCACTGACGCGCCGCTTCTGCCAGATCATGAGCGGCGACGTCACCGTACACAGCGTCGGCGGCGAAGGCAGCGTCTTCACCATCAAGCTGCCGGCGGTCGTGCCCGATCAGCCGTTGGGTGACATCGGCATCGAGGACCGTCGCAAGCCTGCAGCCGTCCTCGATCCCGCCACAGTCGACGACGTCGAATCGCTTCCGGCGCCGGGAACCTGCGTGCTCGTCATCGACGACGATCCCGTGCAGCGCGAATTGATGCAGCGCTACCTCGGCAAGGAAGGCTTCACCGTTCGCACCGCGAGCGGCGGCGTCGAGGGTGTCCGGCTGGCGCGCCAACTCGCTCCGGCCGCGATCACGCTGGACGTCATGATGCCGGACATGGACGGGTGGAGCGTGCTGTCGGCGCTGAAAGCCGACCGCGCGTTGCGCGACGTGCCGGTGATCATGCTGACGATGGTGGACGATCCCGAGCGCGGCTTCGCACTCGGCGCATCCGACTACGCGACGAAGCCCGTCAATCGCGTGCGGTTGTCGCAGATCGTGAAGAAACACATGTGCCCCAACCCACCCTGTCCCGTGCTGCTCGTCGATGACGACGCGTCGTTTCGCGACGTCACGCGCGCGATGCTGGAGAGGGAAGGCTGGTCGGTTTCCGAAGCGGAAAACGGCGCGGCCGCGCTGAAGAGCATGCAGGCACATCGTCCGAGCCTGATTTTTCTCGATCTGATCATGCCGGTCATGAACGGATTCGAGTTCGCCGCTGCCGTGCGGCACCATCCGGAGTGGCGCTCCATCCCGATCATCGTGATCACGTCGCAGGACCTCGACAGCGACGACCGCCGCCGTCTGAATGGCTACGTCCATACGATCCTT
Organism: Thermoanaerobaculia bacterium; assembly: GCA_035688915.1. Taxonomy (GTDB): domain Bacteria; phylum Acidobacteriota; class Thermoanaerobaculia; order Gp7-AA8; family Gp7-AA8; genus DASSMK01. Next base: position 13,818 of record DASSMK010000103.1, read on the forward strand.
CAGAAGGAAGGCGCATCGCGCGATTCACTCCTGGAGCAGGTGCGCGACGCACTCACCGACAGCAATACCCCGCGGCTGGCGCCGCAGAAAACTCTCGACGCATGACCACCATCCTGATCGTGGAAGACAACGAAATGAATCGCGACATGCTGTCGCGCCGGCTGCAAAAGCGAGGCTTCGAGATCATTCTCGCCCTCGAGGGACAGGCGGGCATCGACGCCGCTGCCGCATCCAAGCCCGATCTCATTCTCATGGATTTGAGCCTGCCGGTGATGGACGGATGGCAGGCCACCCAACGCCTCAAAGCGGATAGCGACCTGCGGCAAATCCCGGTGATTGCGCTGAGCGCTCACGCCATGGAGACCGATCGCGAAAAGGCACTGCAGGCAGGCTGCGACGATTTCGATACGAAGCCGATCGACATGCCGCGACTCATGGCCAAGATCGAGGCGTTGCTGGCGCCGCGTGCGGAGCGAATCTCCCCGTGACCGATCTCGCGCAGACAACGAAGACGAGTGTCACAGCAGCGCTGCTCCATGATTTGCGCACGCCGCTGAATCAGATCATCGGCTACTCCGACATGCTTTGCGAGGAAGGGGCTCTCGAAGGGGAAGGGCTGACCGGCGATCTCGGAAAAATCCGCACTGCCGGCTACCGCATCCTTGCGCTGATCGAGGAGAACTTCATTCCGATTGCCGACCGCGCCGCGTTCGCACCGGCGCGGCGCCGTGCGGAAGATCTGCGTGCGGCATCCGTAGCAGCGGAAACGAAGGTCATCGCGCCCGGCACGCTGCTCGTGGTCGATGACCTCGCCGCGAACCGCGACGTGCTCTCGCGCCGCCTCAAGCGTCAGGGGCACACGGTGATCACGGCGAGCAATGGCATCGACGCGCTCGCGATGATGCAGGAGACGGCGTTCGACCTGATCCTGCTCGACATCATGATGCCGGACATGGACGGCTACGAATTGCTGCAGCGCGTGAAGTCCGACGATCGCCTCCGGCACATCCCGGTGGTGATGATCTCGGCGATCGATGAGCTGCAGTCGGTGGTGCGCTGCATCGGGGCGGGTGCCGAGGATTATCTGGCGAAGCCGTTCAACCCGACGCTGCTGCAGGCGCGCATCGGCGCCTGTCTCGAGAAAAAAAGAAGCCGCGATCGCGAGACCCTGCTGTTCGACGAGCTGCAGAAAAACTACAAACGTCTGCAGGAAGCCGAGAAGCTTCGCGACGATCTGCGGAACATGATCGTGCACGACTTGCGGACGCCGCTGACGGCAGTCATCGCCGGCATCGACATGGTCGGCCGCGGAAACACGCTCACGGAGATGCAGCGCGAGATGATCGACATCGCAGCAGGCGGCGGCCGCACGCTCCTCGGCATGATCAACGACCTGCTCGACGTCGAAAAAATGGAGGCCGGCCGGATGGCGCTTCATTACGAAGAGCTCTCGGCCGCGACGCTCGTCGCGAATGCGATCGCCGAAGTGCGCAGCCTCGCGGAGCTGAGTGGCACTTCGCTCGTGGCGAGCATCGAGGAAGGGCTCGCACCTTTCACCGGAGACGCGAACAAACTGAGTCGCACGCTGGTCAATCTGATCGCGAACGCCATCCGATTCACGCCGCAAGGCACGGTGACGATCAGCGCAGGCGACGATCGACAGAGCGTTCGCTTTGCAGTGGCGGATACAGGACGAGGTATCCCCGCGGACGCATTTGAGCGTATCTTCGAGAAGTTCGGTCAGCTCGATCCGCGCAGCAGAGTCGGCACCGGACTCGGTCTCGCCTTCTGCAAGCTCGCGGTCGAAGCACACGGCGGCCGGATCGAAGTGGAGAGCACGCTCGCCACCGGCAGCACGTTCTCGTTCACGTTTCCGCGCGTTGCGGCGATACAAACGGAGTAACCGCGTTCGCGCGCGAGCGGCTCCGGAAGGAGAAGGGCGATGTCACGAACCAAGCCTCCGGTCGCCGCAGAAGAGCAGATCCTCACGTTGAATGCAGCCGGTCCCCATCCGGCGGAGGACTTCGTTCTCTGGTTCGCGAAGGCGGCCGGAAACCGAGTCGCCGGCGCCGCCTTCAGTTTCATCATGTCGCGCCTCGGCCTCGGCGATCCGACGCCCGCTCTCTTGCGCGACATCTTCGAGCAATTGAGCCAGGTCAACGCGAAGCTGGATCGTCTTCAGAGCACGGTGGAAAGTCTCGCCCACCGCGTCGATGAAGCCGCGTTCACGAATCTGATGGTCCGTTTCAAGGATCTGCGCGCAGACGTGAACTCGATCAATCACCACGGCCTGCAGGAGGTCGCGCTGGCCGCGGAAAACCTCGCCAATGTTCTGTCGTCGCCCGCCACTCCCGATCAGGTCGAAGAGGCCACGAACCTTCTGCAGCGCAAGAAGGAGCAGTTCCGCGAGCTCGCCGGCCGCAAGGGCGCGGACGTCAATGTCGAGAAGATCACGAACCTGATCGCCAGCACGGCGTCGGAGGACGAGTTGGTGACCGGCTACGGCCGCTTGCTCCTTCGCCGCAATCGCTTCCTTACTCCCGCCGATTCGCACGCGCTGCGCGAGTTCTACGACTATCTCGAGCAATACCAGGCGCTGGCTGCCATTCAGCGGGCGGAGTGGCAGGTGGCGGAGGGAATGGCGGTCGAGACGATCCGGCGATCGAACGCCGAGTTCTACAACGAGATCGGCACGAGCACGCGGCCTGGCTGGATTCAGCAACAACGCGCCGTGCTTCCGGAGCCCATTCCGGATGGTACGGTGATCGACATCGGCACCGGCGCCGACACGACCGCCGGCAAGACGATGCTCTTCGTCCTCGGCGGCGCCGACAACGGTCCCAGCGAAACGGACTGGCGCGATCCTGATCCGCAGGGATGGTCCACCGCCGCCGCCACGCCCGTGCGCGTGGCCGCGGAGTTCACCGGCCGCTTTCCGCCGCTGCGGCAAGCCGGATGGAAGGACTGGAGCGTGATCACCCGGGAGCAGTGGAACCGCCTGATCGGAGAGAAAGAAGATGCGGATCTCGCCTCCGCCTATCTCAACCAAAAGTTCGGTCTCACCTCGGCTGTCCCCGGCCTGCGCGAGCCGTTCGCCGAGACTTCCGCGATCTGGCTCGATCACCACCGCAATCACACGCTGACGTACCTGAAAGGAAGCGCGAGGCCGCGTTCCACGTCGGCCGTTTTCCCCGTGCGCGCCCGCGTGCGTCTACACCAAAGCGCGCCGGTGGCGGTCGAATACGCCCCGGAGCTCAAACCGCGCGGAGGCAGCTCACGCCTGCCGCAACTGAAGCCGGAATTCGCGCGAGCCTTCGCCGCAGCACGCGCGAGTTTGATCCTCACGCGAACGGTGGACGTGAACTACATGGCGCTGCAGTCGAATCGCGCCTGAGGCGGGAGTCGCGCGCTGCGCTGGCTGTGGCGGTAGGGCTCGAACCTACGACCACCGGATTAACAATCCGGCGCTCTACCAACTGAGCTACACCACAGCAATGCAGGACGCGCGAGGGTCGGTCATCGTCGCCGGTTCTGGCGAGGTTGTCAACGGCCGAGGGCGGTGCGGATGGCGAGGAGACGCTCGCGCGCGTGGGGCATGTCGGCGTGGATGCAGAGGGTGTCGAAGGGGATTTCGAGGCGCGTGCCGTCGCGTGTGATGACGGTGTTTTCGCGCGCGAGCAGCGCGGCTTGCGCGGCGGCTTCTTCGATCGTGAGTGTCGATCCGGGGATGCTGCGCGGGGTGAGGGCGCCGGTTGGTTCGTAGCGGCGATCGGCGAAGGCTTCGCGGATCACGCGTGTTCCGATGGCGCGTGCAGCGGCGGCCATTTGCGAGGCGTCGGGCGCGACGATGGCGAGTTGTGGATCGACGTCGTGCATCGCGGCGAGGATCGTGTCGGCGAGCGCGCGGTTCGCGTGCGCGTCGTTGTAGAGCGCGCCGTGCGGTTTGACGTGGTGCAGCGGCGCGTAGCGTTGCAGCGCGCGTAATTGTTCCGCGAGCGATGCGCGGAGTGCGTCGGGCGAGATGGATAGCGAACGGCGGCCGAAGTGTTCGCGATCGGGATACGACGGATGCGCGCCCAGCGTCACACGATGCTCGCGTGCGCGTTCGGCGGCGTGTTGCATCGACGCGTCGTCACCGGCGTGGCCGCCGCACGCCACGTTTGCCGCATCGAGGAGCGGCCAGAGCTCGTCTTCGCCGGGCGAGCCTTCGCCGAGGTCGGCGGAGAGGATCACAACTCGACGCCTTTTGTTTCGGGGAGGAGCCAGATCAGCATCGCGCCGACGGCGAAGAACATCGCGTCGACGGAGATCCAGAATCCGAGTCCGCGCGTTTGCGCGGCGGCGCCGATCGCATACGGCGCGGCGGCGGAGACGAGGCGTCCGGCGTTGTAGCAGAAGCCTTGCGCGCTGGCGCGGATGCGCGTCGGGAAGAGCTCCGCGAGCATCGCGCCGAACAGCGAAAAGTATCCGTGCGCGAAGTAGCCGACGAGCGGCGCGAGCGTCAGCAGCGTGAGCGTCGTACGCGCGTAGATGGCGAAGAGCGGCACTACGATCGTCGCGGCGATCATGAACGCGGTGAATGCGGGACGGCGGCCGATGCGGTCGGCGATCCAGCCGAACGAGATGTAGCCGAAAAACGCGCCGATTTGCAGCACGATCAGCCACGCGGCGGAGCGCGTCACCGACATCCCTGCGCCACCTTCCGCGACTGGCGTTGCGAGAAAGGCGGGCAACCACGAAGTCACGCCCCAATACGCGAGGAGAACGCTCGTAGCGACAAGCGTGGCGAGCACGGTGCGATCGACGTACTTGCCGCTGAACATCTCGCTCCAGCTCGACGTCTCGTTCGTACGCTCACGCCACACGGCGGGCTCTTCGACGGAGCGGCGAATGATGAACGCGGCCACGGCGGGCAACGCGCCGATGAGAAAAAGCACGCGCCAGCCGAAGCTCTCCAGGATCAGCGCCGACAAACCGGCGGCGAATAGCGCGCCGATGGCCCAGCCGGCCTGCATGATGCCCATCGCTTTCGCGCGATGCTCCGCGGGCCACGTTTCCGCAACGAGCACGGAGCCGCACGACCACTCGCCGCCCATGCCGAGGCCGACGAGCACGCGCCAGGCGACGAGCTGCCACAGCGCGGTGGATGATGCGAGGCCGGCGGTGGCGAATGAGTAGAGCAGGATGCTGAACGTCATCGCGCGCACGCGGCCGATGCGATCGGCCAGACGTCCGAAGAGCATGCCGCCGATGGCGCTGGCGAAGAGCGCCACGGCCAGCGGAATGCTCAGTTCTTTTTTCGTGAGATGAAACTCCTGCGCGATCGGCACGAGCGCGAAGGTGAAGAGCAGAAAGTCCATCGCGTCGAGCATCCAGCCGAGCTGCGCGGCGAACAGCGCGCGCCAGGCGGAGCGGGGGACGTTCGCCATCGTGGACATCGCGCGCGAGTGTAGCGCGCGTCAGCCGCGCATGCGCTGCAGGAGGAACGTCTCCAGCGCGACGTCCGCGGGCAGGCCGCCGCTCTTGCGTTTAATGTCGAGATCGGCGAGATCGGAGAGCGCGCGAAAGAGATCGGCTTCGGTGTGGTTGCGCGCCGCTTCCCACTTTTTGTGCAGCGGAAATGGGTGCGGGCGCTGGCGCACGAGGCCGAACGTTTTCAGGTAGTCGCCCACACGATCGGCGAGCGTGTCTTTGAAGCGGTTGTACGGCATCGACGCTTTGAGATTGACGTTGTTCGCGCGCGCGAACGAATGAATGCCGATCATCTGGCGGATCTCGTCGGCCAGCGGAAAGAGGAAGCGGCCGTACTGCATTTCGATCGGCATCTTCGCGTCTTCGCGCCGCGCCTGCGCCACGAGATCGCGCAGCTTGCCGATCGCTTCGAGGATCTTTCCTTCCGTGAACAGCGAGCCGAGCTCGTAGCGTGCGCCGCCTTCGACGCTCGCCACTTCGCGATCGATCATCTCCGCCGTGACGCGGTTGCCCGCGCCGGCCAGCGTGGCCAGACGCTCCGCTTCATTGAGCGCCAGGCGGAGATCGGGAACGTCTTTGGAGAACTTGTCGGCGAGCATTCGCTCAATGCCGAGCCGTTGACGCAGGCGCGTGATCGCGTTCGCATCGAAGCGCACGTTCGCTTCCGCGGCCAGCTGCGCGATCGCTTCTTCGAGCGCCGCGTTGTATTTCTCGCGCGTCAGATCGGCGACGATCACCGCGCCGTGCTTGTCGATCAAATCGATGGTCGTCGAATCGCGCGGGATCTCGCCGGTGCGCATCAGCAGGAGCGCGCCCGGTGCGCCGCCGTTCGCGATCGCTTCCATCAGCAGCGCCGCGTCGTCTTCGCCGCGTCCCGCTTTTTTTCCAGTGGCGCGACAGAAGGCCAGCATTTCCGCGAGCGTCGAATCGGCCACGCCGAGAGCGTCGCTGATGGCGCGGTCGGACATCTCGAGATCGGCGCCGGCCACGCCCATCACGTGCAGCAGCTTCGCCGCGGCGGAGTTGCGTTTGCGATCGGTCTTCGCGCTCTTCCAATCGGCCACCGACTTTTCGTAGAGCGACGCGATCTCTTTCGCCGAGACGAACGCGTTCACTTCCGAAACGACGAGCAGGCGCGAGCCGCCGAAGAGCGAGCCGGTGCGATACGAATCGAGGATCGACGCGAGCTCGGTGGCGGGCTCGTAGACCTCGAGCGACATGGACGGATTCTTCGCCAGCAGCGCGTCGCGGATTTCGTGGAAGGCGCGCTCGGCGAGAAAGTCAGACGAGCCGCCGACGAGCATCACGCGCGGCGGTTTGCCGTGGTCGATCTGCGCGAGAACGGCGGTGAGTGTTTTGGGCACGAGCGGGCGAATGTTAAACAAAAAGGAGCGCCGAAGCGCTCCTCATCATCAATCGATTGAAATGGGGATTACTGCAAGAGACCCTTTTCCTGCAGTTCCTGGCAGTCGATGCAGAACGACGTCCAGGGCACAGCCTGCAGGCGCTTCTCGCCGATGGTGTTGCCGCAGTTGGTGCAGACGGCGAACGTTCCTTCGCGCATGCGGTTGAACGCTTCTTCGATGGCCATGAGCAGGTTGCGCTCGCCGTCGGAGAGGGAGAAGTTGAGCTCTTTCGAGTAGGCGCTGGCGGCCTTGTCGGCGAGATCCTGAATGCCGTCGTCGGGCTGTGTGTTGCCGGCGGCTTTGTCGCGGTTATAGGAGTCCAGCAGCTCGCGCTGCTTCGCGCGGAGCGCGTCTTCGTACGCCTGGTAGGGATTGGTCTTGGTCTTCGCTTTGGCTGCCATTCGAGGCTGCTCTCCTTACTTGTGGTACGGAATGTTCCGCATCAACGTGCAGGCGCGATAGATCTGTTCCAGCAGGATCACTCTTGCAAACTGGTGCGGCAGAGTCATCGCGGAAAGGCTGAGCAGCTTATCGGCGCGCTTACGGATCGTTTCATCGAGGCCTGCATCGCCGCCGATGACGAAATTCACGCCATGGGGGTTGTCGATGGTGAGGCGCTCGAGCCACGAGGAAAACTTCAAAGAATCAAGCTGTTGCCCTCGCTCATCGAGAACAACGGTGTACCCGCGATCGGGGATCGCGGCCAGCAGCCGCGCGGATTGCGCGCGGATGATAGCCACATCACTTTGGCTTTGTCTACCGCGCTCGGCCGCCACCGGAATCAGCTCGATCGGGAAGAAGTGCTTGATCCGATTGAGGTAACGCTCGATGGCCGCGCCGAACTCGGCGTCGGCATGGGAACCTGCCCAGATGAGGCGAAATTTCATTTCTCGTGCTCGTGGTCGTGCTCGCGTGGCTCGCAGCTCAGGCTCAAAGGCTCATAGGCTCAAAGGCTCAAAGTAGCGCCCGCCGCGCGAGAGACAGCGTTCGCGCACGTGACGCCATTTCCATGACTGTGACGCTCGCGCAGCGCGTGCTGCTTTGAGCCTTTGAGCCTTTGAGCCTGTGAGCCTTTGAGCCTGTCTTTTCACTCCAGCCCGTACTTCCGTCGCTTCTCCAGCAGCGTCTTTCGGTTGATGCCGAGGATTTCGGCGGCTTTTGAATAGTTGGAGCGGGTGAGGCGCAGCACTTCGGAGATGTAGTGCGACTCAAGTTGATCGAGCGTCCAGCCGCCGCGCGTCGCCACGTTCACCAGATCGGCCGGCGCGGCGATCGGCAGCGACGCAGCGGTGATGCGATCGCTCTCTTCGAGCAGCGCCGCGCGCTCGATGGCGTTGCGCAGCTCGCGGATGTTGCCCGGCCACGCATACGACGCCAGCACGCGCGCCGCGTCGTCGTGAAAGCCGCGCAGTTTGCGCTTGCTCGCTTTGAGGAATCGCGTGGCCAGTGCGGCGATGTCTTCGCGACGTTCGCGCAACGGCGGCAGTGTGAGCGTGACGACGTTGATGCGATAGAGCAGATCGCGCCGCAGCGACGCGACGTCCGCGCTCGACGACGAGATCACGCGCGCGCGAAACGTAATCGTCTCGTGGCCGCCCAGGCGCGTAAAGCGCTTCTCTTCGATCGCGCGCAGCAGCTTGGCCTGCAGCGGCGGCGTCAGCGCGCTCACTTCATCAAAGTAGACCGTGCCGCCCCGCGCCATCTCCAGCTTGCCGAGCTTGCGCGTTTGCGCGTCGGTGAACGTGCCGCGCTCGTGGCCGAACAATTCGCTCTCGAATAGATCGGGTGGGATGCTCGCGCAGTCGATGGCCACGAACGGTTCTTCGCGCCGCGCGCTCGTTGCGTGAATCGACTCGGCGAGATAGTCCTTGCCGACTCCCGACTCGCCGAGGATGAGGATGCTGACGTCGTGATCGAGAACTTTCTCGACCGTTTCCAGGACGCTGCGCATCGCGCTGTTGCGCGTGCGAAAGCGATCCCGGAGTGACGGCTCACGACGTCTGCTGGAAAGCACTCCGTTCGTTCCCGCTCGCTTCCGCGAACTCGGCCGTCACGTTCGGCGCATCTCCCCACAACCGTTCCAGACCATAAAACCGCCGGCAATCCTCGGTGAAGATGTGCACGATGAAATCGCCGAAGTCGAGCAGGATCCAGCGGCCGGGCGTCGTGCCTTCGACGAGCAGCGGGCGCACGTTCATGTCCTGGCGCAGACGATCGACGATCGAGTCGGCGATGGCTTGCGCCTGCCGCTCCGAATTCGCGGACGTGAGGATGAAGTAATCGGCGATCGACGTCAGATCGGCCACGGCCATGACGTCGAGATCGAATGCCTTTTTGTCGAGCGCCGCGCTGACCGCAAGTCGCACGCGGCTTTCAATCGAATCGTTCACGATCGGCCCTTTCGATAGAGTCCGTAGTGTTGAATGTAGCGCGCAACACGGCCGTCGACCAGAGAGTCGATCGGTTCGTTCGCGCGAAGTTTGCGCCGGACCTCGGTCGACGAGACCGGAACCGTCGCGTTTTCGGCAAACACGATCGTGCCGCACGGCGGCCGATCGGACGGGTCAGCAATGCGTTCGCGAAACGCGGCGGGCACGAGTGACTCGTCTCCGTTTCGTGAAAGCACGGCGAAGTTCGCGAGCTCGAAAATCGTATCGATCGATTTCCAATCGCCGAGCTGCGCGAGGTTGTCGTCGCCGATGATCCAGTCGATCGTGGCGTTATGCTGCAGTTCTTCGCGAAAGTGACGCAGCGTGTCGACGGTGTATGAGATCGCACCGCGCTCGAGCTCCACTGGCGATACGTACGCCCACGCTGCATCTTCGGTTGCGAGCACGGTCATCGCGAATCGATCGAACGCCGTGGCGGTTTCACGATCGGCTTTGAACGGCTGGCGATATGCCGGAACGTAGACGACGCGGTCCCAGCTCATCGTGTCGCGCGCGGAGAGAATCGGGTCGAAGTGGCCGCGATGGAAAGGATCGAAGGTCCCGCCGCAGATTCCGATTCTCATGCAGGTGGTGACGCGACGAGGCTTTCCTCATGGAGTCGCGTCGAATGTTCGCGCACGATGCGCGCGAGCTTGCGCACGAGCTCGCGAACGCCGTCGCCGACGACCGCCGAGATCTCGTGATAGTCGTAGCCGTTCGCTTCGGCGTACGCGCGCAGCTTTTCCGAATTGCCGGGAACGATGGAGTCGAGCTTGGAGCCGCAGACGATGCGCGGTTTCGCCGCGAGCGTCTGCGAGTAGAGCGCGAGCTCGCGTGCAATCGTCTCCGCATCGGCTTCCGGCGTTTCATTCGCCGAGAGGTCGACCAGATGAACGAGCACCGAGCAGCGCTCGACGTGACGGAGGAACTGATCGCCGAGGCCGTGGCCTTCGTGCGCGCCTTCGATGAGGCCGGGGATGTCGGCGACGACGAGAGTCTCGTTGTCGTCGGCGCGGACGACGCCGAGGTTCGGGACGAGCGTGGTGAACGGATAGTCGGCGATCTTCGGCTTGGCCGCGCTGATGACGGAGATGAGCGTCGACTTGCCGGCGTTCGGCAGGCCGACCAGACCGACGTCGGCGATGAGCTTCAGTTCGATGAAGAGCTCGCGCTCTTCGCCTTCGTTGCCGTCCTGTGCGAAGCGCGGCGCCTGGCGCGTGGCGGTGGCGAAATGCTGATTGCCCCAGCCGCCGCGGCCGCCTTTGGCGACGAGAACGCGCTCGCCGTCGAACGCGAGATCGGCGATGACGTCGCCGGTGGCTTTGTCGCGGACGACTGAGCCGATCGGCAGTTCGATGGTGACGTCGTGGCCGGCCTGGCCGGAGCAGTTCGAGCCCATGCCGTGCTCGCCGCGGCCGCCCTTCCACTCGCGCTGGAACTGCAGGTGGTAGAGCGTGTTCAGGCGCTGTGAGGCGACGATGTAGACGGAGCCGCCATGGCCGCCGTCACCGCCGGAGGGGCCGCCTTTGGGGACGAATTTCTCACGGCGGAAAGCAACGCAGCCGTGGCCGCCGTCGCCGGCTTTCACGCGGATGGTCGCTTGATCGATGAACATCAGTGAAGCTCAACTGCGAGCGGTGTGCCGTTTCTCTTATGCACCAGGCGCCGGAGAAACGAAACGGCGGGGCAAGCCCCGCCGCTTTTGCACCGCGCGAGCGAATCGATGTTACTCGGTCGCCGCAACCGGCGGCGTGACGCTGATGAAGCGGCCGCGCTCGCCGCGATCGTGGAACTGCACGATGCCGTCGATCTTGGCGAAGAGCGTGTGGTCGCGTCCGATCCCGACGTTCGTGCCGGGATAGAACTTCGTGCCGCGCTGGCGAACGAGAATCGAGCCGCCGGTGACGAACTGGCCGGCGAAACGCTTGACGCCGAGCATTTTCGGCTGCGAATCGCGACCGTTACGCGACGAACCCTGTCCTTTTTTATGAGCCATGGAATGTGCCTCCGAATCGCGATTAGACGGTGATGCTGTCGATGCGGAGCTCGACCAGATCCTGACGGTGGCCGTGCTTGCGCTTCGTGTGGTTCTTACGGCGCTTCTTCTTGAAGACGATGATCTTCTCGCCGCGCGCTTCGCGAAGGACGGTCGCGACGACCGAAGCACCCGAGACGGTGGGGCTGCCGACCTTCGGCGAGTCGCCGCCGATCATCAGCACTTCGCTGAACGTGACTTTGTCCTGCTCGGCGGTGCCGAGAACATCGCGCTCGACCTGGAGGCGATCTCCTTCAGCAACGCGGAACTGCTTCCCACCGGAACGAATGATGGCGTACACAACGACCTCCAACAATTTGGAACGACGTGATTTAGCACACGAGACGGCATCCTTCAAACTGAAAACCGGCAGGTTGTGCAAGAGAGACCCCGACCTGAAGGAGCTTCGGGGTGCTTGGCGGACAACGCGAGGTGCGGGAGGCCTATTCCAGAAAACGAAGAGGCGCCCCGAAGGGCGCCCCTTGCCGCAACTCGCGGAGAGGAAACGGATTAGAAGCGGAGGCGCACACCGGCCTGATAGCGGCGCGGCGCGAGCAGCGCGCGATCCTGCTGGTACTGCGTGAACTCCGGATCGTTGTGGGCCTGCTCGACGAAGATCGCATCCTGATTGTTCGTGAGGTTGTAGATGTCGAGGAAGAAGTCCACGCCGACCTGGCGGAGCTGCAGGAGGTAACGCAGCTTCGCATCGACGTTGTAGTAGCTCGGGTGCGTCTCGGTGCCGCGTTTGGCGAACGAGCCGTCATCGAACTGGTGCGGGAGATAGATGTCGTACTGACCCGGCAGGAAGATGTCGGAGTCGGTGTAGTGCGCGCCGCTGTTCCAGTACGCGAGACCGCCCACTTCGAGGTTGAAGGGCAGGCGGTACATACCGTAGAGCTTGACCTGATGGTCGATGGAGCCCTGCAGCTTGCCGTACATGTACGGCTGGCGCGGGTCGTACTCGATCGCGTCACCGACGAGGTCGGCGTTGGCGTCGGAGGTGATGTTGCCCTTGGCGTCGCGCCACGCGTACTGGATCGAACCGGTCCAGTTGTCGCGGAAGCGGCGGTCGAGGGTGAGGTCGATGCCGTTGGTGCGGCGCGTGCCGCCGATCACATTGCCGAGGTAGAAGTTGACGGGTCCTTCGATACCGGTGGCCGGCCAGCCGTGCTGTCCCGGCTGGAGCGCGAACTCGGCCGGAGCCGAACCTTCCGCGTAGCCCGGCAGGTTCCAGTAAACGTGCGGGTCGTAGTCTTCGATGAGGTTGGAGTCCTTGCGCTGGAAGGCCTGCGCCTGGAACGCCCAGGTCGGGGTGAGGTTGATGCCGTAGGTGACCGAGTACTCGTCCTGCGTCTGGTTCTTCAGATTCGGAGCGAAGCCGGCGTCGCGAACGGTGGCCGAACCGCGCTGGCGATAGGTGAACCAGTCGTTTCCGAGGTAGACCTGCTCATAGTTGACGGTGCCGGTGATGTTGCCGGCGAAGTGCACCATGTCGGTGCGGATCGGATCGTAGTAACGGCCGTAGAAGGCGGTGATCTTCTGGCGGCCCTGGCCGCCGATGTCCCACGTGCCGCCGAGGCGCGGCGAGAACGTCGGATCCATGTCGAGGATCGTGGAGCCGTCCGAAGCGGTGTACTTCCAGTCTTCCATGCGCACGCCGGCGTTGACGGTGAACTGGCCGATCGTCCAGTCGTCCTGGAGGAAGGCCGTGTTGTCACGCGCGATGACGTTGTTCGTGCCGACGCTGTGGTTGGTGGTGCGGAGGAAGTTGATGCCCGCGTTGTTGTTCGCGGTCGAGGTGAACGTGAGCGCCGCGAACTCTTCGGGCGAGATGACGCCGTCGTGGTTCGCATCGGCAAACGTGAACGCGGCCGTGCCGGTCGCGGACTTCAGCGCGTTGTACGCGTTGTTGTATTCGCTCGTCGAGAAGAAGCCCTTGCTCTTCGACTCGCCGAAGGTGATGCCGGCCAGCGAGTTGTTGAGCGAGGTGAGGCTCGAGCCGCCGTTGAAGCGGCTGGTGGTCTCGTCCTGGAGCTTCGTGTACTGCAGACCGGCCTTCACGCTGTGCGTGCCGGCGCCGTTGAAGAAGAAGCTGCTGATGAGATCGCCCTGGTCGCGCTTCTGGACCTGATGGAAGAAGGTCGACGCGCCACCGAGGTTGCGCTGATACGCCGGAACCGTGGTGCCGGCCGGATAGCGGATGGTGTTCTGGAGGCCCAGCTCCGGATGCGCCGGCGACTGCGTGTAGTCCTCTTCGAACTTGCCGTAACGGCCTTCGAGAACGACGGCGCTGCCGAACACGTGCTGCGCCTGCAGCGAAGCGGTCTTCGGCGTGTCTTCGATGTCGATGTAGCGGCCCGGAACGGTGTTGACGTTGCGGTTCGCGTCGGCGCCCTGCTCGCGCGGATCGGAGAAGACCTGCGCGAGGATGGTGGTGTTCTCGCCCGCTTTGAGCGTCAGTTTGCCGAAGTAGTTCTTGCGGTCGTTGAGGTATTCGGTGGTCTCGCCGGTCGGCGAAGCGCTGTTCGAAACGTGCACTTCGTCGGTGTTCTTGCGGAGCTGACCGGAAACGAAGAACCACGCGCGATCGCGCATCACGGGGCCGCCGAGAGTGGCAGCGGCGTCGTACTTGTCTTCCTTCGCGGCCTGCAGACGCGTGTCGGAAGTCTTGAAGTCTTCGTACATGCTCGGGGTCTGGAGGTAGTAGTTCAGCGAGCCGCTGAAGTCGTTACCGCCCGACTTCGTGACGACGTTGCCGACGTAGCCCTTGCCGCCCGCGAATTCGGCCGGCACGCCCGAGGTGACGATTTCCTGCTCAAGGATGACTTCGTTGTTGAAGGTCATCGTGCCACGGCCATTGCCCATGTCCGTGATGTTCAGACCATCGATGTAGTAGGTGTTGTCGGTGGAACCGGTCTTGCCGTAACGGCCTTCGCCGCCGCGGTCAGAGTAGTTGTTGCCACCCTTGCCGGCCGGATCGACCGGAGTGTCGACGCCGCCCGCGTTCGGCACAACGTTGACGCCGGTGACGAGCTGCGCGTACGCCTTGTAATCGCGGCCAACCGGCAGCGACTCGACCTGCTGGAGCGTGACGTGCTCCGAGACCGTGGCGCGCGTGGTGTCGACGAGCGGCGCTTCGGCGGTGACGGTGATCGACTCCGCCATCGCTTCCGTGGCCAGCTTGATCGCGACCGGAACGGTCACGTTCTGTTCAACGGTGGTGTTGACCGTCGAAGTCTGAAAGCCCGACAGCGACGCCTTCACGGTGTATTTGCCCGGGACGAGTCCGGCGATCACGACCTGGCCCTTCGAGTCGGTGACCGCGGTGCGTGTGCCGATCTGCACGGGTGATGTCGCTTCGATCGTCACGCCCGGCATGACCGCGCCGGTGGTGTCGGTCACGGTGACGCCCAGGTTGCCGGTCGTTGCGGCAGCCAGCGGTAACGCTGACACCACGCAGAGCACGGCCAGTAGTACTGCTTTGAAACGGTGCATAGCCCCCTCCAGTTTTGAACGAATTGGTTACGAGTTGAGGGCGTATTGTAGCGCCTTTGTAAAAAATGCAAGCAGCACGCGTGACAGTTGTCACAACGCGCGGCGGCGGTTATCTCGCGGCCGTGGCGAGGAAGGCGCGGAGCTTCGGCTGATTCGGATCGAGCTGCAGGGAGCGAGCGAAACTGCGCTGCGCGGCGGCAGTGTCGCCGAGACAGATTTCCGCCACGCCGGCGGACGCGTACGGGACCGGGTTGTCGGGCGCGAGCTGGCTGGCGCGCTGGAAGTCGGCGAGCGCGCCCGCGCAGTCGCGGCGCTCGATGCGGTACCGGCCGCGGAACAGCAGCAGCTCGCCGTTGTCCGGCATCTCCGTGACCGCCGCCTCGAGCAGCTTCACGCTCCGATCGAGCATGCCGTTGCGCTGGTAGCCGATGGCGCGGCCGATCAGCAGGTTCACGCCTTCGGGCAAACCTTTGGCCACCGCTTTGACGAGCAGCGCGTCGGCGCGATCGAGGTCGCGCTTTTCGGTGTGCAGCAGGTCGCTGAGATTCCAGAGCGCCGAGGAGAGGTTCGGATCGATGGCGATCGCCTCTTCATACTCTTTCTGCGCGGCGTCGAGCTTCTTGTCGTTGCGCAGGATGAGCGCCCGGTTGTTGTGCCACCCGGCGGTGTGCGTGGAGCGGCCCGCGAGCGCGGCGGGTGCGGAGGTCGCTTCCGTCGAGCCGATGTAGCCGAGCGCCTTCAGCTTTGCGATCTCTTCCGCCGCGCCGGAAGTGGAGGCGTCTTCGCTGACGACGGGCTTGGCCGGCTGGTAGTGCGCGCGATAGTCAACAGGTTGACCAGCAGCGGCAACGCCGCGGAACGGCGGCTCATCGATGCCAGTAGCGGGCGGCATCTGTTCGAGCGCGAGCAAGGTGGCGCAGAGCTGCGCGACGCGCGATTCACTCGCGTCGTCTTCGCTGCGCGAGCGTGAAGCGGCGATGCCGGGACCCCACAACACGTACATGCCGTGCTTGCGATGCCACTTTGCGGCGGTGCTGGCGGCGAAGCTCGAGAGCTCGGTGGGACGGCCTTCGATCCAGTGGAAGCCGTGATCGGACGCGATGACGATGCGTGCGCCGCGCTCGCGCGCGCTCGCTTTGTAGTCGCCGAGGAGCTCGTCGATGTGGCGGAAGTAAAGCTCGGGCACTTGCGAGTAGCGATTGAAATCTTCTTCGCTGATGTTCGGCTGCCGCGGTGCGGTGTACGGCGCGAACATATGGCCGACGCTGTCGGTGCCTTGTAGATAGAGGATGGTGAGATCGGGTGCGTGCGTGCGCAGGTAATCGCGCGCGAGGCTGTCGTACA
>DASSMK010000104.1:0-17164 GCA_035688915.1 Thermoanaerobaculia bacterium
CACCCCCCGCCGCTCCACCAGTCAGCGCGTCGTTAGAGCTTCTTCGCGCTTTCGATGACCAGCTCTTCGCCGTCGTTACAGCTGACGACTTTGCCCGTCACGCGCACGTTCGCGTCGCCGTCCTCGGCGAGCTTGAGCACGGCGGCGTCGGTCTTTTCGCAGACCGAGTAGTTGTGGCCGTCCGCGGCGCGGAAGACCGTCTTCTCGCCGCTGCGCGAGAGCGTTCCGCTCAGCGAGACGTTCTTGCCGTGCGTCTTCATGTTGCACTCTTTCCCTCCGGCGAAGAGGGTGGCGGCGGTGAGAAGGATGACCAGACTCATGGCGATTCGTTTCATTGTGTTCTCCTTTCGATGCCTCAAGTTACGCCCGCCCCTCGCGCGAGTCTTGTCAGAACGGAAAACGGTCGAAGTCATGAAGTCATAATGCCGCGCACATGACCACGGTCCATCTCATCGACGCCAGTCCGTATCTCTTCCGCGCCTGGTTTTCGCTGCCGAAATCGATCGTCGATCCGAAGGGACGGCCGATGAACGCGGTGTACGGCTTCACGTCGTTTCTGCTGAAGTACCTGGCGGATGAGAAGCCGTCGCACATCGGCATCGCCTTCGATCGTCACTTCAACGGCAGCTTTCGCAACGAGCTGTATGCGCCGTACAAAGCGCAGCGCGAAGCGTCGCCGGTGGAGCTGGAAGCGCAGGTCGATCCGTGCGTGGAAGTGGTGGAGGCGATGGGCATGGCGTCGTTCATCGACGAGCGTTACGAAGCGGACGATCTGATCGCGACCGTCATCGACAAGACGCGGCGCAGTCGCGCGGACTACGTCATCGTCACGACCGACAAAGACATGACGCAGCTCGTGTGCGATCGCGTGATCGTTTCGAATCCGGGAAAGAACGAGCGGTA
Source organism: Thermoanaerobaculia bacterium (assembly GCA_035688915.1). Lineage (GTDB taxonomy): Bacteria > Acidobacteriota > Thermoanaerobaculia > Gp7-AA8 > Gp7-AA8 > DASSMK01. The sequence goes on from DASSMK010000104.1 coordinate 904, forward strand.
CGACGCGGCGGCGGTGGAAGCGAAGTTCGGCGTGAAGCCGGAACAGATCACCGACTTTCTCGGATTAGCCGGCGACAGCGTGGACAACATTCCGGGCGTGCGCGGCATCGGTCCGAAGACGGCCGCGGAGTTGCTGCGCAAGTACGGCTCGCTGGAAGGGATCTACGAAGCGGTGCCGGCGATGCAGAAGAGTCGCGTGCGCGGCGAGATCTCACTGGCGGCGAAACTGGCCGAGCATGTGGAGCTGGCAGGACTCTCGAAACGGCTGGCGACGGTAGCGATCGATGCGCCGGTCGACGTGACGCTTGCCGACCTCGCGTATCGCGGTCCGGACATGGCGAAGATCGACGCGCTGTTCGGAAGCTTGGGATTCAATACGTTGCGCGAGCGAATCACACACTGATGCCTTCACCACTCTTTTCGCTGTTCGCCGGACGGCCGCAACGCGCGGTGCAGACGGTCATTCCGGAGCGGACGTTCGCGGACGTCATCCTGCCGCCGGCCACGCGCCGCACGCTCGATGACGCGCTGGCGCAGGTGCGCAATCACAATCTCATCTTCGGCCGCTGGGGGCTGGGCGAACGTCACGCCACGGGACTCGGCCTCGCGTTCAACTTCGCGGGACCGCCGGGCACGGGCAAGACGATTTGCGCGGAAGCGATTGCGCATGCGCTCGGGATGAAGCTGCTCGTCGTCAACTACGCAGAGCTCGAATCGATGTGGCTGGGCGAGACGCCGAAGAATGTGGTCGGCGCGTTTCGCGCGGCCGCGGAGCAGAACGCGGTGCTCTTCTTCGACGAAGCCGATGCCATCGCCGCGCGGCGGACGTCGGGTGCGGGATTGCCGCAGGAGCGCGAAGGGAATCTGATCGTCAACGTGCTGCTGCGCGAGCTCGAAGCGTTCAACGGCGTGGTGATTTTCGCGACCAACCTGGCCGCGAACTTCGATCCGGCTTTCGAACGGCGCATCCGTACGCATGTGCGCTTCGAGATGCCGGGCCTCGAAGAGCGCGAGCGGATCTGGCAGGTGCAGATCCATCCGCGCAAAACGCCGCTGGCGCGCGACGTCAACTTCGGCGCGCTCGCCGCCAAGTACGAAGCGAGCGGCGGCGAGATCAAGAACGCGGTGCTGAAAGCGGCGGCTGCCGCGGCGGCGGAGAAGGGGAGCGACGTCGGCAAGGCCATCCACCACCGCCACTTCGAGCAGGCCATCGGGGACGTGCTCGCCGCGAAAAATGTCATGCAGCAGTCGCTGTTCGATGCGCGCGCGCTGAGCGAACGCGATCCGTTCGTGCAAGCGCTGCAGGCTGCGGAAACGCGCTGGCGCAGCGCGGCGATGGTGGCCATCGCCGTGGCGGGCATGTCCGCATTGCTCGCGGTTGCGGCGATCGCTGTCGCCATCTTGCGCTGACGCCTCGCGCGCTAGGCGGACACGTTCGTTTTTAACGGCGTCCGCTGCACGCCGCGCTCGTCGAAGTTTGATGGATCGAGCCAGCGCTCGTACTCCGCTTTCAGAGCCGGCCACTCGCGATCGAGCATCGAGAACCAGGCGCTGTCGCGGTTGTGGCCTTTGTAGACGATGGCCTGCCGAAACGTTCCTTCGTACTGGAAGCCGAGCCGCGCCGCGGCGGTGCGCGACGTCGCGTTCAGGTCGTCGCACTTCCATTCGTAGCGGCGATATCCCAGCTCGTCGAACACCCGCTTCATCATCAAATACATCGCCTCGGTCGCCATGACCGTCCGCTGCAGCCGCGGCGAATAGTTGATGTGACCGACTTCGATCACGCCGTTCGGCCGGTCGATGCGGAGGTACGCGGCGACGCCGATGGCTTTGCCGGTCGCGTGGTCGATGATCGCGTGAAACATCGGATCGTCGCCTGCGGACATCTTCGTCAGCCAGTTGCGAAAGGCGTCGCGATCGTCGAACGGATCGCTGCTCAGGTATGTCCAGTTGCTGCCGTCGCCTTCGCGATTGGCGTCGAAGAGATCGTCGGCGTGGCGTTCGATGTCGACCGGCTCGACCGTGCACGTGCGGCCGCGCATCGGCGTTCGGGGGGGCAGCTCGCGGGGCGTCCAGCCTTCGACCGCGACGCCGATGGGTTGGCCGAATTCATTCGCACGCATCGCCTCAGCTTACGACGAACAGCGCGCCGGCCACTCCGATCGCGAATCCGGCGGCGAGCTCCGCCCAGGTGTGGCAGCGCAGAGCGTGGCGCGACCAGCCCAGCGCCGCGATGACGATCGCGGCGAGAGCGAGGGTCCAGGGATAGTCCCAGCCGATCAACGTCGCGCCGTAAGCCGCAAACATCAGGTGGATCGAGACTTTCAGCCAGCGGCTGAACAGCAGTCCGGCGCCGAACATCATCGCCACCGCAGCCACGCCGCGGAAAAGCGGTGCCGGCGCATGGATCAGCCAAAGTACGAGCGCGGCGAGCGCGAGCAGCGGCGCGCAGGCGAGGTACAGCCCGCGGCGCTGACCTTTGTGCGTGACGTCGAAATCGCTCCAAGTGCCGCGGCGGACCTTCAGCAGGATGATCACGACCAGAGGAAGGATGGTTGTCGCCGCGATGACGGTAGTGAACCGCCAGTTGCGAGTGGTCAGCGCGACCGTGAGGGGAATGGTGACGAGCGGGTGGGCGGCGACGGAAACGAAACGTGCGACCCGCAACATCGATGATGAGGATGATGGACGGCGGGGCGAGCCCGCCGGTCCATCAGAGACCGCGCTTAGCGCGCAGCTTTCTTGATCGCGCCGGAGCGGATGCAGCGGGTGCAGACCTGCATCCGCTTCACGGCCGAGCCGACGAGCACGCGGACGCGCTGAAGATTCGGCATCCAGCGGCGGCTCGAGACGTTGTGGGCGTGGCTGACCCGGTTACCGAAGACCGGAGCCTTCCCGCAAACTTCACACATTTTCGCCATGTTGAACTCCCTTGAAAAATTGATACGCAGTAGACAGACGGCAGTGGCGACGAGAACCATCCCGGAGCCTCGCGACTTCCTCGCAACCACTGCCTGCTACCCACTGCCGGCGTCATCCGCAAATAACGCGAAAGACGCGGATTGTACCGATCGACCCCTTCCCGCGCAACTTTTCAAGGTTCAGCCTGCGGGCAAACGCGCGGAATCGCGTCACTTATCTAATTCGTGTGGAGTTGACACCGAAAATTAAACGATGTAATTTCGCTCGACCTTTCAACATCCGGAGCCAGCGAGAAGTGAGTGAGATGGATGGGGTGAGCGGTGTTCTTCTCAAAGAGCAAAAATGTTGTTGGCCTTGATATTGGCTCCTCGGCAATCAAACTGGTAGAGCTGAAGGAGAAGAAGGGCGGGAGCTTCCAGCTGGTCAAGCTGGGCGCGGAACGCCTGTCTCCGGAAGCCATCGTCGATGGCTCGATCATGGACTCGTCCATGGTGGTCGAGACGATCCAGAAATTGAACGGCGAGCAGGGCGTAAAGAATTCCAACTACGCTACTTCTCTGTCCGGTCATTCCGTCATCATCAAGAAGATCACGTTGCCGGCGATGTCTCCCGAGGAGCTCGCCGAGTCGATTCAATGGGAAGCGGAGCAGTACATCCCATTCGACATCAACGATGTGAACCTTGACTACGTCCCTCTCACCACACCCGGAAGCGGCGACAACATCGACGTCATCCTGGTCGCGGTGAAGAAGGAGAAGATCAACGACTACACGTCGGTGATCAGCCAGACCGGCAAGCTGCCGGTGCTGGTGGACGTGGACGCCTTCGCGCTGCAGAACTGCTACGAGGTGAACTACGAGGTCGAGGACGGCAAAGTCCTGGCTCTCGTGAACATCGGCGCGTCGGTGACGAACGTGAACGTCCTGTCGGGCGGCATCTCGATGTTCTGGCGCGACATCACGTTCGGCGGCAATCAGTACACAGACGCCATCCAGCGCGAGCTGTCGCTCTCTTTCGAGCAGGCCGAGGAGCTCAAGCGCGGTCATGCGGTCGGCGATTACACGATCCAGCAGGTCATTCCGATCCTGAACTCGGTCTCGGAAGACTTCGCGGGCGAGCTTCGCAAGACGCTCGACTTCTTCACCGCCACCTCGGGTGCCGAGAGGGTGGATGAGATCGTGCTCGCCGGCGGCGGCTCGGGCGTGCTGAACCTCGACGCGATCCTTCGCGACAAGTTCGGCATCCCGGTGTCGATCATGGACCCCTTCCGGAAAATCAACGTCGACGAAAGCCAATTCAACCCCGAAGAACTGGCTGAGATTGCGCCCAGTATGGCGATCGCCGTCGGCCTCGCCATGCGGAAGTTGGGGGACGCGTGATCAAGATCAACTTAGTGCGGGAAGGGCGGGCGGTTCGCGGCGCCGGAGCTGCTCCGGTAGCAGCGACCTCGGTTCCGGGCGCGGGCGGCAGAAGCATCAACAACATCCTCGTGGTTGGCCTGCTGATCGTGGGCGTGGCCGCCGCGGCGCTGTACTGGCTCTGGAACAAGCGCGAGCTGACCCAGCGGCAGGAGACGGTCGAGCAACGCACGGCCGAGGCGCAGAAGCTCGAGTCGATCATCAAGGAAGTCGGCGACTACCAGAAGCGCAAAGACAGCCTGCAGCAGCGGATCGATCTGATCAATCAGCTGAAGCAGAACCAAAAAGGCCCCGTGCGGATCATGGATCAAATCAGCCGTGATCTGCCGGACCTGGTCTGGCTCGACAAGATGACGATCACGTCGGGCAACATCGCCATCAACGGTCGCGGCTTGAACGAGAATGCGATCGCGAATTTCGTCGAGAACATCAAGAAGGATCCGTACTTCGAAGAACCGGCGCTCGGCCAGTTGACGAAAGTGAGCGACGCACCGAAGGTCTTTACCTTCGATCTGTCGTTCAACTTCACGTACACACCGAAAGCGGCGGCGGGTGGAACGGGAGCGGCGGTGACGGATACGGCAGGTGCGACGAGCACCACCGGTTCGGCTCCGCCGGCGCGGTAGGAGAACGCGATGGCAGCTTTGACGCTGGACGACAAACCGTGGTGGGTGGGGCTGTTGCTCGGCCTCGTCCTTGCCGTCGCCGCCGTAGCCGCGGTTCATTACACGATAGTGTCCGGGATCCAGGAAGAGATCGCGAGCGCGGAATCGCAGATCGCCGATCTCGACAAGAAGATCGAACAGGGACGCGCCGCCGAACGGAAACTCCCGCAGTTCCGCGAGGAAGTGAAGCGCCTCGAGCTCGAGCTCGAGAAACTGCGCCGCATCCTCCCTTCGACGCGTAACACGGAAGAGATCATCAAGAAGGTGAAGTCGCTGGTGGATCAGGGCGACTTTGCGCTGCGCCGTCTGACGTTCCCCGCCCTCGGCGGCGCGAAGGGCGACGATCCGTACGCGGAGTGGCCGATCAGCATCTCGCTCGACGGCCGGTATCACGATCTGGCGATCCTCTTTAACCGCCTCGGCAACTTCTCGCGCATCATGAACGTGGAGAACATCACGATCACGGCGCTGGGCAACCAGCTGGACCGGACGATCACGTCGGACTTCACGGCCAAGACGTTCGTGTACATCGAGCCGGGCAACGAAGAAGACGCGGCTGCATCGAAGAGCAAGAAGAAAAAATCCAGCCAGCCGGGCGGAGAGGAGTAGCGAGACATGAAAAATCGATCGATCTTCGCAGGCTCGCTGCTCATCGTCTTGACCGCCGTGGCCGGTGTGTTCGCGCAGCCGTCGAGGCCGGGCGGTGGCGCGGCAACGTCCACCACTGCCACCACGGCGTCGACGACGACTGCTACGTCAACCGCGACGACGACCGGCTCGGACGTGCAGCAGACGCTCGAAGAAATTCTCGAAGAGCCGTCGTCCGCGGACACATACAGGTACGATCCGCAGGGGCGTCGCGATCCGTTTCAGTCTTTGATCGGACCGTCGCCGAAGCTGCAACCGGGACAGCGCCCGCCGGGCCCCCCGGGATTCCTCATCGATGAAATCAAGCTTCAGGGCGTCGTGCGTCCCGGCCAGGGTCGCCTCGTGGCGATGGTGAATGGCCCCGACAACAAAGGCTATCTGATTCACGAAGGCGACAAGGTCCTCGACGGAGAGGTGATCCGTATTACGCCGACCTCCGTGGTGTTTCGTCAGGAAGTCAACGATCCGACACGCATCGAGCGCTATCGCGAGGTGGTGAAGGATCTGACGCCGACGAGCGCGAAGAAGTAGCGTAACGGAACGGCCAGGGCTGCGTGTGGAGGGCGAGATGGTGAAGGTAGGAAGTATGAGTAGAGCCAAGCGAATCCTGCTGGTAGCGACCATGCTCGTGGCGAGCGTGAATGCCGTGCACGCCGGGCTGTTTCGGAAAGCTCCGAAGCCGGCACAGACCGCGGCCACGAGCGTCATGACGCTGACGTCGGTCAGCATCGACGGCGCGCGCATTCTGCTGCATACGAGCGGGGCACCGGTGTACACGTCCTACAGTCCGTCGCCCGACGTATTCGTGGTCGATCTCACATCGACCAGTCGGGATGCGGCGCTCACGATTCCGTCGGCGCTTCCCACCGCGGTCTCCTCCATCGCGGCAGAAGATGTGACGGAGATGGGCAACCGCCTGACGCGCGTCACGTTCCGTCTCTCGCAGCCGATGGCACCCGAGGCGACGGGCGCGGATAACGCGGTCGTGATCCTGCTGCCCGTTACCGCGATTCCGATCCAGACCGCGGAAGCCGCTCCGGCCGAAGTCGCGCCGGTCGCTGCGGCGGTCATCGAAGAGCCGGCACCGCGCGTCGAATCGCTTCCCGCAGAACATGAAGTCGTCGAGCCGGTCGCCGTGGCGGAATCGCTTCCGCTGCCGAAGGCGAAGATGGTTCGCCGCATCGACGCTTCGGCGAACGATGGCAACGTCGACATCCGCATCGCAGCCGATGGCGATCTTTCGTACAAAGCGTTCCGTCTCGAGAATCCGTCACGTCTCGTCATCGATCTCGATGGAGTGAAGAACAATGTCGCGAAATCGGCCGTGAAGGTCGACGACGCGGTGGTGAAGGGCGTGCGCGTCGGTCAGTTCAAGACCGCGCCGTCGCCGGTGGCGCGCGTGGTCATCGACCTTGCTCGCAAGGCCGACTATCACATCGAAAAGAATGGCGACACGCTGCGCGTTGCGTTCGGCAACGTTCCGGCGCTCCCCCCGATGGCCGCGGAAACGACTGCCGCTCCGCTCGTGACGGAACGTCCGGCGCCGCCTGCAGAACCGGCTGCGTCGACGATCACGGTTGCCGAAGTGGCTCCGCCGAAGAGCGAGCCCGCTCCGGTGCGCGTGAGCGAGCCGGCGCCGAAGAAGAGCGCTGACGTTCCGGCGCAGGTGCCGACGATCGCCGAAGATGCACCGGCCTGGAAGATGCCGGCGCCCGCCACTGCTTCGAAGGGTGCGCGCGCGAAGATCACCGCTCCGGAGCCGCAGGTGCCGCCTGCGCGTCCGGCCGAAGACGTCTTCACCGACACTGCGCAGCAGCCGCAGACGAACGCCGGCACTTCGCTCAGCTCCTCGCGCACTTCCGCGCCGGGACATCGCCAGTTCACCGGCGAGCCGCTGTCGCTGAATTTGAAAGACGCCGACATCAAAGACGTGCTGCGGACGTTTGCGCAGCTCACCGGTTTGAACATCGCCGTCGATCCGGGCGTCACCGGCTCCGTCACCGTCGATTTCGTGGACGTGCCGTGGGATCAGGCGCTGGACATCATCCTGCGCCAGAACGGCCTCACGTTCACGATCGAAGGCAACGTGATGCGCGTCGGCACGATCGAGCGCATCGCCGCGGAAACTGCCGCGTCGCGCCGTCTGGCCGAAGAAGAGCGGCTGAATGTTCCGCTCACCACGCTGAGCTTCAATCTCTCGTACGCACGCGCGACGGACGTCGCCGGGCTTCTGCGCGAGATCGCTTCGCCGCGCGCGCGCATCCTCGTCGACGCGCGCACCAATCAGCTGATCATCAGCGAGATCGGGCAGTACCTGCAGACGATGCAGAACATGATTCAGACGCTCGACGTGCCGGCACGGCAGGTCGTGATCGAAGCGCGCATCGTCGAATCGTCGAAATCGTTCGTGCAGCAGTACGGCTTCAGCTGGGGCTTCGAAGGTGTACTCGACCCGACGGTCGGCACCGGCACCGGTCTGGTCTTCCCGAATCGCGTCGGTTTCGAAGGTGGTCCGTTCTCGTTCACCGGCGGTGCGGCACCGGTTCTCGGTGTGCACCTCTCCGATGTTCTCGGAACGTTCTCGCTCGACTTCGCGCTGCATGCCTTCGAGTCGCAGGGCTTCGTGCGCGTCATCTCGGCGCCGCGCGTGACCACGCAGGACAACTCGCCCGCGGAAATCCAGAGCGGCTTCCAGATCCCATATCAGACGCGCGTCAACTTCACGACGACCGTCACGTACCTCGACGCCACGCTGCGCCTGTCGGTCACACCGCAGATCACGCAGTCGGGCACGGTGATCATGGACATTCAGGTGCAGAAGAACGAGCCGGCCGTCGGTCTCACGATCGAAGGTGCGGCTGGTACGCCGCTCACCACGCGCCAGGCGCGCACGCGCCTCATGGTGCGTGACGGCGGTACGGCGGTTATCGCCGGCATCTTCCAGACGAAGGACAACGACGCGCAGACCCGTCTGCCGTTCGTCCACGCGATTCCTGTTCTCGGCAACTTGTTCAAGTCGCACAACATCAACACGAGTCACGACGAACTGCTGATCTTCATCACGCCGAAGATCGTGAGAGGATGAGCATGGTGAAGGGGTTGGAGGGGCTCATGAAGTACAACGTGAAAAAATGGTTTGGCGTCGTGGCCGTTGCCTTGGTGGCGGTGGCGTCATTGAGCTGTAACGGCGGCGAACTGACTCAGAACGCCGCGCCGGTGCAGCTCCTGGTCACGAACGTTCAGGACCTGCAGCAGATCGACCTCGAGAAAGTTCTGAATGGGGAGACCTGCGGCAGCGTCGGCACGATCGAGATGCAAGCCATCCCGAAGAACTCCTCGGTGACCGGATCGTTCGTCGACGTGCGCGTCACTCGCTACAAAGTTTCCTACGTGCGTACGGACGGCGGCACACAGGTGCCCGCCTCGTTCGTCCGATCGATCGACACGCTGATCACGACCGGCGGCGCCTCGCAGTCGCTCACGTCGTTCATCATCCTGACGCCGGACGCACTGAATCAATCGCCGTTCGTCGCATTGCGTCCGTCCAACGGCGGACGCGATCCGGAAACGAATCGCACCGTCATTCGCATGGATGTCATCGTCGAAGTATTTGGTCAGACGCTCGGAGGCGACAACGTCTCCGGCGCCACGCGGTTCCCGCTGGACTTCTGTTTCCATTGCCAGGGCTGCGCTTAACGGACAGTGCTCTCTGCTGAGGGCTGTGGGCGGTTGTGAGAGACGCTGACGGGGGTTTACACATGAGAAAGTTCATCGAGCGGAAACACTGGTTCGCATTGCTGGCGATTCTGTTTGTTTTCGCGGCATGTAAAGGCGAGTCGCCGACGGCGCCGCCGGTCAACAGCGGCGGTGGCGGAGGAGTCGGTGGCGGTGGAACTCCGCCGACGAACGCCTCGATCGTGCTGACGACGTCGAGCACCGATCCGCTGATCGATTCGACGGCGACCATTACCGCGACCGTGACCGTCAACGGTCAGCCGGTGGCGAACGGCACGGCCGTCGAGTTCAGCGTCAGCCCGGTCGGCGCGTTCAGCGACACCGGCACGACCACCACGATCAAGACGACGACGAACGGCGTCGCCACGGCGTCAGTTTCTTCGACGACTGCCGGCGCCACGACGGTCACCGCGACCGTGAACAACGTCAGCCGTACGACGCAGATCACGTTCCGCGACCGGCCCATCGTGCAGCCGCCGCCTGACACCACGCCTACGATCACATCGATCACTCCCGCGGTCGGACGTCCGGCCGGCGGCGAGACGATCCGCATCACGGGCACCAACTTCCGCGCGCCGGTGCGCGTCGTCTTCAACATCAACGGCTCGATCGTCGAAGGTATCGTCACCTCGGTCACCGCGACGACGATCGACGTGCTGACGCCGCCGGTGAACATCGGCATCGGCCAGCAGGTCGAGGCAACGGTCAGCGTCATCACCGAAGCCGGAACGGCGACCGAACAGCGCGTCGTCTCCTCCAGCCCGTTCACGTTCCGCAACGAAGTGCTGACGCCGAATCCCGTCACGGCGAGCCCGAGCTCCGGCCCGATCGGCGGCGGCACGCGCGTGACGATCTTCGGTGACGGCTTCCAATCGCCGGTGCAGGTCTTCTTCGGCGCCGCAGAGGCCCGCGTGATCGACGTCGGCTTCAGCCAGATCATCGTGGAATCGCCGATCGCGCGCTCGACGTCGCCGAACGGCGCCGGCTCCGTCACGGGTCCGGTCGACATTCGTGTTCTCAACATCGCCTCGAACAAGACGGCCACTCTGACGGCCGGCTTCCGCTACGTCGACGCACTGTCGATCACCGCGATCCGTCCGTTCAGCGGCTCGGCTCTCGGCGGCACCGACATCACCATCGACGGCACCGGCTTCGAATCGCCGCTTCAGGTCACCGTCGGCGGCGTTCTCGCGCAGCAGTTGCGCGTTTCGGGCACGCAGATTCTCGTCCGCACCAACCCGAAGGCGAGCCCCTGCAGCAACTCCACCGGTCCGGTGACGGTCACGACGATCAACAACAACCAGACCGTCTCCTCGACGGAGCTGTTCACGTACATCGGCATCCCGTCGACGATCACTGCGGTCGGTCCTGGCGGCGGTGTGCAGCCGGGCGGCACGGCCACGGTGACCGTGAACAATCCGGGCGTCGGCCCGTTGGGCGTCGGCGACATCCGCTTCACCGTCAACGGCGTCACGGTCACTCCGTCGCCGAGCCAGGTCACGGACGGCACGGGCAGCCAGACGTTCTCGTTCGTGGTGCCGAACAGCGGCTTCACGTTCCCGACCGTCGCCTGCCAGACCGGTGGCGGCCTCGCCGGCACGCAGTTCGGACCGATCGACGTCACCCTCGGCTTCACGAACACCAGCACGTCGTGCACGGACACGCTCACGAACGGGCTGCACATTCTGCCGAGCGGCGCCAACCCCTGCCTCACGCCTGCCAGCCCGTCGGTGACGGCTCCGGCGGGAGGCTCATGCGCCACGCCGAGCACCGCCAGCGTGACGGGTGTCGGATTCCCGGCCACGACGCAGTCGATCATCACGATCTCCAACGCCACCGGCGCGCAGCCGCTGAACATCACGAATGTCGCGATCTCCGGTGGCAACGCCGCTGAGTTCCGCATCACGCCGACCAGCGCGAGCAACATCGCGGCAGGCGGCAGCCAGAACTTCACGCTCACGTTCGATCCGACGACCGCCGGCGTGAAGGACGCCACGGTCACGTTCACGACGAACTCCACGACGAATCCGACAGTCACGGTCTGCGTCTCGGCAACCGCCGCTCCGTAGGCCTTCTCAGTTTCGAAACCGCTGATTGGAGATGGCCGCCCTTCGGGGGCGGCCATCTTGTCTACGGCGGCGATTCAAGCAAGAATCAGCATTCACGCAGATGGCTCAAGCTACGAGCAATTCGAAGATCGACGAGCTCCGGTTACGGTTGAAGACCGATCCGAAGAGCCGTCTCTTCTATCCGCTCGCCGAGGAGCTGCGGAAAGCGAATCAATCCACCGAGGCGGAGCAGGTACTGCGCTCCGGCCTCACAGTCCATCCCACCTATCTCTCCGCCTGGGTCAGCCTCGGCCGCGTCTTGCGCGAACAGCGCAAGTACGCAGAGGCGGTCGAGGTGCTTTCGAAAGCGCTGCAGATCGATCCGGGTAACGTGGTCGTCGCGCGGCTTCTCGCCGACGCGTATCTGGAGATGGGTGAGAAGGTCGAGGCGATCAAAAAGTACAAGCTCGTGCACGCGCTGCTGCCGACCGATCAGGATGTCGCGGCGATCATCGAGCGCATTGAGCGCGAATTGAATCCGCCGCAACCCGCGACGTTGAGCGTGGCGGACGAGGAAGCGGAGATCGAATCCGGCGGCGTGACCGCGCCGCGCGCGGAGAGCTCGCCGTTTGCGAGTGAATCCGTCGTTGCGGACGTCGAGGCGCAGGTCGGCGCTGTCGAAACGAACGACGAGCCTTCAGCCATCGACGACAATCCGTTCGCCGCCGCGGAAGCAGCACAGGAACAGGAACTGCGCGTCGAGACCGCGACGGCGGATGTCGAGCCGATGCTCGCCGCGCACGAAGAGAGTCCGTTCGAAGAGCCGGCCACGGCGTATTCGTCCGCCGCGTTCGAGATCGAAGCGCCGGAAGGGATGCACGAAGCGCGTGCGCCGCTCGCGGCAGACCTGCCGTACTCGATTACCGAGGACGAGCAGCTCTCTCCGCCCGATGCAGCGGTCTTCGCGCCGCAGATGCCGCTCGACGACGCGGACGTTTTCGCGCCGGCGGAGCCCGCACCGGTGCCGGAAGCGGAAGACGTCGCGAACACCATCACTATGGCCGATCTGTACGCGCGTCAGGGACTCGTCGACGACGCGCAGCACATCTACGAAACGATCCTCGCGCGCGATCCGCAGAACGACGGCGTGCGCGCGAAGCTGGAGGCACTGCACGTGCGTCCGGTCGACGTCGCGGAGGAAGAAGCGCCGGTCGCTGACCTATTCGACTCCGCGCCCGCCACCGGCGGCAAGCAGCAGAAGATCGACAGACTCGAAAACTGGCTCGCGAAGATGACGAGGAGAGAGCTTGGGCGTGTTTAAGACAGTTCTCGACGGCATCCGCAACCGCGTCGACGGCACGATCGCGGTGAGCCTGATCGGTCTCGACGGCATCCCCATCGAGACTATCAACGAAGAGCGCGTCGCGCTCGACGTTCTCGGCGCCGAGTTCGGCGGATTCGTGAAATCGATCCGGCTCTCGAACACGGAACTGAACACCGGCGAGGTGAAGCAGTTCTCGCTCGTCACCGAGAAATACATTACGTTTCTCTCCGAGGTCACGCCCGAGTACTACATCCTGCTCGTCATGCGGCCCGATGGAAACTACGGGCGCGCTCGTTTCGAGCTGACAAAGGCCAAGCACGCGCTTCGCGACGAGCTGGTCTGAGGAAAGGCTGAGATTTGAACTTCAAAGAAATCCTCGAGCTCATCGACAAGGTGGCGGAGAGCGGCATCTCCGGCGTCGAAGTCGAGCAGGCCGGCACGAAGGTCCGCGTCGAAGGCAAGAGCACGCCGCAGCACGTGATCACGTCGTACGTCGGCGACATGCAGCAGGAAGCGCGTCCCGCGCTGCCGCCCGTGCAGGCGCCGCATGTGATCGAAGCCGCGCGCGCGGAAGAGAAGAAGCGCGCCGACGCGGAAGCCGAAGCCGGGCTGCACATCATCACTTCGCCGATCGTCGGTACGTTCTATCGCGCGCCGAATCCGGAATCGCCGATGTTCGCCAATCCCGGCGATCGCGTGACGAAGGGGAAGGTGCTCTGCATCATCGAAGCGATGAAACTGATGAACGAGATCGAGTCGGATGTGGACGGCGTCGTCGTCACCATCTATCCGCAGAACGGCCAGCCTGTGGAGTATGGCGAGAAGCTCTTCGCCATCCGGGTCTGATCCGCACATGTTCTCGAAAGTACTGATCGCCAATCGCGGCGAGATCGCCCTTCGCATCATCGCCGCCTGCAAAGAGATGGGGCTGAAGACCGTGGCCGTCCATTCCGAGGCGGACCGCGATTCGCTCCACGTGCGCTACGCGGACGACGACGTTTGCATCGGTCCCGCCGCGTCGAAGCAGAGCTATCTCAGCATCTCTTCCATCATCGCCGCCGCCGAAATCACCGGCGCCGATGCCATTCATCCCGGCTACGGATTTCTCTCCGAGAATCCGCATTTCGCCGAGATCGTCAACGAGTGCCAGCTCACGTTCATCGGACCGCCTGCGGATGCGATCCGCCGCATGGGCGACAAAGCGCGCGCGCGCGAAACCGCGAAAGCGGCGGGCGTGCCGATCATCCCCGGCAGCGAAGGCGCGGTGCGCACGGTCGAAGAAGCGGAAGAGATCGCGCGCTCCATCGGCTTGCCGGTGATCATCAAAGCGTCTGCGGGCGGCGGTGGTCGCGGCATGCGCATTTGCTGGGAAGAAGGCGATCTTCGCGCGCAATACGAAACGGCGCGCAGCGAAGCGGAGCGCGCGTTCGGCGTCGCGGACGTTTACGTCGAAAAGTATCTCGAGCGTCCGCGCCACATCGAAGTGCAAGTCTTCGCCGATACGTTCGGCCGCGCCGTGGCACTCGGCGAGCGCGAATGCTCGATCCAGCGCCGTCACCAGAAGCTCATCGAAGAATCGCCGTCGCCGGTCATCACGCCCGAGCTGCGCAAGCGGATGGGCGACGCTGCTGTGCGGCTCTGCGAGTACGTGAACTACGTCAACGCCGGCACGATCGAGTTTCTCTATCAGGACGGCGAGTTCTATTTCATGGAGATGAACACGCGCATCCAGGTCGAGCATCCGGTGACTGAGGAAGTGACGGGCATCGATCTCGTGAAAGAACAGATTCGCGTGGCGGCGGGTGAGCCGCTGTCGGTGCCGCACGGCGAGTTTCATCTGCGCGGTCACGCCATGGAGTTCCGCGTGAACGCGGAGGATCCGGTGACGTTCGCGCCGCATCCGGGAAAGATTCGCGAACTGCATCTGCCCGGCGGTCCCGGCGTGCGCGTCGATACGCACGTCTATCGCGATTACGTCGTGCCGCCGCACTACGACTCGCTGCTGGCGAAGCTGATCGTGCGCGGCAAGGACCGGCTGGAGACGATTGCGCGCGCGCGGCGTGCGCTCGAGCAGTTCGTCATCGAGGGCGTGAAGACCACGATCCCGCTGCACCGCGCCATCCTCAACAACGAGAAGTTCATCCGCGGCGACATCTCCACACGCTTCATGGACACGTTCTCGTTGTAGGACCTGCGGGCAGCGGCGCGGCACCGTCGCGTGCTACGCTCTCCCATCCCAAACATGAAGATCTACCTGGTCGGGTTCATGGGCGCCGGCAAGACCACGGTCGGCCGCGAGTTGGCGGTGCGCATCGACGCGCCGTTCTTCGATCTCGATGAGTTGATCGAGGCCGCGGAGAAGACGACCATCAAGGAGATCTTCGCGTCGCGCGGCGAGCCGTATTTTCGGAAGCGCGAGCGCGACATGCTCCGTTCCACGAAGCATCTCGAAAGCGCCGTCATCGCGACGGGTGGCGGGACGTTCACGTTCGACGAGAACATCCAGTTCATCCAGTCCGAGGGGATGTCGGTGTATCTGTCGGCGCCATACAACCTGTTGCGGGCGCGCGTCGGCGACAAGGCCGCGGAGAGGCCGCTGTTCCGCGACGATCTCTCGGCGCACGAGTTGTACGCAAATCGCATCAAGTACTACCGCATGTGCGACCTGACCATCGAGATTCGCGAGGAAGAGACGCCGGTGGAGATCGTGGAGCGGCTGCTGCTCGATCTGCCGAAGAGCGTGCTGGATGCGGCGCGACGCTCCGGCTGGAGGCGCGCGTGAGAGCGCTCGTCGTCAGCGACCTGCATTCGAATCTCGAAGCGCTGCGCGCGGTCTTCGCCCGCGTCCGCCGCAAAAAGTACGACTCCATCCTCTGCCTCGGCGATTTCGTCGGCTACGGCGCGCAACCGAATCAGCTCCTCGACATCATGCGCACCGTGCGCGCGCAGAAGGTGTACATCCGCGGCAACCACGATCGCGTGGCTGCAGGACTGGACGATGCGGATGGTTTCAATCACGCGGCGAAGGCTTCGGCGCTCTGGACGCGCGAAGCGCTCAGCGCGGTGAATCGCAGTTTCCTGCGCGAACTGCCGGTCGGTCCGCGCCGCTTCAAGGACGCGATGCTTTGCCACGGCGCGCCGCACGATGAAGACGAGTACGTGTTCAACGTGAATCACGCGGCGCAGGTGCTGGCGCTGCACGAAGCGCCGATCATCCTTTACGGTCACACGCACCTGCCGGTCATCTTCTCGATGAACAAGAACTTTCAGGTGAGCGGCTGGGCCGTCCGCGGCGAAGCGACGGTGAAGCTCGATCCGAACGAGCGCTACCTGATCAACCCCGGCTCCGTCGGCCAGCCGCGCGACCGCAATCCCGACGCATCGTTCCTGATCCTCGATTTCGCCAAGCACACCGTGCAGTTCTTCCGCGTGCCGTACGACGTGAAGAAAACGCAGCTGACGATCCGCAACGCGGGTTTGCCGGTGGTGCTGGCGGAGCGA
>DASSMK010000105.1:0-11031 GCA_035688915.1 Thermoanaerobaculia bacterium
CGGCGAAGGCAACGTCGCGTTCGATCTCGACATCGCGGCGACGAACTTCCCGGTCGGCGACATCATCGCCTTCCTCGATCTCGGCACGTTCCCGGTCACCGGCGCGCTCACCGGCACGCTGCATCTGGAAGGGCCGAAGCAATCGCTGGGCGGCAGCGGCACCGTGGCGGTGCGCAACGGCTCCGTCTACGGCGAGCCGGTCGATCTCGCGTCGGCCGACATCGCGTTCACGGAAGGCAAGCTGCGCGCGACGAACGTGCTGGTGCAAGCGCCCGCCGGCGAAGTGCGTGGCGAAGCAGAGCTCGACCTGAACACGGAGAAGTTCAGCTACACGATCGCCTCCGGCTCGCTCGATCTCTCGCGCTTCAAACTCCTCGAAAGTCTGAGCGGTCTGCTCGGCGGCAAAGTGGTGCTGCACTCCACCGGCGCCGGCACGTTCACGAATCCCGAGCTCGTCGTCGAAGCGACGCTGAATGAAGCGACGCTGCGCGGATTGCAATTGCCGGAAGGCGCCGCGCCGCCGACGATCTACATCGCCATTCGCGGCGGCCAGCTGATTGTGCGCGGCGACGTGGCGGGCATTGTCACGATCGAAGGGCAGGGCAGCGTCGGCGAGAACCTGGCCGTCGATGGACTGGTGCGCATCACCGTGCCCGACGTGGCGAAGCTCATGGCCATCGCGCCGCAAACCGCCACGCTTCCCGCCTCCGGCAACTTCGTTCTCGACCTCCACCTCGGCGGCCACCTCACGCCGCTCGACGCGCTCGTGATCGACGGCACGTTCCCGACGTTCAACCTCGCCATCGCCGATCACGCGTTCACCACGCCGGAGCCGCTGCGCATCGGCCTGCGCAATGGCCGCCTCACGTTCGACTCCTTCCGCCTGCAAGGTCCCGATTCGTCGTTCGCCGTCACCGGCTACGCGGAGCTGACCGGCGAGCAGCGCCTCGAGCTCGGCCTGAGCGGCGAGATCGAAGCCGCGCTGCTGCAGCTGTTCGTTCCGGACGTGCGCGCGAACGGCCACGTGGAAGTGGCGGGCTCGATCGCCGGCACGATGAAAGCGCCGCGCATCAGCGGCACCGCGGAGTTGCGCGACGCGCAATTCAAAGCAGCGGGTCTGCCGCAGCTGATCGACGACATCAACGGCACGCTGCGCTTCCGCGGCGATCGCATCGACATCGAATCGGTGCGCGCCACCGTCGGCGGCGGGACGGTCGTACTGGGCGGCTTCATCGCGGTCGACGGCATCACGCCGAAGAGCGCGCGCATCACGATTCAAGGCACCGACGTGGCGCTGCGCTACTACGAAGGCCTGACGCTCGGCGGCGATTTCAATCTGCTGCTCAGCGGCGATCTCGATCGCGCCGTGCTGCAGGGCGACGTGAACGTCACGCGCGCGCTCTACTTCCGCGACTTCGACATCCAGCAGGCGCTGCTCAACGTCATCCTCTCGCGCCGCGGCATCACACCCATCGCCGCGGCCACGTGGCAGGACCGCATCGCGCTGCGCATCCATCTCTCCGCGCCCGCCACGCTGGCGGTGCGCAACAACATCGCCGACGTCACCGGCAGCGCCGATCTCGACGTGCAGGGCACCATCGGCAACCCCGTCATCCTCGGCGAAGTGACGCTCGACGAAGGCGGCACCGTCACCATCCAGAACGTCGACTACCGCGTCGTGCGCGGCACCGTCGCCTTCCAGAATCCGTTCCGCATCGATCCCTACTTCGACATCACCATCGAAGGCCGCGTGGCGGGTAACGTGTCGGAGATCGAGAGCGGCCCGCTCGACGTGACGGTGAACATCACCGGCACCATCGATCGCATCACGCCGACCATCACCAGCGATCCTCCCGCCAGCGACATCACCCTCTTCTCCATCCTCGGCTTCGGCGGTTTGGGCAGCACGAAACCGGGACAACAAGCGAACGGCAGCGCGTCGCTGATGGGACAGTCGCTGCTCTACCAAAGCCTCTTCTCCGCCATCGGCCAGAAGGTCTTCCCGTTCGTCGATTCATTCGCGTACGACCCGGGTCTGCTCGACACCGGCAGCGGCGCCGGCGCGAAGGTGACGTTCGAAAAACGGCTGTCGAACAACATCCGTTTCCTCGTCGTCTACAACCTCGCCAATCAGCAAAGCCGGCAGGTGATGGAGTGGACGGTCAATCGCGACTGGACGCTGCAGCTGACACGCGACGAGACCGACGAGTACCGCCTGGAAGGGCGCTTCCGCCGACGCTACGACGCGCGCTGGAGCCTGGGCCGTCGCGGCGACGACAACGTGCAGCAGGCGGTAATCGCGTCGACGACTCCGAACGCGGGCGGCAACGCCACCGGACCTGCGCAAACGCCGCAGCCGCCGCCACCATCCACGACCGCCGATCCGCATTCAGTGGACGGCGTGCCCGTCGCGCAGATCGAGTTCCGCTCCGACGCGCGCTTCGACACGACGGCCATGGCGCCCTACGTCACGCTGCGCGCAGGCGAGCCGGTTTCGATCCGCGAGCTGCAGTCATCGATCAAGAATCTCTTCGCCACCGGCAACTTCCGCGACGTGCGCGTCGACGCGGTGCGCGTGGCCAACGGCGCGGCGGTCACGTTCTCGCTCTTCCTGCACTACCGCGTCGGCGCGATTCACGTGGAAGGCATCACCGGCGGCGATCACAACCGCGCCATGCGCGAACTGAAAGTGCACACCGGCGACGTGCTCTCCCTCGATGCGGTCGACGACAGCGCGGTGGCGGTGCAGACGCAGCTGAATCGCAACGGCTATCTCGAAGCGACGGTCGATCCGGAAACGACCTTCGATCGCGCGCGCAGCCTGGCCACCGTCACGCTGCACGTCACGCCCGGCCCGCTCGCGCGCATCGCGCAGGTGCTGATCGAAGGCGACACGAAGCCGTTCACCACCGCGCAGCTCATCGACCGCATGCGCCGCAAGCCGGGCGCAATCTTCCAGCTCAACGAAGCGCGCAACGAAGCGGAGCGGATGAAAACGTGGCTGATCCGCCAGGAGCATCGCCGCGCCGACGTCGACTTTCTCGGCCACACGTACGATCCCGCCACGCACAGCGTGACGCTGCGCTATCGCGCCACCGCCGGACCAACGGTGAAAGTGGAAGTGACCGGCATCGATCGCAGCGCCGTGCGCCGCTGGCTGCCGTTCCGCCGCCGCAATCAGGAGTACAGCGAAGATGTCATCGACCGCGCCGCCGACGACATCGTGCAGGGAATGCAGGAACGCGGTTACTTCCACGCTGCGGTCGACACCGAGAGCTCGCTGCAGAACAACGTCTGGACCACGACCTTCGTCGTCAATCCCGGCACTCGCTACCGCCTGGCCGGCGTGACGTTCAGCGGCAACGTGAAGCTCTCCGACAAGACGCTCGCGCGCAACGTGGCCACTTCGCCCGCCGGCGGCTTCCGCCGCCTCTTCTCCACGATCTTCCGCCGCCCCACCGGCGTCACGCGCGCCGCGCTGAGCGACGATCGCGATGCGCTCGAATCGTTCTATCGCCTGCAAGGATTCTCCGAAGCCGTCGTCGCCGCGCCGGCCGTGACGACGAACGACGCCGCGGGCACGCTGTCGATCGAGTTCCCGATCACCGAAGGAACGCAGACGCTCGTCACCGACGTGAAGATCGAAGGGATGGAGCAGGTCGCGCAGAAGGCGCTCCCGCGCCTGCAACTGAAACCGGGCGTGCCGCTCAATCCGCAGGCCGAGCGCGAAGATGTCGTCGCGCTGCAAACGTTCTACGCGGAGCGCGGCAACACCGAAGTGCAGGTCACGCCGCGCACCGAGCTGACCGACGACAAGAGCGGCGCGCGCCTCACGTACGTGATCGCGGAAGGGCCGCAGGTGAAGGTGGACGAAGTGATCGTCCGCGGCAACACCTACACCGATCAGGACGTGATCCTGCGCACGACGGATCTCGACAAGGACGATCCGTTCAGCTACACGCGCCTCCTCGAAGCGCAGCGCGATCTCTACCGCCTCGGCATCTTCAATCGCGTCGAGATTCAGCCCGAGCAGGCCGGCACGTCCACCGCCGATCGCGACGTCGTGATCCAGGTCGAAGAAGGCCGCAACCTCACGCTCACCGGCTCGCTCGGCGTCCGCGCCGCGCGCGCCCAGACGCGCGGCGGCGGCTTCGATTTCCAGCCGCGCATCGCCGGAGCGATCGCGCATCGCAACCTGTTCGGCACCGGCCGCTATCTCGGATTCGAAGGCGTGTACAGCGTCGACGAGCGCGAAGCGTTCCTCACCTATCGCGAGCCCTTCATCAGCCGCTGGAACGTGCCGCTGCAGGTGCAGATCTTCCAGAGCGACGATGCCACGCGCCGCCTCACGCACATCCTGCAGCGCGGTACGTCGATCGAAGCGACGAAAGTCTCACGCGCGCAGACGCGCTGGTCGCTGCGCTACGAATACAAGATCTCGGACTGCATCGAGACCGACACGCCGAACGACATCTGCCGCACCGTCAAGAGCGGCACGCCGGTCGAGAATCTCGATCGCTCGCTGCTGAACATCCAGATCTCGAGCATCACGCCGACGTTCTTCTGGGATCGCCGCGACGACATCATCGATCCGCACCGCGGCTTCTTCACCAGCGCCTCGGTCGAATACGCCTTCCCGCTCTTCGCCGCCGACGCGCATTTCCTCAAGGAGTACGTGCAGGGCGCTTGGTATATCCCGCTCAGCTCGCGACAAGTGGTCGCACTCTCCGGACGCGCGGGACTCATTCATCCGTTCGGCGAATATGAAGCGGGCGACACGATTCCGCCGGGCCTCTCCGTGGGCGACAAGATCCCGGTGCCGCTCTCTGAACGTTTCACCGCCGGCGGTGAAACCACGCACCGCGCCTTCCCGCTCGATCTCCTCGGCAATCTCTGTCAGGATCAGGCGGACTTCGATCGCAACGGCCAGTGCAAGAAGACGCTCTATCAGTTCTTCAACAGCGACACCGGCAAATACGAAGGCTCGATCCTGCCGCTCGGCGGCAATGCGCTGCTGCTGCTCAATGCGGAGTATCGCTTCCCGATCGTCAGCACCGTCGGCGGCGCCGTATTCGCGGACATCGGCAACGTCTTCGCCGATTCCACGATCCGCTTCGACGAGCTGCGCTACGGCGTCGGCGCGGGCATCCGCTACCTCTCGCCCGTCGGCCCGCTGCGCTTCGACCTCGGCTTCCCGCTGCAGCGGCGAAGCTACGAAAAAGCGGTCTCGTACTTCCTTACACTCGGGTACGCCTTCTAGCGAAAAAGCGCCGTATTTCGGGGATTTGTGCCGGAGCAGGTACAATAAGTTGGGTTCCGCTCCCCAAAAATCAACCCCAACCATGCGCTACGCGCCGTCCCCCGGAGGTCATGTGCTCCTCGCTCGCTTCAGGTTTGTCTTGTTATCCGTCTGTTTTGCCGCGATGGCGTGTCAGTCATCGCGACCCACACTGAAGCTCGATGCGACGCCCCCTTTGCCGCACGCAACTGCCGATTCGCCGAGGCCGAGTGTTTCGTCGGCGATGTGGTTCGAGGAGAATCGCGGGCAGTTCACGAAGGGAAGCGATTTCGGCGCGCGCGTGGGCGAGAAGCTGTTCGAGATCAGCGCCACGAAGAGCTACGCATCGACGACGGCCGGCCGCATCGGCATGCAGATCGTCGGCGCGCGTGAAGACGCGCAGCTCAAACGGGAAGAAGCGCTGCCGACGCGCGTCAGCTACTTCCTGACCAACGATCGCTCGAAGTGGGTCGGTGGCGCGCAGACGTTCTCGCGCGTCCGCTACGACAATGTCTACGACGGCATCGATCTCGTCTACCACCTCTCCGATCAGCAGCTCGAATACGACTTCGTCGTTGGCCCGCAGCGCGACCCGAACGCCATCCGTCTCTCGTTCGAAGATGCGAAGTCGGCTCGTCTCGACGAGAACGGCGACCTCGTCGTCTCCACAGCGGCCGGCGACGTGAGGCACTACGCGCCGCGCGCGTATCAGGAGAAGGAAGGCTCGCGCACTGAAGTGCCCGCGCACTTTCGCTTGAGCGGGAACGTCGTGACGTTCGACGTCGCCGAGTACGATCGCAACGAGCCGCTCGTCATCGATCCGGTTCTGGTGTTCTCGGGCCGCATCCACTTTTCGTATTACGACACCGTCGTGGGCGTCGACACCGACACGACCGGCAACATCTACGTGGCTGGCCGATCGCTGGTGCCGCCCACCACGGGCTTCGGCTTTGCCAATTCGCCGATCGGCACGACGTACGTCGCCAAATACGATCCGACCGGCAACACGCTTCTCTGGGTCGTCTTCGTTGGCGCGGATTGGGATTTCGCGAGGCCGAAGACGATCAACGTCGATCCGGCGGGCAACGTTTACCTGGTGGGCCAGGCCAGCACGTCTGCATTTCCGACGACGCCCGGCGCGTATTCCGAATTCCTGCCTGTGTACAACCCCGGCAGCACCGACGAGGGCATGGGCTTCGTGACGAAGATCGCCGCCAGCGGATCGTCGCTGCTCTACTCGACCTTCCTCGGCAGCGTCGCGATCACGGTCAACGACGTCGTCGGCGACGCCGATGGCAACGCGTACATCACCGGCCACGGATACATCCCGCCCACTCCGGGCGCGCTCGCGCCACCGCCTGTCTTCGAGAGCAGCTCGTTTGTCACGAAGCTGAACCCGACCGGCACGGCACTGGTGTTCTCCGCGGCGATTGCGGGCACGAATCGCGGCACCGCGATCGATCTCGATGCAGCGGGAAACATCGTGGTCGGCGGCGACACGACCTCGTCGATCCTCCCCACGACGCCCGGCGCGTTCATGCCCACGTACGTCTCCAACCTCGGCAACTCGCGCGGCTGGGTGGCGAAGCTCAATCCGACCGGGACAGCATACGTCTTCGCCACGTACTTTCATGGCAAATCGATCTATGTCGGCGCTGTGGAAGACTTGAAAGTGGCGCCATCGGGCGACATCTACATCACCGGCAAAACCTTCGGTACGGACAACGAGATCCCGGCGGCGGCGGGAACCACCGGCACGGGCGGAACCTACCTGGCGGTGCTGAATTCGACCGGCACGGCGAGGCCGTATGCGGCGCGCCTCGGCGGCGATGGTTTCGAGGACGTGCGCACAATCAACCTGCTGCCGAATGGCAACGTGGTCGTCACCGGCCGCATCCTCGGCGCGAACGACTATCCAGTCGTGCAGCCGCTCTCGTCCACCAGCTTCGGTGAAGACTTCTTCGTCACCGTTTTGACGAGCAATCTCAGTGCGCTCGTCTTCTCCACGTACCTTGGACCGGGCGATGAGGCTTACAACGCGGTGACGCCGGGCGGAGACATCATCCTGGCCGGCAATGCCGGAAACGCGTTCTGGCTCCGGAACCGCGACTTGCCAGAGGGCAAATACGGTCCGGCGGTTCTCGCGCGAATCAGCCTCGCCGGCAGCATGCCGGCATTCTCCGCCGACGTTCACTATCCGCTCGGCGCGATCCCTTTGTCGTATTCGTCCAGCGCGTACATCGTCGTCCGAGGCACCGGCTTCCAGCAAGGCGCCGACCTCCTGGTGGATGACGTGCCGTGCTCCAGCCCGAACATCTCCGCGGACGGCACATCGATCTATTCGGTCAGTTGTCCCAGCAAGGCTTCCGGCACGTTCGCCACGGTGAAAGTGCGGAATCCAGGCGGCGCCACCGTCACGGTCCCGCAGCCATTTACGTTCTTCAATCCGCCGATCATCGACACCGTCACGCCGTCATCGTTCACCACCAGCGGCGGAACGACCATCACCCTCGCCGGAAGCGGCTTCCGCACCGGCGCAACGGTCACGATCAGCGGCGGCATTTGCGCAATCACCAGCCTCGGACCGAACGAGATTCAATGCGTCACGCCGGCGTACATCTACTCGCCGACAAGCACGTCGGTCGAGGTGACCAACCCCGACGGTGTGACCGGCGCAAAAGGCGTGACTTACACCGATCCGGAGCCACGATCGATTACGAGCGTGACGCCGAACGAAGGTCCCGCCAGCGGCGGCACCGTGGTGACGATCACCGGCACCAATTTCAAACCAGGCGTGCGGGTCAGCTTCGGTGAGGGCAATTCGAAGTACTCGATCCCGCGCATCTTCTGGTCGCACGAAGTCATCCGCGACAGCGACACGCAGTTGCACGTGACGACGCCGCCGAACGTCGGCGGCATCATGGACGTCACCGTCTACAACCCCGAGCGCGCCATCGCGAAGCTCGTGGGCGGCTTCAAGTATCGCGGCATCAACGACGTCGATCCAAATTTCGGCTCGGTCGACGGCGGCGCCGTCGTGAAAATCACCGGTTACGGCTTTGCGGCCGGCGACGTCGTGAAGTTCGGCGGCGTCAACGCGACGAACGTCACCGTCGACAGCGCGACCCAGATCACGGCCACGACGCCTGCTCATGCGGCAGCCGCGGTCGATGTGACGGTGACCGGCTCGCATGAAGAGTACAAACGGGTCGCTCTCTATTACTACTTGGAGAACAAGCCGGACATCACCAGCATCTCTCCGGCGACAGCCATCGGCGGCGCGAGCGTGACGATCACCGGCACCGGCTTTCTTGCCGGAGCGCAGGTGACCTTTGGCGGACAGGCCGCGACGAACGTCAACGTCGTGAGCCCGACCACCATCACGTGCACGGCACCTGCGCATACGCCGGGGTATGTCGACGTGGTCGTCAAGAATTACGATTCGCAGTCCGACACACTCGTCCTCGGCTTCGGCTACAAAGGCATCATCGGTGTCTCGCCGGGGAGCGGCAATGCGGGCGCATCGCTGCACATCTTCGGCGTGGGCTTCCAGGACGGCGCAACCGTGACCGTCGGCGGCGTGGCGATGAACGTCACGTTCTCGAACGGCAACCTTGATGGCGTGGCGCCCGCCCACGCGCCCGGCCCCGTCGACGTCGTCGTCACGAATCCCGGCGGAGAGACGTTCACGAAGGTGAACGGCTTCAAGTACCTCTATCCGACGCACACCGTCACGAACGTCTCGCCGGCAAACGGTCCGCAAACGGGCGGCACGACGATCACTATCACGGGCACGAACTTCATCTCCGGATCGACGGTGAAGGTCGGCAACACGGCGGCGACGAATGTCACGTTCGTCAGTGCGACGCAGCTCACCGCGGTCACGCCGGCGGGAACTCCCGGCAGCACGGTCGCGGTGAGCGTCACGCTACCGGACGATCAGGTGGCCACGCTGAACGCGGCGTTCACGTACAACGGTTCGCCGTCGATCGCCAGCGTCACGCCGGCTTCCGGTCCCGCGACGGGCGGCACGACCGTCACAATCAATGGCTCCGCGTTCCAGAGCGGCGCGACGGTTACGTTCGGCGGCGTTGCGGCGACGAGCGTCACGTTCGTGAACGCCGCGCAACTGACGGCGGTCACGCCGGCGCATGCGCTGGGCTTCGTCGACGTGTTCGTGACGAATCCCGACACGCAGTCGGCCACGAAGACGAACGCGTTCAAGTTCCTCCGTCCGGCGCCGACGGTCACGAACTTCACTCCTGCGTCGGGCTCACCCGGCGCGAGCGTCACCATCACCGGCACCAACTTCGAGTTCGTCACCGGCGTGAAATTCAACACGCAGCTGACGGCGGCGTTCACCGTCAATTCGTTGACAGAGCTCGTGGTCACCATTCCGGCGGGCGCGTCGACCGGCCCGATCACCGTCATCACGGAAAGCGGCAGCGGCGTGAGCGCGAGCAACTTCACGGTCATCGTTCCGCCGCCCGCCATCAGCTCGTTCACTCCGACCAGCGGCGTGCAAGGCACCGTCGTCACGATCAACGGCACGAACTTCTCCGGTGCGTCGGCGGTCTCCTTCGCCGGCACGGCCGCGGCGACGTTCACGGTCGTCAGCGACACGCGCATCGACGCCACGGCGCCGGTGGGCGTTTCCACCGGCACGATCAGCGTCACTACGCCGTCGGGCACCGGCACGAGCGCGACGAACTTCGTCGTCACCACCAGCCCGAACGTGACCGGCTTCACGCCGAACAAAGGAACGCCCGGCACGCAGGTCGCGATCACAGGCGTGAACTTCACCGGCGCGACGCTCGTGAAGTTCAACGGTGTGAGCGCCGCGTTCACGCTGAACAGCGCCACGAGCATCACCGCCACCGTGCCGCAGACGGCGACGAATGGTCCGATTCAGGTCACTTCGCCGAACGGCTCCGGCACGAGCGAAGCGCTCTTCTTCCTGCCGCCGGTTCTGACATCCTTCGCGCCGAATGCCGCGGCGCCGGGAGCGACCATCACCATCGACGGCAACAACTTCACCGGCGCGACCGGCGTGACGTTCAACGGCACGACGGCAGTGTTCACGGTCGTGAGCCAGAGCCGCATCACCGCGACGGTTCCTGCCGGCGCAACGAGCGGCACGCTCACCGTCACCACGCCGTACGGCCCGGTGAGCAGCACGTTCGCATTCAACGTGCTCTCCGGATCCGCGCCGGCGCTCCTCGCCACCGCGTCAACCGCGACGTCAGTCACGCTGACATGGACGGGCGATGCGACGAAGGCGTACGACGTCGCGCGCATCGAATCGAAGAACGATTCGTTCCTCACGCACATCATTGCGCGCGTGACCGGCACAGCGTTCGTCGACAACACCGCCGTCGCCGGCAAGACGTATCTCTACAACGTCACGAGCGTCGTCGATCACCAGATCAGCAACAACGATTACGCCACGACCATCATGTTCACGGGCGATCCGCTCGTCACCGGCGCGGCCGTGCGCGCGTCGCATCTGCAGGAGCTGCGCAATGCAGTGAACGCGATGCGCGTCGCCGCGGCTCTTACGCCGGCGACGTGGACCGATGCGTCAGCGATCGGACTGGCGGTGAAGCCGGTGCACATCACCGAGCTCCGTTCGCGCCTGGTCGAAGCGCTCATCGCACTGGGCCGCTACGCGACGTTCACCGATTCGACGTTGAGCAGCGGGATGCCGGTGCGCGCGCAGCACTTCCAGGAACTGCGCACCGCCGTGAAGTAAC
>DASSMK010000106.1:0-4778 GCA_035688915.1 Thermoanaerobaculia bacterium
GCGCCTTCGCCCATCACGAAGCCGTCGCGCTGCGCATCCCACGGACGCGACGCGCGCTGCGGTTCGTCGTTGCGCGTCGAGAGCGCACGCATCGCGGCGAAGCCGCCCAGGGCGAGGGGAGAGATGACGGCCTCGCTGCCGCCGGCGAACATCACGTCCGCTTCATCGTGGCGGATGATTTTCATCGCATCGCCGATCGCGTGAGCGCCGGTCGCGCAGGCGGTGGCCGGAGCGGAGCTCGGGCCTTTCGCGCCGAAGCGGATGGAGATGTGTCCCGCCGCGAGATTGACGATCAGGCCGGGGATGAAGAACGGCGAGATGCGCGACGGACCGCGCTCGAGAAGCTTGCGATGCATCTCCTCGATGAGCGGCAGGCCGCCGATGCCGGAGCCGATGACGACGCCGAGGCGCTCCTGGTCTTCCTTCGATGTGTCGAGGCCGGCGTCGTCCACCGCCATTTGCGCCGCGGCGATCGCGTAGTGGATGAAAGTGTCCGACTTCTTGACCTCTTTCTTTTCGATCCACTGTTCCGCATCGAAGCCGCGCACTTCGCCCGCGATCTGGCAGGGATATGCGCTCGCGTCGAATTTAGTGATGCGATCGATGCCGGAACGGCCCTCGATCAGCCCTTGCCACGTAGCGTCGTTTCCCACGCCGAGTGGGGAGATCATGCCGATGCCCGTCACCACGACCCGTCGTCTAGTCAAGGATTCGCTCCACAAAAAAATTGGTCAGTTCCGCGCCGCACACTTCTTACACGGGGGCGGTGCCGATTGTTCCCGTGTGTGCCGGCGGCTGGACTGACCTGAGGGAAAACGCGCGCGGGACATTTCGTCCCGCGCGAGGGGAGTTCGTTACTGAGCCTTGGCGCGCTTGTCGATGTACTCGACGGCGTCACGGACTTTGCGGATCTTTTCGGCCTCGTCATCGGAGATCTCGACGCCGAACTCTTCTTCGAACGCCATGATCAGCTCGACCGTATCGAGCGAATCAGCACCCAGATCCTCGACGAACGAAGCTTCCGGCGTGACTTCCTCGGCGTCCACGCCGAGCTGCTCCACGATGATGGACTTGACCCTTTCCTCTACCGACATCGGTATTCCTCCTGAAGTGTCTACTCTGGGCGTGCGTGCTGAACGCGAGGAGCGTTTTAGCACAACTCTTCCGCGAATGGCGAATGGCGCTATAGTGCGCGCGCTCCGGCGTATCTGCACGCCAACGCCCCTCCACACCATGAGCAAGAAGATCTTTTCCTACGAAGATGCAATCGCGTTGCTTCCCGCCGTTCAGCAAATCACGAACGATGCCGTCGCGCGCCTCGAAGACGTCGCCGAGCACGAGATCGAAGTGCAGCAGCGCATCATCTCCGACTGGGCCGAGACCATCATGGGCCTGGGCATCGATGTGAAAGGCCTCTGGCTCGTCGACTTTGACAACGGCGCCGGCTACTACTGCTGGCGCTACCCCGAGCCCGCCCTCGAACACTTTCATGGGTACGAGGAGGGATTTCAGGGACGGGTGAAGCTGAATTGAAAGCCATCGCCTTCGATCTCTGGGAAACGCTCATCACCGACACCGCCGAGCTCTCGCGGCAGCAGGAGCGCTTGCGGATGTCGCGGATGGAGGAGACGCTCGCCGCCGCCGGCTACGGCGCGCTGGCCGATCGGATCGAGCATGCGTATCGCGCGCTCTGGCATCGCTGCCACGATCTCTACTGGTCGAGCGACGTCGACGTGCCGTGCCGCCGCCAGATCGAGCACTTTCTCGAAGAGCTGGGCGTCGATCCCACCACGGTCGATGAAGCCGCGATCGCGGAGCTCGAACATGCCTACGCACACGCCGCGCTGGAGATTTTGCCGCGCGCCGTCGATGGCGCCGCGGACGTGCTGCGCGAGCTGAAAACGCGCGGCTATGCGATCGGCCTGATCAGCAACACCGGCCGCACACCGGGCTACGTGCTGCGACAGATTCTCGACGCGCTCGGCCTCGCGCAGTTCATCGACGTGATGGTCTTCTCGAACGAACATGGCGAGTGCAAGCCGCAGCTCTCCATCTTCGAAGAGCTCCGCCGCCGCCTCGGCGTCGACTGGAGTGACCTCGTCTTCATCGGCGACAACATCTATGTCGACGTGCACGGCGCGCAGCGCTGCGGCATGCGCGGCATTCACTTCGATCCGCCCGTGCGCGGCACCGCGGTCGCGCCGCCGTTCGAGCACGGGATGGAGATCGTGGCGGACGCGCGCATCACGCGGCTGGCGGAGTTGCCCGCCGCGATTGAGAGGCTCACAGGCTCACAGGCGCACAGGCTCACAGGAGAAGAAGCCCGAACCGCCTTTGAGGCGGAGCCGCTATGAGCCCCTGTGAGCCCGTGAGCCTGTGAGCCTGTGAACCTCGACAAGGACCTCTGCCTCATCAAGACCGAGCACCTCACCATCGAGGGACGCTCGCGCGCGGGACATGAATCGTGGTTCCGCGTGCGCGAGCTTGGCGTCGCGCTCGACGTCGGCCGCGGTCCGGACGCTGTCATCGGCCAGCAACATGTCTTCATCACGCACGCGCATCTCGATCACGCCGCCGGTCTGCCGTACTACGCCGGGCAGCGGCGCTTGCAGCAGCTCGAGGGCGGCGTGATCTACGTGCCGGCCGAAGCGGCGGAGGATGTGCGGGAACTGCTGCGGGTTCAGGAAAGACTGACCGGCGCCACGTTCGATGTGGAGATTCGCGGCGTGGCGGTCGGCGAAGAAGTGTCGTTCGGACGCTACGTCGCGCGCGGCCATGCCGCGACGCATCGCATCGCGGCGCGCGCGTATGAATTTCTCGAGCGCCGCCATCATCTCAAGGATGAATACGCAGGACTCAGCCGCGAAGAGATCGCGCGCATGCGGCGCGAAGGTGTGCGCATCGACGAGGAGTACCGCCGCCCGCTCCTCGTCTACACCGGCGACACCGACCGCGGCATCCTCGAGCAAAACGAGGCAATTTATAAGGCCGAAGTGCTGATGATCGAGTGCTCGTTCGTCGCGGATGGCCATCAGGATCGCGCCGCGAAGTACCGGCACATCCACATCGATGACATCGCGGATTTTGCCGGCAAGTTCGAGAACGAGGTCATCATCCTCACGCACTTTTCGCGGCGGTACTCGCGCGATCAGATCCGCGACGGCATCCGGCGCCGCGTGCCGTTTTCGTTACGAGAGCGCATCCGGCTGGCCTTGCCGGAGCCGTGGCAACGCCTCTGAAGGCGCGGCAAATCGACCCTCGCATCGAACTTGCTATCCTTCGCCGCGATGACCTTCCGTTGCCCGCGCCTGGTCGCGCTCCTCGCTGTCCTGTTGCTCCTCGGCCTCGATCCCACCGCGTCTGCCGCCACGAAAAAGAAGAAGAAAGCGCCGGCGCGGAAACCTGCCGCGACGAAGAAAGTGTCGCGCAAAGCGCCGCCGGCTCCACCCGCGCCCGCAGCGGTCGGCGGCACGTTCGAAGAGCGGCTCGCATCACTCGTGAACAGCTCCGTCTCGAGCAACTCCGAGTCGAGCATCCAAATCGTGGAAGTCGACAGCGGACGCGTGGTCGCGCAGCGCAATCCGAACATGCCGCTCGCGCCGGCGTCGAACATGAAGCTCTTCACCACGGCGGCGGCGATCGATCTGCTGAAGCCGACGTTCGAAGTGACGACCTCCGTCTTCGTGCGCGGTGACGTCGATGCCTCCGGCACGCTGAACGGCGACGTGAAGTTCGTCGGCCATGGCGATCCCACCATCGGCGGCCGCTTCCACGACGGCCAGGCCACCGCGGTGCTGCAGGAATGGGCGGCGGACATCAAGCGCGCCGGCATCAAGACCATTCACGGCGATCTCATTTTCGAGCACGGCTACATGGACACGGAGTACATCCATCCGACCTGGCCGATCGATCAGCTGGTGAACTGGTACGAGGCGCCGGTGTCCGCGTTCTCGATGCAGGAAGGTTGCGTGGAGGTGCGCGTGCTGCCGAGCCGCGCCGGACAGCGCTGCGTCGTGCAACTCGAGCCGCCCACTAGTTTTCTGGAAGTGCAGAACAGCTGCGTGACAGGACGCGGGCTGCCGTACATCACGCGCCAGCGCGGCTCGAACGCGGTGATCGTGCGCGGCGGCGTGCCGGCACGCAGCGGCGCGACCGAAGTGTTCGTGACGGTGGAAAATCCGGTCCATTACTTCGCGTCAGTGACGAACGAAACGCTGCAGCGCGCAGGAATCCGCATCGACGGCCAGATCCAGCTCACGCCGCACGACGCGCGCACCGACTGGCGCAAGGTCTCGCAGCACTCCACGCCGCTGAACGTGCTGGTGTACGTCATCAACAAGAAGAGCCAGAACCACTACGCCGAGCAGGTGGTGAAGATGGTCGGCGCCGAGATGAACAAGCAAGGCTCGTGGGCCTCCGGCACCGCCGCGGTGAAGGAGTGGCTCACGACGAAGGTGGGCGTTTCGCCAAATGAGTTCGCACCGACCGACGGCTCCGGTATGTCGCGCAACAACCGCGCGTCGTCGAGCGCATTCATCCAGTTGCTGCGCTACATGTGGAAAAGCCCGTGGCGCGAGGATTTCGTCAGCTCGCTGCCCTACACCGGCGACCCCGATTCCAAATTCGGCAATCGTCTCAAACATCCACCGTACGCGCGCCAGGTCTACGCAAAGACCGGCTACATCGCCGGCGTGGTCGGTCTCTCCGGCTACGTGCACGCACAGAGCGGAAAGGTCTACGCGTTCTCGTTCCTCTTCAACCACTACCGCGTAGGCGTC
>DASSMK010000107.1:0-2607 GCA_035688915.1 Thermoanaerobaculia bacterium
TGGTGGCTGAGTCATGAATTATAGCTCCCGAAATCGAGCGCTTCCTGTGACGGCGTGTAGATGAGGTGGTCGCCCGCGATTTTTGCGTTGCGATGCAGCGCGTGAGGTTGCGCGGAACGGGGACCGACGATGTGGCGTACCTCGATGCCGCGACGCACGAGCTCGTCCGATAGCAAATTGCGATGACAGCGCCACGGCACCGCCTCGGCGCACATGTACGCGGTGACGCGATCGCTGGCGAGCAGGCGATCGACGGCGGCGTGGAACTCCGGCGTGGCCATGTAATCGGCGTACGCGCGGAACTGCGGGTTCTCCCAGAAGGTATTAGGCGAGTTTGCGTCGGGACGCCGGCGGCCGCCGAGGTCTTCGAAATGTTCGTAGAGGATGCCGTGATCGGGGAGCGAGCGCTGCAGTGCTTCGCGCGAAAAATGCGGGTATCGGCGGGAGCCGGGATAGCGCCGGACGTCGGCGAGGCGGGTGACGTCATGCTCGCGGAGCAACGCGATGAGCTCGTCGAGCGTGCGCGTGGAGTGGCCGATTGAATAAATTGTCATGGTCGAAGGGTTTTGCAGGGAGCTCCATGTCCTACTACGCCGCGCACGCGCAGCAACTCAAGCGTGACCTCGCCCGCGAGGTTCCGGCGGAAGCCTTGCGCGAACTGCACCAGAAGCGGCCGCTGCTGCACGCGTTCGTGGCGCTGCTGAATGTGGCCGTGCTGATCGGCAGCGGCATCGCCATCGTGCATTTCGAGCGCTGGTATCTCTGGCTGCCGTTTGCGTTCGTGGCGGGATTCGCGATCTTCGATTTCACCGTGCTGCTGCATGAAGTGGTGCATCGCGCGGTGGTGATGAAAGCGAACGAGCGGCTGTATCGCGTGCTCGGTCTGGCGTACGCGATTCCGAGCGGCATCTCCGCGTCGCAGTTCACGAAGTGGCATCTCGATCATCACGCGGGACTCGGCTCGAACGAAGACGATCCGAAGCGGCACTACCTCTCGCCGAAGCGGAACGAGCGCTGGTTCAAGTTCCTCTACTTCACGCCGGCGCTCTTCCCGATCTACTTTCGCGCCGCGGCGAAAGAGACGGCATCGTACGCGCCGGAGTTGCGCGGCCGCATCGCGCGCGAGCGCCTGGCCACGATCGCGTTTCAGCTCTCGATTCTCGGCGCCATCGCGTGGATCGGCGGCTGGGCTGTCGCGTTCAAGCTGTACATCGTGCCGGTCTTCTTCGTCTTTCCCATCGCCTTCGCCCTCAACCGCCTCGGCCAGCACTACGACATCGATCCGAACGATCCGGCCAAGTGGTCCACGCTGATGAAGGCGTCGTGGTTCTGGGACTGGGCGTACCTCTTCTCGAACTACCACCTCGAGCATCACTACTTTCCCGGCGTCCCGTTCTACAACCTTCCCAAGCTGCAGAAGCTCCTCGGCCCGTTCTACGAAAAGCGGGGCATGGTGGCGCACAGCTATGGCGAGTTGGTGTGGCGGTATCTGATCCTCAATCGCAAGCCGCACACGAATTGGGATGAGCCGGTGGAAGGCGCTCCCGCCTCCGCGCCCGCGCAGTAATAAGATTTGCGCGGCATGAAGATCCGCGCTCTCTTCTTCCTTCTCGCGCTCTCCTCTCCGCTCCTCGCTGCCGACAAGACGGACGTTCCGAAGAACGTCATCCTGCTGATCTCCGATGGCGCCGGCGTCGCGCATTACACCGCGGCGAAATACTTTCGCGGCGCGGATTTCAACATCGGCCGGATGACGCTCGTCGCGTTGTCGACGACGAACTGCGCCGATCGCACCGTGACCGATTCCTCCGCCGCGGCGTCCGCACTCGCAACGGGCGTGAAGGTGCCGTACGAGGCGATGAGTCTCGAGGCGAACGGCAACGCGCCGGTGACGGCGCTGGAAGTGGCGGAGAAGGCGGGCAAGCGGACGGGCCTAGTGACGACGTCGTACTTTTACGACGCCACGCCCGGCGCATTCGCGGCGCACGTGAAGGATCGTCACGTCTTTCCTCCGATCATCGACCAGATGCTGAAGAGCGGCGTCGATCTGATCATCGGCACCGACGGCGGCGCGATGACGAAGAAGGAGGTGTCCGTGCCGGAACTGGCGGCGCAGAACGGCTACACGTTCGTCATCGACTCGGCGGCGCTGGCCAACGCGAAGCCGGGCAAGCTGCTGGCCGTCTTTCCTGAGCAGGAGAACGATCTCGACGTGCCCGGCCTGCCGCTGGCCGAGATGGCGCGCATCGCGCTGCAGCGGTTGCGCGGCAGCGACAAAGGCTTCTTCGTAATGATCGAGCACGAAGGCACGGACTCGTCGAGCCACGCCAACTCGCGGCCCGATCTGCAGAAAGCGCTGATCTCGTTCGACGAGACGGTCGGTGTCGCGCTCGATTTTGCGAAGGCCGACGGCAACACGCTCGTCATCGTGACCAGCGATCACGAAACGGGCGGAATGCGTTTGTCGGAATCGAAGACCGGCAAGCTGCGGCTGGAGTTTTCGACGATCGAGCACACCGCGTCCGCCGTGCCGCTGTTTGCATTCGGCAAAGGCGTGGGCGAACTGACGCCGGGGATGTCCGACGACACGGATGTCGGCAAAACGCT
>DASSMK010000108.1:0-38994 GCA_035688915.1 Thermoanaerobaculia bacterium
GACGGCACGTCCGATTCGAACGTCGCAACCGTCACAATTCCGGTGACCGCGCAGAACGACGCGCCGGTCGCAGGCAACGACAGCTACACCACCACCGAAGGCGGCACGCTCAACATCGCCGCGCCCGGCGTTCGCGCGAACGACAGCGACGAAGAAAACGATCCGCTCACCGCCATCCTGGTCTCGAACGTCACGCACGGCACGCTCACGCTCAACGCCGACGGCTCGTTCAGCTACACGCACGACGGCACGGAGACGCTGAGCGACAGCTTCACCTACAAGCTCAATGACGGCGCGCTCGATTCGAACGTGGCCACCGTGACGATCACGGTCACATCGGTGAACGACGCGCCTGTCGCCGGCAACGACACGCTCGCCAACTCCGCCGAAGACGTCGCCGTCACCGTTGCCAAAACGACGCTGCTCGCGAATGACAACGCCGGCCCCGGCGAGGGCGCGCAGACCATCACGCTCCTCTCCGTCGGCAGCCCGACGCACGGCACGGTGGCCATCTCCGGCACGAACGTGGTCTTCACGCCCACGTTGAACTACACCGGCCCGGCATCGTTCCAGTACACGATCCAGGACAACGGCACGACCAACGGCTCGGCCGATCCGAAGACGTCCACCGCCACGGTCAACTTCACTCTTTGGGAAGTGAACGATCTTCCGCTCGGCGCCAACGACTCCGCCAGCGTCCTCGAAGACAATCCGATCACGATCCTCAGCTCCGCCTTGCTCGCCAACGACAAGGCCGGCCCGCTGACCGACGGCGACGGCCTGCCCACCGCCGACGAAACCACCCAAACCATCCGCATCAGCTCCCTCGGCGTCGCCGGCGTCGGCAGCGCCACACTCGCGGCCGACGGCTCGAGCATCACGTACACGCCGCCGGCGAACTTCAGCGGCAGCGTCGTGGCCGTGCCGTATCGCATCACCGACAACGGCACGACGAACGGCGTCGCCGATCCGAAAACGCGCATCGGCCAGTCGTCGGCACTGATCACCGTCATCCCGGTGAACGACGCGCCGACTGCCAATGCGGACACGCGCTCCATGGCGGAGAACTCCGTCTCCACGTTCGCAGCGTCACAGCTGACGATCAACGACAGCGCCGGTCCGAGCGAAGGCTCGCAGATCCTGACCGTGACGTCAGTGCAGAACGCGTCGATCGGCACCGTGTCACTGAGCGGCGGCAACATCACCATCACGCCGCCGGCCGACTACAACGGCCCGCTCACGTTCCAGTACACGATCACCGACGACGGCACCACGAACGGCTCGGCCGACCCGCTCACTGCCACCGGCACTGTCACCGTGACGGTGACGGAAGTGAACGCCACGCCGATCGCCGGCAACGACGCCAAGTCCACCGTCGAAGACACGCCGTTCAGCTTCCCGGCCAGCGATCTCCTTGCGAATGATTCCGCGGGCGCGAACGAAGCGGCGCAGACGATCACCGTCACCGCCGTCTCGTCGCCTGTGGGCGGCACGGTCGGATTGGCAGCCGGCGTCATCACCTTCACGCCGACCGCCGATTTCTTCGGTGCGGCGAGCTTCCAGTACACCGTCACCGACAACGGCACGACGAACGGCGCCGCCGATCCGAAGAGCACCACCGCCACCGTCAACGTCACCATCAGCGAAGTGAACGACGCACCGGTCGCGACGACTGATGCGAAGTCGGTCGCCGAGGATGCGACGCTCAGCTTCCCGGCCACCGATCTGCTCGCGAACGATTCGAAAGGCAACGCCTTCGAATCCGCGCAGACGCTGACCGTCACGAGCGTGAGCAATCCGGTGGGCGGCACCGTCACGCTCGTCGCCGGCACCATCACCTTCACGCCGAACGCCGATTTCAACGGCGCGGCGAGCTTCGATTACGCGATCAGCGATGACGGCACGACCAACGGCGCGGCCGATGCGAAGACCGCCAGCGGCACCGTCAATGTCACCGTCACGGAAATCAACGACGCACCGACGGCAGTGGCCGATGCGAAGACGACGGCGGAAGATGTGCCGCTCAGCTTCGCCGCCTCCACGCTCACCACGAACGACAGCAAAGGTCCGGCGAACGAAGCCGGCCAGACGCTGACCGTCACCGCCGTCGGCAGCGCCACGAACGGCACGGTCTCGCTCGTGGCCGGCAACATCACCTTCACGCCGGCTGCGAACTTCTCCGGCAGCGCGTCGTTCCAGTACACCGTCACTGATGACGGCACGACGAACGGCGCAGCGGATCCGAAGACGTCGAGCGCCACCGTCACGATCACCATCACCGAAGTGAACGACGCGCCGGTGGCGAACGCCGACGCGAAGTCGACGAACGAAGACACGCCGCTCGTCTTCCCCGCCACCGATCTGCTGGCCAACGACACGAAAGGCGATGCCTTCGAATCCGCGCAGACCATCACCGTCACCGGCGTCAGCAATCCCGTGAACGGCACCGTCTCGCTCGTCGCCGGCAACATCACGTTCACGCCCGCCGCGAACTTCTTCGGCACCGCCACCTTCGATTACACGATCACCGACAACGGCACCACCAACGGCGCCGCCGATCCGAAGAGCGGCACCGGCACCGTGACCATCACGGTTGTGTCGGTGAACGACGCGCCGGTGGCGGTGAGCGACTCGTACAACGTACCGCCCGCCGGCACACTGAACGTCGCCGCACCGGGCGTGCTCGCGAATGACTCGGACGTCGAGACACCTTCCGCATCGCTCACCGCGATCCTGGTCACGAACGTGACCGAAGGAACGCTGACGCTGAACGCGAACGGCTCTTTCGATTACACGAAGGCGCCCGCCTCCGTCGCCCTCGGTGATTCGTTCACCTACAAGGTCAACGACGGCAGCGCCGATTCGAATACCGTTACGGTCTCGCTGAACTTCAACAGCCCGCCGGTCGCCGTTGATGACACCAGCTACTTCATGGTCGAAGATCAGGTGCTCACCGTCCCCGCGGGCAGCGGCCTGCGCGTCAACGACAGCGATCCGGACAACAACATCACCAACGTGATCATCGTCAGCGCGCCCGCGAATGGCGTGCTCTCGCCGACCAGCGTCACCGCGTTCGGCACGGAGCTCCCGGCCGACGGCTCATTCACGTACACGCCGCAGGCGAACTTCTTCGGCACCGACACCTTCACCTACAAGCTGCGCGACGCGGGCGGTCTCGAATCGGCGCCGGCCACCGTGTCGATCCTCGTCAACGCGATCAACGACGAGCCGACGTTCACCGCGCCCACCACCACCATCACGCTGCTCGAAGACGCGGCCACGTATGACCAGCCGTGGGCGAGCGCGATGAGCCCCGGCAACGCCTTCGAATCGGCGCAGACGATCAACTTCCGCGCGCAGGTCACCAACAGCGCGCTGTTCGACAACGACTTCCAGTGCACGCCTCCGGGCATCTACTGCAGCGTGGCCGTCAGCCCCGTTGCGGTCGACTCGTCCACTGGCCACGTCGTCTTCAAGCTCGCCGCGAATGCGAACGGCACGAGCAACGTCACCGTCGATCTGCACGACGACGGCGGCGTCTTCTCGCCCGGCGACGACGACACGTCGCAGCCGGTGACGTTCACGGTCAACGTGACGCCGGTCAACGACGCGCCGACATTCGTCAAAGGTGCGGACCAGCAGGTCGACACCGCGGACGGCGTGACGCGCACGGTCAACGCGTGGGCCGCTCCGTCGTCGTTCTCCGTCGGCCCTGCGGATGAAGTCTCCGCCGGCCAGACCATTACGTCATTCAGCGTCACGAACGTGAGCGATTCGTCGTTCTTCACCACGCAGCCGGCCGTCAATCAGGCCACCGGCACGCTCACGTTCACGCCGGTCAACAACGCGGCCAAGACCGGTCAGGTCACCGTCACCGTCACCATCACCGACAACGGCGGCACTGCGAACGGCGGCGCGAATTCATCGAGCCAGACCTTCATCATCAACTTCGGTACCGCCGTGAACGCGAACAAGGCGCCGAAGTTCAACGTCGGCACCGACAAGACCTTTGCGGCCGGCACCACCGGCCTGCAGACCTACACGTTCTGGGCGACCGGCATCGACAAGGGCGCTGTCAGCGAATCGTGGCAGACGCTCAACTTCATCGTCGATCCGCCGTCCAATCCGAGCATCTTCACGGTGGGTGGTGAGCCCGCGGTTTCGCCGACCGGCACGCTGACGTTCACGCTCAGCGGCACGACGGGCGGTTCGACGATGGTGGTGCGCCTGCACGACGACGGCGGCACGGCCTTCGGCGGCCAGGACACGAGCGCGCCGAAGACGTTCTACATCTTCGTCGGCAGCGTCAATCAGCCGCCTTCGTTCACCAAGGGCCCGAACGTCACGGTCAATGAAGACAGCGCGCCGTACAGCGCGGCGTGGGCGACGAACATCAACCCGAACGCCGGCGGCTCGACGGTTTCGTTCACCGTCACCGTCGACAATCCGGCGCTGTTCTCCGTGCAGCCGACCGTCAGTTCGACCGGCGTGCTCTCCTTCACCCTCGCCCCCGACGCCTTCGGCTCCATCCTCGGCTCCATCGTCGCGAAAGACGACGGCGGCACCGCCAACGGCGGCGTCGATACATCGCCCGCGCAGGGCTTCAACATCTTCATCAATGCGGTGAATGACCCGCCGTCGTTCACGCTGTCGCCGAATCCGATCAATGTTGCGGCGAACAGCGGGCCGGTCACGATCTCCGGCTGGATTCCAACGCTCAGCTACGGCCCCGCGAACGAAGGCACGCAGGCGCCGGTGACCTTCACGATCACGCAGACGTCCACCACCAATCCCGCGCTCTTCACCGCCGGCCCGACGCTCGACAATTACGTGTCGCGCAATCTCAGCTTCACGCCGGCGGACAACCAGTCCGGCTCCGCGACCTACACCATTCAGGCGAAAGACACCGGCGGCAACGCCAATGGCGGCAACTTCCTGTCACCGCTGGTGTCGTTCACCATCAACGTGACCGGCAGCGGCTTCCCCGTGCTGCCGGCCGGCAGCGGCGGCATCACCGCGTACGCGAACATCCCGCTGTCGATCACGAACGATCCGTCCGATCAGCCGTATCGCCTGCTGGAAGGGGCGACCGATCCGATCGGCAATGAGTTGCCGCTCACCGCCACGATCACGCAGAAACCGGTCGGCTCGATCGTCACGATCGACGATCCGGCGACCGGCGCGTTCACGTTCCGCAACGGCCCGCTCTCGTACGCCGCGGGCGCGATCTCGCCGCAGCAGTTCAAGTACCACGTGTGCGACGCGGGCGGGAACTGCAGCACCGAGCGCACGGTCGTCGTCTCGTTCTTCGCACCGCTGGTCTTCTTCTCCGACGACAACGCGCCCGCCACGGCCACGGCCTTCGGCACGCTCGACATTCCGGTGAAGGGGATGATGCCCGGCTTCACCGATCACACGGCGCCGGACGCGACGTACATCATCATGTCGGGCAACTACTCGGTCGGCCCGCACGGCACGACGCTCGGCACGCACATCCGCTCCGGCGACAAGGTGCTCGGCCAGGGCATCGCCGGCCTCACCTTCGCCTCCCTCGGCATCACCGATCCTCCCGTCGGCACGCTGCCGGCGCTGCCGGATCTCTCCACCGGCACCACGCCGTCCATCTACGCGACGACACCTTGGGGCTCGGGCACCGGCTCGTACATCTCCGATGCGAACATCGGCGCAGTCTTCGTCGGTCTCGACGGCGGTACGGTCAAGAACCTGAACGTCAGCGAGCAGGAAGAGAAGACGGGCAGCTGGCTGCTGTTCGCGCCGGGCGGCGCCGGTTACTGCTGCACCGGCTCGCCGTACGGAACGACGGGCAACTACTTCTTCGACCGCGTCACTCTGGCCAACGGCCAGGGCTTCGTGATCGGGCCGGAAGGAAGCTCGCTCACGCTGACGAACTCGAACATCCGTTCGTCCGCGCCGTTCGGCGTGAACAACGCCACCATCACCATCACCAACACGCCGATCACCGTCGACAGCACGGGCGACTCGACCGTCACGCGCTGCCTCTTCATCTCGCGCACCGGCAGCGGCATCCCGGTGCTGAACGTGAACCTCACTACCGACGCCGCGTCGCCGATCACGCTTTCGAACAAAGGCTATCTGTTCGATCCAGGCTCGAACTCGTCGACGCCGATCGGCACGTACACATTCAACGGCGCCGTGACGATCAACC
Organism: Thermoanaerobaculia bacterium; assembly: GCA_035688915.1. GTDB lineage: Bacteria > Acidobacteriota > Thermoanaerobaculia > Gp7-AA8 > Gp7-AA8 > DASSMK01. The sequence continues at coordinate 6,188 of DASSMK010000108.1, forward strand.
GCACCACGGCCTTCGCGGACGGTCTCGAAATCTACGGACGCCCCGGCCACACATTCGCGTTCAACGGCAAGGTCGACGTGACCGTGAACCGCGGCGCGCCGCTGAACGTGCACGCCAGCGCGGTCGGTGCGGGCACGCTGACGATGCCGAACGCCGCGAACACGTTCAAGTTGACCAACGCGACCAATGCGAACGTCGGCACCGCGATTCCGTTCTCCGGAATGGACCTCGGCGCGGCGGGCGTGAACCTGTCGAACCTCGCCATCAACGGCGGCAACCTCACGTTCACCGACACCGCCGCGGGCGCAGCTGGACCGATCGCGGTGAAGAGCGGCACGGTGAAAGGCAACGGCGCGCAGCAGTGCGTCATCAAGACGAATGCTGCGAACGTCACCGTCGATCCGGCCGTAGTCTTCACGAACTGCACACCTTGATTCCCCGGCAGCGGCGGGCGCACTTCGCGCCCGCCGCTCGCCGCGCGGTCATGACGAACCGACCAGCGGCGCGCTCGTCGACTTCGCAGTCGAAGCGCCACGTATCGAAATCGGCGCGCTCGCGAAGACCTGCGCGCGATGGTCGCGGCTGCTTCGTAGTACGCTGCCGCGCATGCCCGAAACGCTCACCGCCGCCGACGGCATCGTGCTCGCCGTCGAGGATCATCCCGTCGCTTCGCCCCGCGCGCGCGTCGTGATCGTTCACGGCTACGCCGAACACCTCGGCCGCTACGCCGCGCTCGTGCAGCGCCTCGTTGCCGAAGGCTTCGCCTGCCATCTCTTCGACCTGCGCGGCCACGGCCACTCCGGCGGCGTGGCGGCGCACGTGGCGCGGTTCGACGACTACCTCTCCGATCTGCGTCTCGTCATCGCACGCGTCCGCGACGACGTTCCGCTCATCCTCCTCGCACATTCCCTCGGCGGCCTGATCGCCTTGCGCTACGTGCAAACGGAGCCGAATGCCGCCAATGCGCTGGCCGTGAGTAGCCCCTTCCTCCACCCCGGCTTCGCAGTGCCCGCGGCAAAACGCCTACTCGCGCAAATCGCCTCCTGGTGCGCGCCGACGCTGCCGTTCGACACCGGTCTCGATGCGGAATGGCTCTCCACCGACGAATCAGTAGTGGCCGCGTATCAGAACGACCCGCTCGTCCTGCGCAAGACCACGCCGCGCTGGTTCACCGAAGTCGAACAAGCGCAACACGCCCTCATCGCCGGCGCCTCCGACATCACCCTCCCGCTCCTCATGCTCCTCGGCAACGAAGACAAAATCGCCGATCACGAGCTGGCCGCCGAAGTCTTCACACGCATCGGCAGCGCCGACAAGACCCTCCAGCAATACGCCGGCTACCGCCACGAAATCTTCAACGAAACCGGACGCGCGGTGGTGATCGATGACCTGGTGAAGTGGATGCGCGGGCACGCGCGCTGATTTCGCGCGCGCTACCGCCCCACCCGCACATCCGTGTGCAGCGCGAACGACGGCTGGCCCCAGCTCTCCACCATCCCGATGCGCTTCGACAGGTCCGACTCCGCATCGTCGTGCAGGCGGCGCACGGTGGAGGCGCGGAAGTCGAACAGCGGCGGCCAGTCGGTGTGATCGATGTCGGGGGAGAGCGACACGACGAACATGTCGTGGCGGCTGAGGCGGTCGACCTGCTGCGAACGTTCGAACAGGTACGACGGCAGGCGATTCAGATTCACGATCAATTTGCCGAGAACGGATTTCTTCGCGGTGTGCTTGGCCTGGCCGAACCAACCTTCTTTCGGTTCCGGCGCCGGCAGCGGATTCGATGACTGCACGATCAACACTTGCCGCGCGTCCAGCGCGCGCGCCGCGTCGACCGGCAGATTGTTCGAGTAGCCGCCGTCCACGTACGCATTCGCATCGTCATCGTCCGCAGCGCCGCTCATCGCGGCAGCGAACACCGGCGCGCCTTTCACTTCGTGCGCGGGGAAGATCGGGAACGGCGAGCCTGACGCGAATGCCACTTCGCGCACCAGCGCCGGATCCGCCGGCCGCGCCAGACACGGAGCCTTCGCCGGTTTGTCGTCACCGCGGAACGCCACCCACTGCGCGCCGCTGCCCGGACGGTTGTTCACCGGCGGGCAATCGGTCTCGTTTTGCGCGAGGAACATGAAGTAGCGCGTGCCATCCTGCCGCAGCAGGTTCGCCGGCGTCACGAAGCGCGCGGTCGGGGAGAAGGTGTTCGACTTGCGGCTCTTGTTGAAGCGCACGATCGCGGCGTCGTGATACTTGCGCGCGTTGCCGTTGCCGTAGAGCGCCGGCGCTTCGACGACGTTCCACCAAAGCACCGCCGCCATCGCCGTGAGCAGCATGCGCGCGTAGCGGCGCTGCACGATCGTGCCGTTCGGATGCGCCTCGCGCAGAAAATCGAGCGCCTGCCGGATCGGCGCGAAGTATTTCGCCGCGCGGAACAACGCCGCCGCCACGATGCCGCTGACGAGCGCCAGCGCGATCCAGAACTCCTTCGTCAGCTCGAGCGGCGTGACGAACGATGGCGCGATCACCGTCAAACCAATCACCCCGCTGAGCGTGAAGAAGAGATAGCCGACCAGCACCATCAGCGAGACGCCAATCTCGCGCCGCGTGGCCATCGCATACCGCGCGTTACGCGCCGTCCAGAACGCCCCGATCACGAGCAGCAGCAGGAAGCCAATCGAAAGGAAGAACGCCGCCGTGTTGTCGTACAGCGATCGCTGCTGCAGAAAGCCAAAGTCGAAGCGCGACGTGCGCGCGTAATCCTCCGGCCAGCAAAGCTCCGCGATGAAGAAGATCGCGGCGAACGAGATCATCCACTGCAAACCGCGGCGCGGCGAACGCGCGTGCCAGTACTGCAGGCCGCTGAGCAGAATCAGCGCGAAGCCCGCGAGCAGGTGAGGGAGCGGCAGAATCCAGCCGATCGCACAGAGCAGCAGCACGAGCGCCACCGCCGCGATCACTTCGAATGCGCGCCGCACGGGATTGAGCAGCTTGCCGTTCGCGAGCGCGAGCGCCACCGTCGTCCCCACAACGAGCAGCGTCATCGTGGTGAACGCGAGACTAAACGTCAGCGTGCCGCGCGACGAACCGAAGATCGGGAACGTGATCAGCGGCACCGCCACGATCAGCAGCGCGACGATGGCCAGCGTGCGACGGCGCTCCCGCTCCGGATCTTTTTCCACCACCGTGCCGCCGTGCACGAGGCACTGATCGGCGATGATCAGGCAGAGCGCCATCAGCATGTAGAAGATCCCTTCGATCTCCGGCACATGTTCGATGTGATTGCCGCTCACGAGCCGGATGAAGACCGGCGCGAGAATGAAGAACGGCACTGTCGCCAGCGTCAGGCGCCAGCGAAACACCGTCGTGCCCTGACCCGGCGTCTGCACCGCGCTGAAGAAGAGAATCACGCACAGCAGCGCGAAGCTCACCACCACGCTCACGTAGCGCAGGATGTCGGTCCAGCCGAAGACGTCTGTGCTCTTCAGCGTCGAGCCGTCGTCTTTCGTCCAGAGAATCGGATACAGCTCTACCGGCCGCGCGTCGAGCTGCGACACGAAGTAGCCGAGGAGCGCGCCGCCGCTGGTGCCAATGACGGTGCGCACCGGCAGCGCCGCGCCGTTCTCTGTCGTCGCCGACGTCCACTCGTTGCGCAGGTGATGATTGCGATACAGCTCGTCGATGATCTTCGTTTGATACACGGCCTTCACGCCGCCGCCGGGCAGCACGAGCGCGAGGTTGCCGTTGTTCGCGAGCCGCTGTTGTTGCCGCAGCAGTTGCAGCGATTCATCGACCGTGAATGCATACGTGCGATCGCCGAAGAGCGGCTGCGGCTCGAATGCCGATCGCAGCGCAGACGGCGGATCGTTGATCAGCGCGAGAACCGACGGAGGCACATGCGCGGCCGGTTTGCGGAAGCGCGCGTTGGGTTCGAGGATGCCGAAGATGCGTTGCGCCGCGGCGGTGGAGATCGCGAGATGCTCGCGCGTGCCGTTCACCGCAGGCAGCAGCGCTTCTTCGCCCGGAAACATGACCACCACCGTGCCGTCCGGCAGGCGATGCAGATCGTGCTTGTCCTCGGTCTCATCGTTGCCGAGCGACGCAAAGCAGTCCTCCACGTTGCCGCAGTCGAGCGTGAAGCTCGTGTGCGCCATCAGCTGCTTCCACACCGCATCGCGCCGCGCCACGCGCCCCGCTTCGGGCGTCACGCGCTGCAGCTTCTCTTCGAAGAAACGCGCCGCGTCGCCGATCGGCAAAGCGAAGCCGGTCGTCGACAGATGCGACGCCAGCGCGAGATGCATCGTGATCGCGCCGCGTCCTTCCGCCGCGTTCCACACCTGGTCCAGATACCGCCGGTACGCCGCATCCGGCGCCTCGGACACCGCGCGCCAGCTTCCCTTCACACGCGCATCGCGTTGCTTCGCCACCGGTGCGCTTTGCTGCGCCGGCATCAGCTCATCGATGTCCTGCTGGTCATCGACCGGCAGCTCGTACACGCCCACTTTGTCGAGCATGACCAGCGAGAGATCGGGCACCACCGCCGCGTCGATCAGTCCCTGCGACAGCCACGCGAGCAGCTGGTAGTCGTTGCCGATGGCGATGTTGATCTGGATCGGCTGCGCGGTGCCGCAATCGCCGCCGGGCGATTCGCGGTAGATGTCATAGAAGATCGTGCCGAGGGTGCCGGCGAGGCGGCGATTCTCGTCGGGCGTCGTGCTGGCGATGCGCGGCACGCCGACGTTCAGCGCGTGCGGCAATCGCTCGCCGCAATCGGTAGGCGGAGCAATCGACGCGAACGCGGAAGCGGCAAACGCCAAAGCGAGAACGACGGCGAGACGTTTCATCGGGGGATCTCCGGGGTGAAGTTGAGCGGCCAGTCGGGAACAGGCATCGACCATTGATCGGTCGACACGCCACAGACGGTGTTGAACGGTTTGAGATGATCGCCGCTGACCGACGCCGCGAGGCGCCGCATGAAGCGATCGGCTTTGTGATTCGTCAGCAGCGGCGCGAACGACCACGCTTCTTTCTGCTTGCGGAAAAAGTCGTCGTAATGCGAGACGAGCACGTGCCGCGGATGCAGCGCCGCGAGCACTGACTCCGGATAGCCGCGCACGTTTTGAAACGAGGCCATGCAGAGGATGGCCAGGTCGACGCGCTCACCCGCGGCGAGTTGCGGAGGCGCGGCGATGCGCGCGTCGCCCGCGGCATCGTTGTAGTAGATCCGGAACGCCACGCGCCGCGTTTGCGGATCGAGCAGCTCGATCAGGAACGCGTACGTGGCACCGCCGCGCAGCGCGCGCATCTTCGTCGACGCGAATGCCGCCGCCGTTCCGCGAAACTCGCCTGTTGCGTACGTGCACGGCCAGAAGCGGTAATGGCAAAGCTGCGGCGCGTGATCCCACGCGTAGGTCGTGACGCGGATGTTCTTCGCCACGTCGATCGAATTGCCCACCGTCAGCCGCCGCGTGTTCAGCCCCTCGGCCGCCAGCGCCGCCACGCCGCTCGCGTTCGCGTACACCGGCACATTCACCGGCAACCGCTTCACGACTTCCGGCACGTCCGCCGCGTGATCGAAATGCGAATGGCCGAGGAGGATCGCGGCGACGTTCTGCCGGAGAATGTGTTGCAGGCCAGCCTCGATGCGCGCGGTGTCGCCGCGCACGCGCAAGAACTGCGCGCCGAAGACCGATCCCGCGTGCGAAAAATACGGTCCGGCCAAGAGCGTTTCGTTCTGCCACGAAATGGCCACGCCGCCCGAGCCGAGATAGCGCACCGACACCTCGGACGGCTTTGCATCTGGCGGAAAGTCCGGGCAGTGGGGGTGGCGGAAATCGAAGGCCTTGCCTTCGTTCCACTCAGCGCCAATGCGGCTGCCGGCGCAGCCCGCGAGCATTACGCCGAACGCAAATACCGCCAGCACCGTGATCGGGCGGGGTTTCATCCATTGTGTCCTTATGTCATTAGTGTGACATGGATCGAAAACGTTTCACGGCACGACTTTCGCTTGCTTCGCGCGACGAGTTTCCCGGCTCGCGCGGCGTGGTCAATCACTACACGTCGCTGCCGCAGGTGGTGGATGAGTTCGCGGAGTTCTGCGCGCTGATGACCTCGCGCTACACATGATCGCCGCCGCCTCGCGCGCGACGCTCTGTTAAATTCATCTCGTGCGCGCTCCCGCTCGTCTTGCTCTCGGACTCTCGTTGCTCTGTACCGTCGCGCTACACGCGCAGGTGCCGCCGTTCGGAGCGAACATCGAAGTGCGTGTGGTGAACGTCGACGTGGTCGTCACCGATCGCGCGGGCAACCTCGTGCACAACCTGACGCAGGACGACTTCGAAGTGCTCGACGAAGGCGTCGCGCAGACGATCACGAATTTTTCGGAAATTCGGCCGCCGGACGTCGAGTCGCCGAAAGCGGCAGCGGTGCCGGAAGCGAGGCCGCGCGCGTTCGTGCTCTTCATCGACAGCGCGTCGCTGCCGCCGGTGGCGCGGCGAAAAGTGCTCGAGGCGTTGACGCGTTTCATCGATGAACAACTCGGGCCGGGCGATCAGGCCAGCGTGGTGGAGTGGGGACGAAGCCTGACCATCGCGGCGCCGCTCACGTCGGACAAAGCGATCCTGCGCCAGGCACTCGCGGACGCCGGCGCGCACGCGTCGCCGGCGAGCGCGCAAACCGCGCTGGCGCGCGTGCAGCGGCAGTGCTCTTCTTCGCTGCGCATGGCCATGTCCGGCGCGCTGCCAATGCGGATCGCTTACGAAGAGTGCATCGGCTACGTGCGGCAGGAAACGCAGGCGCTGACGCTCGCCTCGCGCAGCGTCCTCTCCGCCGTCGATGTGGCGTTGACGACCGTTGCGGGAGTGGACGCGAAGAAGGCGCTGATCGTCGCGGGCGCGGAGTTGCCCGCCGATCCCGGCGCCGATCTCTTCCAGTGGGCGAACGATCTTTTCGCTCGCTACACGCGCGGCTTCGGCGCGGCGCACGAACGTCCCGACGGCGACGTCACGCGCGAGCAGCACTCGCGCATCGAAGAGCTCGCGCATCGTGCCAGCACGCGCGGCGTGACGCTCTATCTCGTCGCCGGCACCGCCACCAGCAATCCCAACGACGCCTCGGCCACCCTCGCCGTGCATGACAGCGGCGCCGATTTTCAGCACAAGGGAAACACGCGCGACGCGTTCGCATCGCTCGCTCGGGAGAGCGGCGGTTTCGCCGTTCCGACAGTCGACGCGCTCGATCGCGCGCTCGACGCCATCGCGCGCGAGACCGCTTCGTACTACGCCATCGGCTACCGGCCCGGCCAGGAACGCCGCGGCGACCGGCACATCGTCGTGCGAACGAAGAAGAAGGAGTACGTCGTCCGCGCGCGGCGCACCTACGCACAACCGACCGTCGATGAGGAGGTTGGCGATCGCGTCACCGCAAATGTCTTTCGCGAAGATGCTCGCTCCGCCTTTGCGGTGCGCATTCGCGCCGGCCAGCCGCAGCGCGCCGCGCGCGGCCAGTACACGGTGCCGGTGGAGATCGTCTTCCCATCGTCGCTCACGCTGCTGCCGGACGGAGAGCAGCTCGCGGGCGGATTCGTGGTCTACGTTTCGGTCGGCAACGACAGCGGCGCGCTCTCCGGCATTCAACGGCGAATGCAGCCGGTGCGGATGGCGAAAGGGGAGGAGAAGACGTTTCGCGCCGAACCGGTCCTCTTCACCGCCACGCTGACCATGCGCGAGGGCGAGAATCGCCTCTCCGTCGCCGTGCGCGATCAGGTCAGCAACGAAATCGGGTTCGCGCGCGCGACGATCGTCGCGAAATGACGTCGCTCAATGCAGTGCGATCGACAACACGCGCACCGCTTCGAGCGTGTCGCCCGGCTTCGCTTCCCACTGCGCGTTCGCATTGAAGTGGAAGCGGCCGTTGGCGATGACGCCGAGGGTCGGATCGGTCATGCGCGCGTCATTCGCGAGCAGCGTTTCTGCGCGGACGTTTGCGCCGGAAACGCGCAGGCGGAGGATGCGCGCCGGGTTGGTGCCGTTCTGCACCGCGATGAGTGTGCGCGGTGCGGCGCGATAGATGCCGTCGACGCCGAGTAGCGAAGCGTCGGTGCGCAGCGCCGCGATGTCGCGCGTGCGGAGATCGATCGCGAAGAGGCCTTTGGTGTAATCGGATGCGTAGAGCGTGTGGCCGTCGATGGCCAGGCCTTGCAATGAGGCGAACCGTCCGCGCGCGAACGGCACGAGCGCGTCGTCCTCCACACACCAGATCGTGTTCGCCGCCCCGTCGCTGACGTAGACGGTGTCGCCGAGGGTGAGATCGCCGAAGTGGTGCTTGGCGTTGTCGCTCGGCGCGATGGTCTTCACGATGCGGCGCGTGCGCAGATCGACGGCGATCAACGCGGACTGCTCTTCGTTCGATGTCGCGGCCCACAACAGCCGGCGCTTCGCATCGACGGCCAATCCGAACACGCCGTATTGCGTCTCGACGAGCGTGCGTCCGCGATCGTCGAGGATGCGTTTTCCTTTCACCGCGCCGATGTAAAAGCGGCCGGTGGTCGCGTCGTACGCGAGTCCTTCCGGCACAATCCCTTTCTCATCGACCGTGAACGCCAGCGACGCACGGCCGTGCGGCTGCGCGTTGTTTGCGAACCGTTCCTCGATGGCGGGGTAGCGCGGATCGTCGCGCAACGTTGCCAGCTCCTCTTCCTTTTCGATGGGATAGACGAAGCCGAAATTCGCCACACGCTCAAGCGTCACGAACGCCTGATCGCGCTGACCGTTCAGCGTCTGCGCGATGGCCAGTTGCCACAGCATGGTGGGATGCTGCGGCCGCAGCGCGGAGGCCGCGGCGATCTTCGTCAGAAACGTCGCGCTGTCGTGCGCGCGATACGCCGCCAGCGCTTCCTGCTGCAGCTTCCGCGAGTCGGCAATCTCGTCGCCGCGCGCGGTGAGTGCGATGGCGAGCGTCACGACGATGATGACGAAGTTGCGCATGCGCACGATGCTAGAGCGCCGCACGCGCGCCGCGCGCAACGCTTTCGTGGCGGAAATGGAAACGCTATGCGCGTCCGGCTTCGCGATTGCGGATCGCCAGCTCCAGCCGCAGCTCGGTGAGCTCCGCGAGCAGCAGCGACGCGGTTTGCGTCCGCTCGTAGATGCTCTTGCGCATGGCGCGGTGCACGATGTCATGCAGCGCTTGCGGCGCGGTGCCGGGGAGTGGCGCGGGCTCCTGTTCCACGATCGCCGCGAGCACGTCGATCGGCGTGGCGCCGTCGAACGGCGGCCGTTCTGCGAGCATTTCGTAGAGCAGGACGCCGAGCGAGTAAACGTCGGAGCGGGTGTCGATGATGGCTTCGCCGCGAACCTGTTCCGGAGAAAGATACTGCAGCGTGCCGGCCAGTGAACCGGGCCGCATGATCGGATCGGTCGCGTCGCCGCCGCCCATGAGCGTGGCCACGCCGAAGTCGAGCACTTTCACGCCGCGGTCGCGGCGCAGCATGACGTTCTCCGGCTTCACGTCGCGATGAATGATCCACGCTTCGTGCGCCGCGACGAGCGCGGACGCCACGCCGATGCCGACGTCGACGATCTCCTCCACGGGCATCGCACCGCGCGCCATCCGCTGCCGTAGCGTGTCGCCTTCGACATATTCGCTGGCGATGTAGTGCAGCTCGTCTTCGAAACCGACGTCGAAGACCGTGACGATGTTCGGATGATTGAGCAGCGACGCGCAGCGCAGCTCGCGATCGAAGTGGCGCATGTCGCGATCGTCCGCATCGCGCCGCCGCAACACCTTCAGCGCCACCTTCCGCTTCACCACCGTATCCTCGGCCAGATAGACGTCGGACGAGCCGCCGCGGCCGAGGTGCTGTAGAACGCGGTACCGCCCGAGGCGGAGAATGTTCATGGGAGCGAGCAGTATGGCAGCAAATGGCGCGTGGCGTCGCGCGGACGTCTCTACCGCGTGGTGTCGATCACGATCCGTCCGCGCACTTTGTTGTCGAGGATTTCCTCGGACAGCGCGCGGATGTTCGTGAGCGGCTCGGTGCGCGACAGCGCGGCGAGCTTGGTGGGATCGAGCGTGCGCGCCAGCTCCGTCCAGCCTGCGATGCGTTTGGCTTTCGACGTGCGGATGGAGCTGACGCCGAGGAGGGCGACGTTGCGGAGGATCATGGGCCAGACGGTGACGTTCAGCTCGTGCCCGCCCGCCATGCCGCACGCGGCGATGGCGCCTTCGTACGCGGTCTGCGCGTAGAGCGTGGCGAGCGTCTGGCCGCCGACGGTGTCGACGCCGCCCGCCCAACGCTCGGACTGCATCGGCGCGCCCGGTTTGGTCAGCTCTTCGCGCGCGATGATCGATGAGGCGCCGAGGGAGCGGAGATACGGCTCCTGTTCGGGGCGGCCGGTGGAGGCGACGACGGTGTAGCCGCGTGCGGCGAGCAGCATCACGGCGAGCGAGCCGACGCCGCCCGCGGCACCGGTGACGATCACTTCGCGCGACTTGTCGATGCCGTGGTGCTCGAGCTCCATCACGCACAACATGGCGGTGAAACCGGCGGTGCCGATCTGCATCGCCTGCTCGAACGTCAAGCCGTCGGGCAGCGGCACGAGCGCATCGGCCGTGGTGCGCTCGCGCGTCGTGTAGCCGCCCCAATCGAGCTCGCCCAGTCCCTGTCCCGTCGCCACCACGCGATCGCCGGGCTTGAAGTCGGCGCTCGACGATTCGACCACGGTGCCGGCCAGGTCGATGCCGAGTACTGTCGGGAACTTGCGCACGATCTTCCCGCGGCCGGTGATGGCCAGCGCATCTTTGTAATTGAGCGACGAATACGACACGTCGACCAGCACTTCGCGCTGCGGCAGATCGGATTCGTGGAGCTGCTCGAAACCGACAGCGTCGGCGGCGCGGGCGACGAGGGCGCGGAATGCGTTCATGCGCAGGATTGTATGGGTGGTTGTATGGGATACCATACGTTGCCGGCGCAGGCTCACAGGCGCACAGGCTCACGGGCTCACAGGAGAGCCGGGCGACCGCGCCTGCTGCGTGTTCTGCCGTTGGGTCTCAACCGCTCCAGCGCGAAAGGAGCGGCCGCGCCGTACTCCTGTGAGCCTGTGAGCCTGTGCGCCTGTGAGCCTGAAAAAGAATGAACCTACGCACCGACCCCTACGCCAATCTCGAAACCGATGCCGTTCCTGTCGCGCCGTCCATGGCGCCTGCTTTGGGCGCGGCGCGCGTTCCTGCCGAGCGCTCCGTCGTCGATCGCCGCGTCGTGCTGATCAGCGCGTGTGCCGTGCTGCTCGCCATCGTCACCGGCCTGGTCGCGCAGCTGCTCGTGCGCATCATCGGCCTCGTCACCAATCTCTCGTTTTATGGCCGTTTTTCGACCGATTTCGTTTCGCCCGCCAACAATCGCCTTGGCTGGCTGGTGCTGTTCGTGCCGGTCATCGGCGGCGTGATCGTCGGCCTGATGGCGCGCTACGGATCGAAAGCGATCCGCGGCCACGGCATCCCTGAAGCGATGGAGCAGGTGCTGCTGAACGAAAGCCGCATCCCTGCGCGCATGACGTTCCTCAAGCCGCTGTCCGCCGCGATTTCCATCGGCACCGGCGGTCCGTTCGGCGCCGAAGGTCCGATCATCGCTACCGGCGGCGCCATCGGCTCCCTCCTCGGCCAGCTGATGAAGACGAGCGCGATCGAGCGCAAAACGCTGCTCGCCGCGGGCGCCGCCGCCGGCATGGCCGCGACATTCGGCAGCCCGGTTTCTGCGGTGCTGCTCGCCATCGAACTGCTGCTGTTCGAATTCCGCCCGCGCTCCATCATCCCCGTGTCACTGGCAGCAGTCGCCGCGACGGCCGTGCGCATCGCGTACGTCGGCACGGCGCCGGTCTTCCCGATGCCGCATCTCGCGCGGCCGTCCGAAGAAGCGCTCGCGGCGTACGTGATCCTCGGCGCGGTGGTGGGCTGGCTGTCGGTGTACGTCACACGCGCCGTCTACTGGATCGAAGACGCGTTCGAACATCTGCCTGTGCATTGGATGTGGTGGCCCGCCATCGGCGGTCTCGTCGTCGGCGCGGTCGGCTACTACGCGCCGCACACGCTCGGCGTCGGCTACGACAACATCGAGCATCTCGTCGACGGACAGTTGATCGGCACCGCCGCCCTCTTCCTCTGCGCCATGAAGTTTCTCTCCTGGTCCATCTCCCTCGGCAGCGGTACATCCGGCGGCACGCTCGCGCCGCTCTTCACGATCGGCGGCGGATGCGGCGTCGTCCTCGGCGGCTTCGCCGCGAAAGCCTTCCCGCAATTCGGCATCGACGTGCGCATCTGTGCGCTGGTGGGCATGGCGGCGATCTTCGCGGGTGCGTCGCGGGCGCTCCTCGCGTCGGTCGTCTTCGCCTTCGAAACGACGCTGCAGCCTCTCGGCTTGCTGCCGCTGCTCGGCGGTTGCGCGGGCGGCTTTCTCGTGTCGTCGCTGCTGATGCGCAACACGATCATGACGGAGAAGCTCGCGCGCCGCGGCGTGCGCGTACCGTCGGAGTACGCGGCCGATTATCTCGATCTGATCAACGTCGCCGACGCGTGCACGATGGACGTCATCGCGGTGCGCGCCGACGAAGCGATCGATGCGCTCCGCGCACGCAGCGCGTCGCATCAGGGATTTCCCGTCATCGACGCCGACGGCAATCTCCTCGGCGTCGTCACGCGCCGCGATTTTCTCGATGCACCGCCGGAGGTGAAAGTGGCCGGCGATCTCGTGCGCCGCGCGCCGGCAATCGTGCATCTCGACAACTCGCTGCGCGAAGCGGCGGACCTGATGGTGCGCGAAAACGTGGGGCGGCTGCCGGTCGTCGAGCGCGGCAATCCGCGCAAAGTGGTCGGCTTCCTCACGCGCAGCGATCTGCTGCGTGCGCACGAAGCGCGGCTCGCCGCCGGATGATCACTGCTGCCGCTTGACGGTCTTGGCGAGATAGACGCGCACCGCGTCGATCGTGGCCGGATCCCACCACAGCTCCGCGACGTCGCTTTCGAACTCGTGCATGTAGCGCTTGGCGCGATGCACGGCTTCTTCGCGCAGCTGGCGCTTGAGCAGCGCGAACGCGCGCGGCGGCAACGACGCGAGCTGCTCCGCGACTTCCGCAGTGCGCTGCGCGAGCTCCTCGGCAGGCACGGGCAGATCGATCATGCCGTAGCGCTGCGCATCGTCGGCGAGATACGTGCGGCCGGTGAACATCAGATGCTGCGCGGACGTGCCGGCGCAGTGCCGGATGATCTCCACGATGGCCGGCGGAAAGGCGACGCCGACGAGCAGCTCCGGCACGCCCATGCGGCCGTTGCCGTACGCCATCAGCCGCATGTCGCCCATCATGCCGATGATGCCGCCGCCGGCGATGGCGTGGCCGTTGATCGAAGTGATGAGCGGCTTCGGCAGCGTGAACAGCGCCAGCGCCATGCGCGACAGCGCGGGCAGAAAGCGTTCGATGTACGGCCGCCCTTCGTGCGTCAGGCGAAAAAGATCGACGCCCGCGGAGAAGATCGCGCCGGTGCCGGTGATGACGACCGCGCGCGCGTCTGATTGCGCGACTTCGCCGATCGCCAGTTCGAGCGCTTCCACGAGCTCGAGATCGAGCGCGCTCGCTTTGCCGTGCGCGAGACGAAGCGTAGTGATGCCGTTACTGCTGCTGACTTCGATCATGCGCGAAGGATAGCCCGATCGGCGACCGGAATCGTCACGCCAGATCGACTCGAATGGAGAGCGCTCCCTTCTCGCGCGTGACGACGTTGTATTTGCGCTTCTTGCGATCGGTGGCGAAGAACTTCGCGACGTCCTTGCCGACCGCTTTGTCCGCGAATTCGGCGGGATCGTTGGCGATGTGACTCGTAAAGTCGTCGTCCTTCCGCGACTTCGAGATCAGCTCCAGCGTCTCGATGTCGGGATTCGAATGCTTGCCGTCGGCGGAGATCACGTAGTGCTTGGCCTGCAGGCGCTCGAAGAACACCGGCGCGACGTCGCGCACGCTGCCGTGGTGGGGGAGTTTGAGCAGGTCGAGCTGCAGCGGCTTGTCCTTCTTCAGCAGTCCCGCGCCTTCGAGCGCGGAGAGCGTGAAATCGCCGCGCGCGTCGCCGGTGAGCAGCGCCGTCTTGTTGTCCGCTTTGGCGAAGACGACGATCGAGGAGAGGTTGTAAACGGAGCGATCGACGAACGACGCGATCTCCGCGCGCGACGCTTTGTCTTTCTTCGCGAGCAGCGCTTTCACCTTCTCGTTCCAATCCTTCTGCAGCGCCGCGAGGTTCGGCCGGTCGGGGCCGACGACGGTGAGCTGCAGGTTGTCGAGCTTCACCGCTTTCTGATCGGGGTCGAACATCACCGGTCCTTCGAACGGCGCGTTGCCGTCGAGCTGAAAGAACTTCAGCAGATCGCGCAGATCGCGGCCCTGGCCGACGCTGGCGAGAATGCTTCCTGCTTCGAAGCCGAGGGAATCGCCGAAGGAGGCGGTGAGCGCGGCGGCGCCGGCGGGTTTGAGCTCGTCGTTGCCGAGGATGTCGTCGAAGGTGTTGTGCCAGAAGCGTGCGATCTGCCACGGCACGGGGCGTCCCGCGTCGCGCGCTTCGCGCATGCGGCGCACGAGATCGATCACGCCCGTGATGTGATCCGCGTCGAGGTGGCTGACCATCATCAGCTCGATCGGCAGCGGCTTCGTGTCGGCGATCTTTCGCTCCGCACGAATCTCGTCCAGCCGCGGTCGCAGCGCGTCGTTGAACACACCGGCCGGGCCGCCGTCGATCACCACCATCTGCGGTTTGGTCTTGCCGTAGTGCAAGAGAAGCGAGTCGCCGTGTTTGGCGCGGAGTGCTTCGAGGGCGAACATGGTGATCTCCTTTTTCGTCAGACCGACTGCAGCGCGCGCAGCACGTCGAGCATGCCGGCGCCCTGGAAGTAACGTTCGCGGCCGAGGTTGGTGGCGGTGTCGCAGAGGATTTGTTTGATGCGGGCGGGGCGGCCCACCAACTCGTTGTGCCGCGCCATCAACAGCGCGGCGGCGCCGCTCACGTGCGGCGCGGCCATGCTCGTGCCGTCTTTCAGGCCGTACTGATTGTCGGGAAGCGGCGCGGTGATCTTCTCGCCGGGCGCGACGAGATCCGGCTTGATGCGGCCATCGCCGGTGGGACCGCGGCTGGAGAAGTAGCTCACGCCGTACGTGTGCGGGCGGAAGCGATGCGTCGCGCCGACGGTGATCACCAGCTCCGCGTTGCCGGGATCGGTGATGCTGATCTGCTGATACGAATCGGCGTCGTAGCCTTTGTTTCCCGCGGCCACCACCACCACCACACCCGAGGCGGTGACGCGCTCGCATTCATCACACACAGGCGTCCGGCCGCACGCGTAATTCGCCACGTCGTGCGGAATGGAAATGCTCACGTTCGCTCCGTGCACCGCCACGTAATCGTTCGTCGAATTGAGCCAGCGCACGAACTGCAGCGCGGCCATGACGGTGAACTCGTCGCCGCGTCCGTTCGCATCGAGCACGCGCAGGTCGTAGAGCTCGAGATCGGGGCAGACGCCGATCAGATCTTCATCGATCACGCCTTCCGATTCGCGCGCCAGCCAGTTGCCGGCCAGGATTCCGGCCACGTGCGTGCCATGGTCGTTGCCCGGCGGCGTGTATTCGCCTTCCGTATGCGGCACGCGCAGCAGCGGCGCGATGACGCGCCAGTCGATGGAGCGTCCGGTGCCCAGCGCGGCGCGCAGCTCCGTCAGCTGCTTCTGCAACTCCGGCTTGCGCTTGCTCTTCTTCAGCCGCGCCGGCAACTCGTCTTTCTGATCGGGATCGAGCAGCTCGTCGATGAGCGTGAAGTCGTACGTTTCGTAGACGCGCGTCTTCAGCGGATCGGCTTCCGCGCCCTCTTTCGTGCGGCGGCGAAAGGCGAGATGGCGCGCGTCCACGCCGCTGTCGATCACCGCCCAGCGCAGCTCTTTGCACGAGATGTTGAAGAGCTGCCGCGCGGCGTCTGCCTTGATCGCGAGCGTGGAGCGCGACACGGTGGCTGTCGCTTCGCGATTGAGGCTGATCGAGTAGATGCGCGCTTCCGGCGGCGCGGCCTCGACATCCTTGACGAGCTCCGCCACCGCCTGCACGAGCGGCAGCCAATCTTCCGTTGTCGCCGCGCCCGCACCTTGTTCAACGAAGACCGGCGGCAGCGGTTTGCCGTCGTGAACGAGCGCGATCGCGCCCGCCACGCGGATCATCCAGAGCACGTCCGGCGGGATGCGCTGCTCTTTCCCATCGCGCGCCGGCAACGGCTTCGGATGCTCCGGATCCTTCACCGCCTCGGCCAGCTTGATCTGCACATCTTTCTTCTGCAGATGCGCGACGTCGAAACGCTTGGTGAGCCGCGTCCACCAATCGGTCATCGGGATGACGGTGCGCACGAGATCTTCGAAATACAGCTTCGCAGAGACGACGGACTGGTTGTAGACGACGCGGCGCTTGTGCCCTTGGTCGTGCAACCGCTCGCGCAGCACGCGGCGCACCTCGCCGGTCGAGTTTTCCTTGTACGGCGAGAGGAGCAACGACACCGGCGGAAAGTCCTCGGGCTCATGCTTCGCGTCGGTCAATTGGCGCGAGCGCTTGTCCGGCTCGTATGCGTATTCGAGCCAGACGTCGGGCAGCACGGGCGAGTCCTGCGTGAAGCGGCGCACGCGGCCGCTGCCGAACATGAGCTGCTCGATGAGCCGCCGCTCGAGATACACCGGCTCGCGCTTCGCAGTTTTCCTGGTGGCCATCGAATCTCCTCACGCAAGGAGTGTCGCTCCCGATCGCTTTCCCTACCTCGATGCCGCCGTAGAATGTGCGGCCCTCATGACCCAGGCCTGGATCACCACCATCGGAATCGCCGCCGCCATCGGTACCACCGCGTCGTTTCTGCCGCAGGCGGTGAAGACCGTCCGCACGCGCAGCGCGAAAGATTTTTCGTGGCTGCATCTGGTGATGTTCACCACAGGCGTCGCGCTGTGGCTCGTCTACGGCTTGCTGCGCCACGATGCGGCGGTGACCGGCGCGAACGCGGCCACGCTGCTGCTGTTGTTCGTGATTGTGGGCGTGAAGTTCCGGTCGCGCTCGCGCCAGTGAGCTGACTCCGCTGCGGCACACCGCCTGCAGTTCCCGGCCGCGATGAAACTCACCGCGCTCGCGTTCTTCGCCGTCATGCTCTTCGCTCATCAGGCCCTCGCCCAGGAAGCGCGCAACGCTGCGTACTTTGAGCTGGGCGGGAGCGCTGTCGTGCCGAGTTTCAATTACGAACGTCGTTTGAACGAGCGGTGGTTCGCCCGCATCGGCGCGTCCATCGTCGAGGGCGAATCGTCGGATGGCGATACCGCGCGAACATTCGTCATCCCGCTCACCGCGTCGTCGGTGAACCGGCCGTCGGCGAATCATCACCTCGAGCTCGGAGGGGGCATCCTCATCGCGGCGGGAG
The DNA here is from genome assembly GCA_035688915.1 of Thermoanaerobaculia bacterium. GTDB lineage: Bacteria > Acidobacteriota > Thermoanaerobaculia > Gp7-AA8 > Gp7-AA8 > DASSMK01. Next base: position 23,648 of record DASSMK010000108.1, read on the forward strand.
ACCGGCAAGACCTCTTCGACCTGGGAGAAGACGACGACGAGACCTTCTCCACGCTGTTCGTCACCGGCATCGTGGGATATCGCTATCAAAAGCCCGACGGCGGCTTTCAGTTTCGTGCTGTGTTCACGCCGGTGGCCGGAGATGGCGAGTTGTTGCCGTGGGCAGGCGTGAGCTTCGGCTACGCGTGGTGATCGCGCGCTCCCTTCAAATCCCTCTCGCGTACGGAAACCCCGCCGCTGCCAGTGCCGCAGGATCGTAGTAGCTGCGGATTGCGCGTTCGCACATGCCGTAGCCGAAGTTGATCAGGCGCTCCTGCAGATCGTCTTTCATCTTCGACAGGCGCGTGGGCGTCGTGGCCAGTTCGCGCGCGCGATCCGAGGGCAACGACAGCTTGCTCGTCGCCGGATACTCCGCGGGATCGGTCCACATGCCCCAGTACGTTCCTTTGCGGATGCCCGCCAGGTACGACGACACCACCTGCCGTTTGCGCAGGCTGCGCACCTGATTGTCGGTGAGTGATTCGATTTTGCGCAGGTGGCCGACCACCGCGGCGCTCGGCTCTTCTTCCGGCTGCATCTTCGCGCCGCCGTCGCTGACGAACACCGTCTTGCAGCGCTTCCACGCGGTTTCGAGGCCGAGGTTGTCGTAGACGCCGCCGTCGGTGAGGAAGACGTGCGTGGTGAAGGGCGGGCGGCCGAGGGGGCCGCGATTCGTCCACTCGGCGTCATTGAAATCGACGCGCAGCGGCGAGAAGAACGGCGCGAACGCCGCCGATGCGGCCACGGCTTCCGCGATGGGACGTTTTGGTTTCAGGATCTGGCCGACCTGATAGTCCGCGATGTATGGCTTCGAAAAGCGCATCAGCGATCCGGTCTGCACGTTCGTGGCGTTGATCACGAAGCGCGGCGAATCCGGCAGATCCTGCAGCGTCTTCTTGAAGAACAGCACATCGTCGTAACTCTTCATCACGCGATCGCTCGGCTTGCCGGGACCGAACACGCCTTTCAGCACCGCGGGTGTATCGATCGTCGTCGACGCCATCTTGCGGATCGCCTTCACCACGACGTCGGTGAAGTTCGTGGCCACGCCGCGGGTGTCGCGCGTCAGCTCGTTCCAGTGGAGGGCCAGCGTCGCCGCCGTCACCGAACCGCCGGAGACGCTCGAAAAGCGCGCGATCTTCGACAGCAGTCCGGCGTCATTGAGATACCAGAGCACGCCGAGGTGAAAGAGCATGGCGCGGTAGCCGCCGCCGGACAAACAGAGAGCGATGCTGTCCTCGAGTTTCTCTTCACTTCCGCTCGACACTACCGGCATTTCAGACATGGGCGAATCTCCTCGAACCTAGGAGTTGCGCGACGGGCATCAATCCCTACCTGCCGCTTCTTGACCGCTGTGTTTGCTATGACTTCCATGTACAAGAAAATTTTTATTGCGAGGTCGCTCTACCTCTTGACGTAGGTGAATTACCTACCTACATTTTCGGCGAGTTCGCAGACCGTTACGACTGATGGAGGGGTCATGAGTCCTAGAGCTTTTGTCTTCCTCGTGGTCACTGCCGTCGCCCTCATGGCGGCGCCCTCGGCTTTCGCGTGCTACCACTGCAACGTGCAGCCGGCAACGACCACGATCAATGGCGTGACGTATTACTACCAGACCGGCGGTTGCGGCACGCCGATGAGCAATTCGTGGGGCAATGAAGATTGCCACACGGAATACCAGGTGATCGCCGGCGGCCAGCTGCAGACCGTCGTGGAATGCGATGAATACGGCTACGCCTGCTACTACACCGAAGTCGGTGGCGGCGGCGGTGGTGGCGGCGGCGGTTATGACGACGGCGGCGGCATCGGCTACCGCAACGACACGGGCGCCTGCTCCGCTGAATACGCATCCTGCTACTGATTCCTTTCCTTTCGACCTTAGTTCCCGCTGAGGCCCGGGCAGGTACACGCGAACTTTGCCTGTCCGGGCGTCGCTTTCTGCCTATGCCGAACAAAGTGATGCTTTCGTGTGCGGCTCTGGTGGCCGCGTTCGCGCTGGAAAGTCACGCAGCAGTCGAGCTTCAGACGGCGGTTCGCAATGGCGCGTCGAAGCCGCAGCACAGCGTGATCGTTTTACGTGCCGTCGACGTCAAAGAGGGAACCGAACCGGAACAGCGGCGGATCGATGTCTCCGCCGGTCCGGTGACGATCGACGTCGCGCCCGATACGCGCTGGGCTCTCTCCGTCGACGCGCCGGGATTCTGGTCGCCGCCGGGCCTCCTGACGATCCCGCCGGCGGGCGAGAACAAATCGGTGACGGTGCCGCTGTGGCAGACGACGACGCTGCGCGGCCGTTTGCGGCTGCCGGAAAAAGAACCGCTGCCGCAGTCGGTCAGCGTGGCCATCGAATCGCCTCCTTTGCCGGCTAAGCGGCCGGAGATCGCGCGCGGCACGCATGTCGATTGCGACGTCGCCGCGGACGGCGCGTGGTCGTGCGCAGTGCCGGCCACGCCGCTCGATCTCGCCATCCGCGTCAAAGGCTACGCGCCGGTCTATCGCTGGGGCGCCGCGCTCGCACCGGAGAAGGCGCTGGACCTCGGCGACGTCCGCCTGCAGAAAGGCGCGTCGCTGCTGGCCTTTCTCGATGCCGACACCGCGAAGCTCCTCAGCGAGCCGGCGCGCGCCACGATTACGCGCATGGTCAGCACCGATCCATCGCAGACCGGCGAGCGTCTCGCAGCGCCCGTGGCCGACGTCGCATTCAACGAACGCGGCGTCGCGCAGATCGTGTCGCTGCCCGTCGGCACGTTTGTGCTGACAGTCGCGGCGAAAGGATTCGCGCCGGCGCGCGTCTTTCCGATCGAAGTCTACGAAGCCAACGAAACGGTGCTGCGAAAACCGGTGGAACTGGAGCGGCCGATCACATTGCGTCTCGCGCTGCATCCGCCGAAAGATCCGAACGGCAATCCGTGGCAGGCCGAGTTTCATCGCGTGGCCACATTCAGTTCCGGTCACGATCCGGAGCCCGCCTTCCGCGGCCCCGTCGACGAGCGCGGCGAAGTGCAGGTGCCCAATCAGGCGCCCGGCTCGTTTCAGGTCACCGTGAGCGATCGCGCGGGCAGCGTCTTCGCGCGCCGCGATTTCAATTTCAATGACGCCGCTACGGCCACCGCGAGCATCGACGTTCCCGTCGTACCCGTCCACGGCAAAGTGCTCCTCGGCGATACGCCGCTTCCCGCCGATCTCTGGTTCGGCGGACGAAACGGCAGCGTGCGCGTCTTCATGCGCACCAACGACGAAGGCGCATTCGAAGGCTCGCTGCCGAATGACGGCGACTGGACCGTGCAGGTGACCGGCCGCGTGCCGAAACTGCAGACCGTCACGCACGTCGCGGTCGGTGACGACGAAGTCATGCTGCGCATTCCGGATACAACGGTGCGCGGCATCGTGGTCGATCCCGATGGTCTTCCGCGCGACAAAGTCGAGATCACCGCCAATGCGGCAGGACGTTCCGTGGTCATCCGCGCGTATCAGGACGGCACGTTCGTCTTCCGCGGTCTGCCCGAAACGGCAGTCGATCTTCAGGCCGCGGATATCCGCACCGGCCGCCGCAGCCGCAGCCTGCAAGTGGCCGTGAAGTCCGGCGCGCTCGATCCTCCCATCGAACTGCGACTGGAGCCCGATCGCGCACTGAAAGGGCACGTCGTGTCGCGCGGCGCGCCAGTCATCGGCGCGCGCGTCGCGGCGCAACCATTCGTCGGCGCGTCGAGCCAGCCGCAGGTGCGCGTCGTCTCGAATGAAGAAGGCGCGTTCGAAGTGGAGATTCCGGAGGCCGCGCAACACGCATGGATCGTGATCGGCGCGCCGGGCAAGACGCTTCAGAATTACGACGTGCCGCTGAACGGCAACGCGCTCACGCTCGATCTCGAACCGGTCGGCGGCACGCTGCTGCTCTCGTGGCCGAAAGGCAATCTGCCGAACGTCGCGCGTGCCGGCATCCCGTTGATGCTGACCGACCTGACGGCGTGGGCACGATCGCAAGGCCAGGCGCTGGCGGGCGAGCAGTTGCGCGTCTCTAATCTCGCGCCGGGACCATATCGCGCGTGCACGATGGCGCCGGTGCAAACTTCGCCCGATGCGCCGCCGCAACCGCGCTGCACGGACGGCGTGCTCGCGCCCGGAGGAACGCTCACGCTCGATCTCGGCTCGTGAGCCGCGACGACGGAGAAGCGCGGCCGGCTCGCGTGCAGTGTCGCGCGAGCTGAGCCGCGCTACACTCCCGCCGTCCTTATGTCGCTCACCCCCGGCTCCCGCCTCGGCCCCTACGAAATCGTCGCCGTCCTCGGCGCCGGCGGCATGGGCGAGGTCTATCGCGCGCGCGACGCGCGCATCGGCCGCGACGTCGCGGTCAAAGTGTTGCCGCCGATGTTCGCGGCGAGTGAAGACCGCCGCCGGCGCTTCGATCAGGAAGCGCGCGCCGCGGGATCGATCAGCCATCCGAGCCTGCTGACGATCTTCGACGTCGGCGATCAGGACGGCCTGCTCTACATCGTCACGGAGTTGCTCGAAGGATCGACGCTGCGCGAACGGCTGCAGCAAAGCGGCAGCGTCTCGCAGCGGCGCGCGGTCGATTACGCGCTGCAGATCGCGCGCGCGGCCGCGGTGGCGCACGACAAGAACATCGTCCATCGCGACCTCAAGCCGGACAACATCTTCATCACCGCCGACGAGCGCGTGAAGCTGCTCGACTTCGGCCTCGCCAAAGTGCTCGACGATCGCGGCGCGCTCAGTCCCGATTCGCCGACCGAGGTGCAGCGGGGGCCGAATACGAGCTCGGGGATGGTGCTGGGGACTGTGTTCTACATGGCGCCCGAGCAGGTGCGCGCGCAGGCCGTCGACGCGCGCACGGACATCTTCTCGTTCGGCGTGGTGCTCTACGAAATGCTCACCGGCGCGCTGCCGTTCCGCGGCGATTCGCATGCGGAGACGATGGCGGCGATCGTCAACGAAGATCCCGCGCCGATGCGCGGCGTCGCGCCCGCGCTGGAAAAGATCGTGTTGCACGCGCTGGAAAAAGCGCCGTGGCAGCGATTCCAATCGATGCGCGACGTGGCTTTCGCGCTGGAGACATTTTCGTCCGCGCCTGCCGTCGATGCCGCCGCCGCGAAACCGCGCACGAAGCCGCGAGCGGCGAGTCCGTCTGAGGTTCCGGCGCATGCGGTGGTGTACCGGCGCGTGAGCTACCGGCGCGGGTTCGTGATGTCCGCGCGTTTCGCGCCGGACGGCTCGGTCGTCTACGGCGCGGCGTGGGAGGATCGGCCGCCCGAAATCTTCGCCGCTTTTCCCGCCAATCCTGAATCCCGCCCCCTCGGCCTCGGCCACGCCGACGTTCTCGCCATCGCCGCCAACGGCGAAATGGCCATCTCCCTCGGCCGCCGATTCGTCGGCGGTTGGGTGACGACGGGACGGCTGGCGCGCGTGCCGCTGTTCGGCGGTGCGCCGCGCGAAATTGCAGAAGACATCGCGGACGCGGATTGGGATCCGAAAGGGAAAGAGCTGGCGGGCATTCGCAGAACGCCGGGTGGCTTTGCGGTGGAGATGCCGCTCGGCAATCCGATCTTCACTGCACCGCATTGGCTCAGTCACGTGCGCGTGTCGCCGAACGGCGATCGCCTCGCGTTTCTCGAGCACGAGCTTTGGGGCGACGATGCGGGACGCCTCGTCATTCTCGACCGGCAGGGAAAGCGAATCCTGCAATCGGAGCAGTTCCCGAGCATCCACGGCGTGGCGTGGCGATCGAACGATGAAGTGCTGACATGCGCGCATCACGACGTGGCAGGCCGCGACATGCTGTCGATCACGGTGAAAGGCAAGCAGCGCATCGTGCTGCCGGTGCCGGGGCGCTTCGGCGTGCATGACATCGCGCGCGACGGCCGCGTGCTCGCGTCGCTGGAAAACGGACGGCGCGAGATCGTCACCGGCACGCGCGGCGAAGAGCGCGAGCGCAACATCACCTGGCTCGATTGGTCGTTCCTGGCCGGCTTTTCGCCGGATGGGAAAGTAGTGCTGTTCGAAGAGCAGGGACAGGCGCGTCGCGGTGGCAACGCAGTGTACGTGCGCCGCACCGATGGCTCGCCGGCGGTGCGTCTCGGCGAAGGAACCGCGCGCGCGTTTTCGCCGGATGGAACGGCCGTCGGCATCATTCCGCACGGCGCGAAGGAGATGCACATCGTGCCGATCGGCGTCGGCACGCCGCGCAGCGTGCCGCTGCAGGGACTGGAAGGCTGCACGTGGTGGGATTGGACGCCCGACGGCCGCGCCATGATCGTGTGGGCGCATCACGGCGAAGGCAGTAGCCGCCATTTCGTGTTGCCGCTCGATGGCAGCGGAGCGCCGCGCGCGATCGGCCTGCCGGGACCAGGTCTGCACATCGCCACGGCGCCCGATTCGAAATCGATGCTCGTCTCGATGCACGATCGCAGCGTGGCGATCGTTCCGCTCGATGGGGGCGAGCCGCGTCCGGTGCCGGGCACGCGGCTGGGCGATGTGCCGCTGCAGTGGAGCGAGGACGGCAATTCTGTGTTCGTCTTTCAGTCGGCGCGGGTGAGCGTGAGCATCGATCGCATCGATCTCGCCACCGGCACGCGCACGGAGTGGCACACCATTCAACCCGCCGATCCGGCCGGCGTCATGGACATGATTCCGCTGCTGATGTCGCGCGACGGGCAGCAGTACGCGTACTGCTATCGCCGGTTTCTGTCCGATCTCTACATCATCGAAGGCTTGTAGCGCGCTGATTTACGCGAGGCGCCGCCGCACTTCCTGCACCTTCGTCCGTCCCACCGGCAGCCGCGTGCCGTCCGCGAGGATCACGGCGTAGCGCGAGCCTTCCTCCGTCACCAGCCGCGCGATCTGCCGCGCGTCGAGGAGAAACGATTTGTGAATGCGCACGAAATGCGCGGGCAGCGTCTCTTCGAGGCGATCGAGCAGCTTGTCGTGCAGGATGCGCTCGCCGCTGCGCAGCACGAGCTCGCAACGCGTGCCCGCGCCCTGGATGTAGATGACGTCATCGAGTGCGATGAACTCCGTGGCGCCGCGGCGGCGGATGCCGATGAAGTTCGCGCCGTCGCCGCGCGTGGCCGGCGGCGCGAGCACGCGCTGGAACGATTGTTCGAGACGCTCGCGTGTGAACGGCTTCGGCAGAAAGTCGCGCACGCCGTGCGTGAATGCTTCCATCGCGCGCTCCGTGTGCGCGGAGACGACGATCGTGGCCACGCCGCCGCCGCGCTGTTCGCGGATGAGATCGAAGCCGTCGCTGCCGCCGACGTCGAGATCGAGGAGGAGAACATCCGGCGGATGCTCGCGCAACGCCGTGCGCGCGTCGTCGATCGATGCGGCGATGGCGACGTGGCCGAGGCGGGGGCCGAGGATGTCGGTGGTGAGGCGGGCCAGGCGGCGGGCGATGGTTGCTTCGTCTTCCACGACCAGGACGCGCAGCGGCGCGGACGTCACGCGCGCACCTCGATGGTCGTGCGCCATGCCGCGCCGTGCTCGCGCGCATCGACGCGCCAGCGGCCGGGGAAAACTTCCTCCAAGCGTGTTTTCACGTAGCGCAGGCCCACGCCATCGCGCAGCGGACCGCTCGCACTGCCGCGCAGCGGTGCGTCGAAATCGTAGCGTCGCGTCGCGCCGTCGTACGCAGCGGCGAGATGAAAGAGCACGGCTTCATCGCCGTAGCGGTTGTGCGTGATGGCATTCTCGATCAGCGTGTGAAAGATCGCGGGCGGCACGTCGTCATCGGGATTCACGCCGCTCGCATCGAGCTCGAACGGCGTACGCGTGCGGCAGCTCATGATGGTCAGGTGCGTGCGGCAAAGCGCGAGCTCGCGCGCGAGCGGCACGACGCGCTCGCCGGCCATTTCGCCGAAGAGGCGCAGCTCGTCCGCGAGTGATTCGAGAAAGCGCACGCCTTCGGACGGGCTCTCCTCGATCCACTCCATCACCGCCGTGATCGTGTTCATCAGAAAGTGCGGCTGGATCGATTTTTCGAGCAGCTCGATTTCCAGCCGTGCGGCGCGCAGCTCCGCGCTTTCGCGGCGTCGCCGTTCGCGATCGGCTTCGAGCGCGAGGGAGACGAGCAGCAGCACGATGAACGCGCCGAAGGCGATGAAGAACGAGCTGTCGCTGAACGCGTAGCCGCCCGCGACGAGTGCGCCGCCGAGAATGAGGATGCCGAGGAGGAGGGGTGCGGCTTCGCGTTTGCGGGTGGGGATGCCGGCGAGCGTCATCACCGCGCATGCGATCACCGCTGCGCGCATCATCGCGAAACAGCGATCGTCGGAGGTCTGCTCGACCGCCAGCGAAGTGAGAACGGCGATCGATGCGAGAGCGAACCAGATGGTCGTGCGGCGCAGCCGCAGCTCCAGCGCGAAGAAAAGCGGCAGCAGCAGCGCGATCGCGGCGGTGAGCGCGGTCACGAGCTGCAGTCGCGCGAGATGAAAGTCGACGCTGTAGCCGACCATCCAGCGCCACGTTTCCGCGACCACAAGGAGCGAGGCGGTGAAGCAGAGGATGGCGAAGACGATCAGCGGCGCGCGGCGTTCGCTCGCGCGCGACAGCACCAGAAAGTAGATGCCGATCACGACGAAGACGCCCATGCCGCTGAGCGGCACCATTTGCGCGACGATGCGGGTGCGCACCATGTGCGCGTAGTCGCCGATGGCGATGCCGCCGAAGTAGCGCACGCGCGCGGCGTCGCGCGACGGGCGCACGCGCAACGCGAGCAGATGCGTTCCAGGCGTCGTGCGCACCGCGAAGAAATTGTCGATGGGTGCGGGTGTGCCGCTCGCGCCGATCGGTACGCCGTCCCAGAACACTTCCGTCGTGGCGAGCAGCGAGACGTAGATGCCCGCCGGTTTCTGCGCTGCGTGCGCGTCGACGTCGACCGGCATGCGGATCCAGAACGTCCCGCTTTCCGGAAGATCGGCGTAGAGCGGCTGCCGGCGCCAGCGTGCGCATTCATCGCACGAGGGAAGTGCCCAGCGCGCGTCATCACCGATGCCGACGGTGCCGTGATCGATGGCCCGCGTGCCGCCGCCGAAGCGCGCGCCGGCGTCGCGATACCGCGCGCACGACGTGGCGATCAGCACGAGCAAAATGAGCGGGAGACGGCGCACTGGCCGCCGATTGTCGGTGCTGACGCGCGGCGCTGCAATGACTGAGACGATCGCTTACGCCTCCGAGCCGTTCACTCTGCAAACGGCGCGTGCTGAAGCGGAAAGCCGCAGAATCACGGCATGAAACGCCGTCTGCTGATGCTCGCCGTCCCGCTCCTGCTCGTCCCGATGTTCGCGTCCTCCGCCGTCGTGCCGTCGGCGCGCGAGCTGGAGAAAAAGATCGACGCGTATGTCGCGCCGCTCGTCGCTGCGAATGCGTACAGCGGCGTCGTGTTCGTCGCGAAAGGCGACACCGTGCTGTTCGAGAAAGCGTGGGGCATGGCGAACGTCGAGTTTTCCGTCCCGAACAAACCCGACACGCGCTTCGGCATCGCCTCCATCACGAAGCTCTTCACGCGCTCGATCCTGCAGCGCTTGTTCGAGGAGAAGAAGCTCTCGCCCGACGACCTGCTCGCCAAGTGGGTTCCGGATTTTCCGGCCGCGGACAAGATCACCATCGATCATCTCTCGCATCACCGCTCCGGCATTCGCGATCCCGAAGATCTGCGCGGGATCGTGCGTCGCAGCTACACGTCGGCCGAAGCGGTCGACCGCATCAAAGCGCATCCGCTGGGCAGCGAGCCGGGGAAGGAGTACTCGTACACCACCGCCAATTATGCGGTGCTCGCGCACATCATCGAGCGCGTGACCGGCAAGACGTACGCGGAAGTGATCCGGCAGATGATTTACGAGCCCGCGGGCATGCGCGATTCCGGCGAGCTCACCACCGCGACGGTCGTGCCGCGTCTCGCCACCGGCTACATGCCCGATCCGTTCGGCGGCCTCGCGGTGTGCGGTCCGGAAGATGCGTCGTGGAAAGTCGGCGGCGGTTCGTCGTATTCGACGCCGCGCGATCTGCACCGTTTCATCCGCGCGTACTACGCGAATCGTTTCTTCGCCACGCGCGATTTCGCATCGGTTTTCCCGGAAACGAAAGTGCAGGAGCGGCGTGCGGTCACCGCCAGCGGCTCGTATCCCGGCGCGAGCGCGAATCTCATTCACATCCCGGAAGAGGGGATGACCATCGTCGTGCTGTCGAACAACTACGCCACCGTGCCCGGCATGATCGCGCGCGACGTGGCGGCGATGGTGTACGGCGCGCCGTATCAGAACCCGATTGCGCCCGTGGCGGTGCGCGGCAAAGTGCCGGAAGCGAACATCGCCGGCCGCTACACCGTGGCCGACAAACCGTGGAAAGCGAACATCGAGATGCGGCAGGGAAAGCCGGTGCTGCTGTGGAACGACGTGCGCCGCTCGGCGCTCATTCGCATCGCGGAAGACACCTGGTTCTCACCGCTGGACTGGTCGAAGTTCCGTTTCACCTTCGACGCGAACGGCAAGGTCACCGGCGCGCAGTTTCTCTATCAGAGCGATGACGAACCGATGGCCATGATGCGCAGCGAATGAGCGGCTAGAGCAATTCGCGCACGTTCTCCGGCGGCCGCCCGATCACGGCGCGGCAGCCGCGCACGACGATCGGACGCTCGATGAGGATCGGATGCTCGGCCATCGCGCGAAGCACCTCTTCGTCGGGCGTCGCGTCGCTGAGGCCGAGCGCTGCGAATTGCGGTTCCCCGCGGCGGACGATGTCGATGGGACGCACGCCGAGCAGCGCGACAATGCGGCGCAGTTCATCGATGGAAAGCGGCTCGTTCAGATATTCGCGCACGGGCAGCGCGACCCCCGCTTCGCGCACCAGCTCGAGCGTCGCGCGGCTCTTGCTGCAGCGAGGGTTGTGGAGGAAGACGTCGGTCATGGCGTAAGCGTACACATTGTTTGCGCTTTGGTCGCAGAGAGCCGAGGCGTCGCGGGCGTAGGCTCGTCGCATGTTCCGGCGATTGGTCGTCGCAAGCGTGATCGTGCTCGCTGCGCGCGCGGCGACGGCCTGTTCGATGGCATTGTGGGCGCCCGACGCTCTGCTCGAGAATCCGGTGATTTCCTCCGCCAGCGGGCGGTATCTCGCCGTGCAACGTGAATACGACCGTTTGCCCGATTTCGCGACAAAGTACGCCAGGGAGGTGTATCCGGAAAGCTTCGTCGAGGCCGCGCCACCGGAGCTCGACATCGCGGAGAGTGACAGCGATGTCGTCGTTCATGACTACGTGCCGCCGACGATGACCGTGGCGTTGTACGAGCGTCAGACGGCACCGCGGCTGCTCGCCGAAATCAAAGCCGACGCGCGCGCGAGCCTCATCCTGGTCTCGGATGGCGGCCGTGTTGTGGCGATCAACGCGATATCGCGCGGCTGCGCCTCGAGTGCTTCATCGGCCGAGGATCCTCTGATCTACATCTACTCCTCGGACGGCTCGCGTCTCGGCGTTCTCACCATCGCCGACGTTTTCTCCACTTCCGACGTCTGGCCGGTTCTCAACGACAGGATCGAGTACACGCTGCGCAAAGAGAGCGACACGCGCGAGCTGCTCGTCCTCACCGTGAACGGCGTGGAGCGCCGGATCGATCTCGCCACCGCCGCGCTGCTCGATCCCAAGACGGACATCTTTCCGCGGCCGCGCGTCTACGCCGTGGCGGCCACGGATTTCGTTGCAAAGGAGCCATTCCTCGCACCGTCCGCTGACTGCGAGGCCGCATTCGCGGCGCACGATCTCGTCCGGCTCGAGCCGGATCGTTTCTACCGTCGCGCGGTCCTCGCGACGCTGCCGCCGTTTCCGGAGGTCATGCGCAAGGCGCGCATCCGCGGAACCGTGCTCGCCGATCTCGTCGTTTCGGAACAGGGCGTCGTCGAATGCGTTCGCGTGACGCCGCTACTGTTCGCGACGGACGCCGTCATCGCCGCTGCAAAGAACTGGCGCTTCGATGCGTTGATGATCGACGGCAGGCGCGTCAAGTTCGCGGGCGAGATGCTCTTCCGTTTCGACGATCCCGATGACGCTGCGTGGCGCGATTACGTCGCGATGGCGCCGCCGCTCGTCGAATCGCCATAAATCGCCCGAAATCGCCGCGATTAAGCGAGCGCGACGGAGCTCCGCAGGCGCGCACCTTGCCACACAGTTAGAGCGTCAAAAGGAGGACTGATGGCTCGAGGATGGGAGAGCAAAAGCGTCGAAGCACAGCAGGATGAACCGCGCAGCGCGTACGGACGTCGCGAGGAGCCGACGGCCGAGCAGCGGGAGCGGGATTCCAAGCGGCAGAGCCTGGAAATGTCGAAGAGACGGATCGAGCGCGAGCTCGACGGCAGCCGTTCCGATGTGCATCGCACCGCGCTGAAAAACGCGCTCGCGCATCTGGATCAGGAAATCTCGCGATTGCGGTGATCGACGTCCGGCGTCTCGCTCGTCGTCACGATCGGCGTGGCGACCGTTGACGCGTTCTCCGGCACGAACGCCTCCGTGATCTGCTTTGTCGTCATGAAGTGCAGCCGCGAATCTTCCTGATACCGCGCGCTCGCATCGATCAGCGCATTCAATCCGCTGGCGTGGCGGCGCTCGAACTGGAAGCGCTTGATGTCGGGATAGACGAAGCCGCCGATGGTGAGCGCGAAGGCGAACATCGATTCGACGATGGGGATGAACGGCAGCGCCACGATGATGCTGCCGATGACGAGCCCCAGCAGCGCGAAGAGCAGACGCGCGCCGATGTCGCCGCCGCGCCATACGCCGTAACCATTGCGCTCGAGCGCGTTGATCTCGCGTGCGTCGTCGATGTACTGCGGCATCGCCGTCTCGAGCACTTCCTTCTGCAGCGCCTGCCAGTAGCCCGCGCCGCCGCCGTACTCGTCGTACGCCGCCTTGACCTGCTTCAGCTTCTCGATGGCGACGCCCGTCAGCTTGTCGTCGAGCTCCGCGTCGTCGAAGCTCCGCCGGCGGTGCTCGCACTCTTCGAGCACGGCATAGACGACGTTCGCAAAATCGAACTGCGGACCGGCAATGTTCAGCATGCGCTACTGGTCGTTCTGCTTCTGCTGTTGATACTGGATCACGCCGAGCTGCTGCAGCAGCTTGTTGCCGTCGATGATGACGTTGCCGCTGGGCAACTTCGGGATTTGCCGGATCTCTTTTTTCTGCAGCGCTTCGATGAGCTGCAGGTTGACGTACGCATCGCCCGCGCTTCCATTCAGCGCCGCCCGCTCTTTCCGCACGCCCTCGGCCACCGCCGTCTTTTCCGCCAGCACTGACTGCGCGTCCTGCTGCCGCTTCACCACGTACGCATCCGCGCCGCGCTTGGCCTGTTCGAACTCGCCCTGCGCGCGCGTCAGCTCTTCGGTGAGCTGCGCGATCTTCGTCTGCAGATTCGCTTTGTTCGCTTCCTGCGTGGCGAGGATCTCCGCTTCCAGTTTTTCGGCCTGTTTCTCCGCTTCTTTGCGGCCGTTGATGAGGCGCTGGTAATCGGTCTTGAACGAGAAATCGCCGAGGATGACCTGCTCGACGATGATGCCGTGGCCTTTGAGATGTGCCGCCAGCACGCGTGTCGCATCGACCGCCGCCGCGAAGCGCAGGTCGGGGTTGTAGTACTCCTCGGAATCGAGGCGATTCAGCACGTCGCGCACGTACGCACGCGCCATCGGCCGCACGATGCTTTCCTTCAGCGTGGCCGTGTTCGGCGCGACGAAGTTCCAGATGTACGTGGCCTTGGTCGGATCGATGCGCCAGCGTACGGTGACGTCGGTCTCGATGTCGTTGCCGTCGCGCGTCTTGAAGCGCAGATCGTCTTTTTCCTTGCGATCGCCTTCCGTCGATTTCGACACCATGAGCAGGTTCTGCGTCGACGTGTCGAACGTCGTCCAGTCATTGATGATCGGCGTGAAGAAGTAGGTCGCGCCGGCATCGACGGTCTCGGTGCTCCGCGTGATTTTGTTGAAGCGCACGCCCACCTCGGTCGCCCCGGTCGTGTGCGGCGTGCACGCGAGCGCGGAGAAGAGGAGCGCGATGACGAGCGCGATTTTGAAGAGACGGGTGAGAGGTTCGTACATGAGGTAGCTCACTTGTTGTTCGACACCAGGCGTCCGAGGTCCGTCGGATCTTCGGTGATGTAGATCGGGCCCTTGATGCCGTTCAGCAGCGCGAGACCTTTGCGCAGGCGCAGCAGCTTGTCGGAACCCGCGCCTTCCATGGCGCGATTGATGGCTTCGGTGCCGTCCGCCTCCGCCTTCCGCACGAGCAGATCGGCCTCGGCGTGTTTGGAGCGTTCGTAGAAATCGCGCTGCGCATTGATGGCGGTGATCTCGGCCTGAAACTCGGCCGTGCGCACGTTGATCGCGTTCTGTCCTTCCTGCGAGACCTGCGCGAGCCGCGTCTGCACCTCGGCCTGTTTGGCGAGTGCGCGATTCGTCAGCACCGACTGGTCCTGAATCTTCTTCTGCTCGGTCAGCGCCTGGAAGGTATCGGGGTAGTCGTATTGCCGGATGAGCACATCGGCCAGTTGCAGTCCGTTGTCCTTGAAGCGTTGCGCGAGGCTCTGCTTCATCTGATGCACTTTGGCGAGGCGGCTGTCGCGGTAGAACTCTTCCGCGCGAAGCTCGCCGAGGTATTGCTTCACGGCGGGATCGGTAAAGCGGATGACGACGTTGTCTTCGAAGCCGCGGCCGAAACCGAACTTCGACACGACCACGAACGGATCGGAGATGCGGTAGATCACGGAGACGTCGACCGCGACGGGATAGCCGTCGACGGTGGGAACGTTCACCGCCGGCACCGTGCGGTGCTGCACCGCGCTCTCCTCGGGATTGTTGGTGAACTCGACGACCTGCAACTCGCGCGGGAACGTGCGGATCGTTTCGTAGCCGCGGATCTGGCGGCGGTAGCCGGGACGCACGAGCTCTTTCTGCAGCCCGCGATTGAGGCCGAACGACACCTGCCGCAACCCGATCTCATGCGGGCCGACGTACGTGAAGATGCACGCGCGGAGGAAGAGGAGCGGCGCGAGCAGCAACGCGAATTTCACGAGGACGCGCGCGAGGCGTCCGCGGCCCGTGCCGCTGCCGCCGCCGGATAAAAAAGAGAGCTTCGCCGGAAACCGCGCTTTGAAACGCGGCGCACTGGTGGCGCTTTCGAACATGCTCATTTCGCCTTCTGAGGGTTTGGAACCGTCGGGGAGAGTGTACTCCCCCGGCCCTCGCTGCGCTCGGCCCTCCCCAGGCTCACAGGCTCACAGGCTCAGAGGCTCACAGGGCGTTCTCCCGAGCGGGTTACGCCTCGGT
>DASSMK010000109.1:0-8226 GCA_035688915.1 Thermoanaerobaculia bacterium
ATCGGAGGTGATGTTCTTCGCGGCGAGGTAGCCGGGGAAGCCCATCTTTTCGTTCCACGCAAATCCGCCGGCGCCTTCGGTGCCGGGCTTCACGGGATAGCTGAAGCGGTCGACGTGATCGGAGTGGCAGCCGAGGCAGTCGGAGACGTTTTCGACGAGATACTTGCCGCGGGCGAGACGCTCGGGTGTTGCTGCGCATTTCACATCGAGCGCGGCGCGCTGAGACGGCTTCTTGATGGTGAGCCAGCCGGCGAGACCCGCGATCAGTGCGACCAACGCGAGCACAACGTAGCCAGCGGCCTTCAGGACCTTTTTCATTCGTGAATCCTTGGTGGTGGGGTGTGTGGGAACATGATACGCGACGACGAGGGACGATGGGTCAGGCTCAAAGGCTCACAGGCTCAAAGGCTCAAAGTAGCGCGCGCGGCGCGACTTGCGCGACATGCGCGCAAGCCATGTGGGAACATGCACCGCTCGTGACGCTCGCTCAGCGCGTGCTCCTTTGAGCCTTTGAGCCTGTGAGCCTTTGAGCCTGTCTTTCGAGCCTAAAACGGGGGGACCATGATTCTCGCAGCCGTGCTCGCCACTGCGCTCGCGCAGGTCGAGCAGCATTACAACGACAACGAAGCCGCGCGGCTCGTGCCGATGCTCAGCGAGGTGATTCGCTTCGAGACGTACGAGGGCAACGCGGAAGCGCACGCCGCGCAGAAGGCGTGGCTGATGAAGACGGCCGATGAATTCGGCTTCGTCGCGCGCGACGCGGGCAAGATCACCGAGATCGAGCTTCCCGGTCCCCCCAACGCCCCCATCCTCGGCCTCGTCATTCATGGCGACGTGCAGCCGGTCGATCCCGATCCGTGGTCGTTCAAGCCGTTCGGCGGCGTCGTCGAGGATGGCTACGTGAAAGGACGCGGCGCGGCGGATGACAAAGGGCCGCTCATTCAGGCGCTGCTGGTGATGAAAGCGCTGAAGGAGAGCGGCGTCCCG
The DNA here is from genome assembly GCA_035688915.1 of Thermoanaerobaculia bacterium. Lineage (GTDB taxonomy): Bacteria > Acidobacteriota > Thermoanaerobaculia > Gp7-AA8 > Gp7-AA8 > DASSMK01. The sequence goes on from DASSMK010000109.1 coordinate 988, forward strand.
CGCACGCACACCATTCGTCTGCTCGTCGGCAGCGAAGAAGAATCGAGCGCGACGGAGATGGCCGAGTACCTGAAGACGCACGCGCCGCCGGATTACTCGCTCGTGCTCGATTCCGAGTTTCCGGTCGTCGTCGGCGAAAAGGCGTGGGACGCGCTGACCGTGACGACGAAGCTCGCGGAGCGTCCCGGCATCACCAAGCCCTACAAAGTGCAGTTCCTCGACGCCGGCCTCGCGCCGAGCATCGTTCCCGATCGCGCGGAGATCAAACTCGTTTGGAGCGACGGCGCGCCGGATTGGGAGCCGCTGCAGCAAGCGATCAAGTCCGTGGCGCTGCCGGAAGGGACGCGCATCGCCATGCTCGCGGACGGCGATCTGCTGCGCGTCGTGGCGTACGGCAAGTCGGCGCATTCCGGCGTGAACATCGCGGGTGGACGCAATGCACTCGTGGCGCTGGCGCGCGCGCTGGACGGCAAGCTGCCGAGCGGCGGCGCGAACGATCTCCTCGCCTTCGTCCGCACCGCCGGCGTCGACCTCGCCGGCACCGGCCTCGGCATCCGCGATCACTCCGACATCTGGGGCCGCTACACGATCAACATCGCCACGATCAAACCGGCGAAGGACGATGCGGCCAATCGCGAGCTGACGATCAACCTGCGGCGCATTCCGCCGCGCACCGCCGCGCAGATCAAACAGCATCTGTTCAAAGAGGTGGCGCGCTTCAACAAGAAGACCGGCGCGTCGCTCGTTGCGAGTGGCTATTTCGAAGACGAGCCGCTCGGCTTCGATCCGAAAGCAAAGATCGTGAAGCGGCTGATGGCTGATTACACCGCCGCGACGGGCGAGACGAGCAAGCCGGCCATTTCCGGCGGCGGGACGTACGCCAAACGCCTGCCGAATGCGATCGCCTTCGGCATGTGGTTCCCGGGCAAACCGTATCCCGGCCACGACGTCGACGAGATGATTCCGATCGCGGATCTGGAGCGCGGCGCGAAGGTGTTGCTCTACACGCTCACGGACATCGCGACCGGCCCGCGGATGGTGGCGCCGTTTCGGCGGTAGGGGGCGGGAGGACGGGGGACCGGGGGGTAGGCTCATAGGCTCAAAGGCTCAGAGTAGCGCGTGCAGCGCAACTCGCTCGTCGTCCGCCTGTGGCATGTGCGCAAACGCACGAGTCGCGCAGCGGTTGCTACTTTGAGCCTTTGAGCCTGTGAGCCTGTGAGCCTGTGAGCCTATTCGCGGCAGCGAAATGGACCAACTACACGACCTCATCGCACGCGCCAAGCGCCTGGTGGTGCTCACCGGCGCCGGCTGCAGCACGGAATCGGGGATTCCCGATTACCGCAGCCCCGGCGGTGCGTGGACGCGGCACAAGCCGATCTATTACTCCGCGTTCGTCCGTTCGGCGGAGGTGCGGCGGTTCTACTGGGCGCGGAGTTTTCGCGGCTGGCCGCGGTTCGCGGCGGCGCAGCCGAATGACGCGCATCGCGCGTTGGCGTCGCTCGAAGAGCACGGCAAAGTGCATCAGCTGATCACGCAGAACGTTGACGACTTGCATCAGGAGGCGGGCAGCCGCGCCGTCGTGCAACTGCATGGGCGCAACCGGCTGGTGGTCTGTCTCGATTGCGGTGCGGAGTTCCCGCGCGCGGTGGTGCAGGAGCGATTGGCGCAGCTGAATGCGGAGTGGCTGGCGCGCGCGCCGTGGGAGCGCTTGCGCGGCGATGAGGCGGACTTCGCGCCGGATGGCGATGCCGATGTGGCGCGCGAGCTGGTTGGCGATTTTCAGGTGCCGGAGTGCGCGCGCTGCGGTGGTGTGCTCAAACCAGCCGTCGTTTTCTTCGGCGAGTCGGTGCCGCGCGAGAAGGTCGCGTACGCGATGAATCGCGTCGAAGAAGCGGATGCGTTGCTCGTGGCGGGATCGTCGCTGACGGTCTGGTCCGGCTTCCGATTCGCGCGGCGCGCGGCCGAGCGAGGCATTCCGATCGGCATCGTGAACATCGGTCCGACGCGCGCCGACGACCTCGCTCAGATGAAGGTGGAGGCGAAGGTGGGAGCGGTCCTTTCTGAAGTCGTTCGTGTGACGCTTCGGCACGCCGCATGCTGTGATTTGGGCGCGAAGGGGTAAACTTCGCGAGCGAGCCGCGGAAAGCCATTGGTTGGTGAAGCCGCAAACGTCGCAGAAAGAGAATTAGAAGAGAACCAAGATGGCTTCCAAAGTGTTCGTCGGGAATCTGAATTTCAATACCACGCGGGATGAGGTCGAAGCCCTGTTCGCGCAGGTCGGCCCGGTCAAGGATGTGTTTCTGCCGACCGATCGTGAAACGGGACGCCCGCGCGGCTTTGCGTTCGTCGAGTACGAGTCGGACGAGGCGGCGCAGCAGGCAATCGAGAAATTCAATCAGTATCAGCTCGGGGGGCGTCCGCTGCGTGTGAATGCAGCCGAGGATCGCCCGCGCCGCGCGCCCGGCGATCGCCCGCGGCCGGGCGGTGGTGGCGGCTATGGCGGCGGTGGTTACGGTGGCGGCGGCTACGGCGGCGGCGGCGGTGACTACGGCTCCGACTTCGGTGGCGGCGGCGGCAGCCGCGACGACTACAGCGGCGGTGGCGGCTACGGTGGTGGCGGCGGCTACGGCGGCGGCGGTGGCGGCAAGTCGAAAGGCAGCCGTCGCAACATCCGCGCGAAAAAGCGCGCGCTCTAATTCCTAAATCTGAATTTTCAGAACGGCGGGCGTCATTGCCCGCCGTTTCTATTTGCGCGCGCGCAGCTCGATGATGGTGATCTCCGGAGTCATCCCCAGCCGGAACGGAAAGAGCCAGTAGCCGGTGCCGGTGTTCACGTAGAGCTGCGACGCGCCGGCCTGATACAGCCCCATGTGGTAGGGGAGGAAGACTCCCGCTAGCGACCAGCGCAATGGCCGGAATCCGAGCTGGCCCCCATGTGTGTGCGCGACGACGGTGATCGGCAGCGCGCGCCGCTTTGCTTCGTCGAACGCCTTCGGCTGATGCGCGAAGACGAATGGAAACGCGTTCGCGGGCTTGTCGCGCAACGCTTTGTCGAAATCGGGAACGAGGCCGCGCTCCTCCGGCATCGACTTCGCGGCAGGATCGGAGATGCCGGCCAGCCAGAGATCGCCGAGCCGCACGCCTTCATTGACCAGCAGACGAATGCGGCTGCCGCGCAGCGCCTTCGCCACATCGAAGGGATCCCCATACATTTCGTGATTGCCGTAAACGGCGAAGAGCGGGATCGACGCCGGCAGCGTGCGCGCGCCGTCGAGCAGCTTCGGCGTGAAATGCGGATCGTCGTCGATCATGTCGCCGGCGATGAGCACGACATCCGGATGTTCATTTGCGGCGGCCGCAAAGATCTTCACGAGACGTGAACGGCGCGTGTAGAGGCCGACGTGCAGATCGCCGAGGACGGCGATTTTCTTTCCTTCGAGCGATGCGGGGAGATTCGCCAGCTCGACCGGCACGTGCTCGATGCGCAGCGGCACGAGCGCCTGCCAGCAGCCGACCGCGAATCCGACGATCAGCACGATCAGGAATGACTTCGACGGCGTGTGCGCGAATTGCGCGAACGTCGCGCGGCGACGGAACGGCAGCCACGCCAGCAGCACAAGCAGCAGAAACGCGGCGTAGAGAAACGTGAAGCACGTCCAGCCGAACCACACCGGGCCGAGGGTGGCGCGAGTGACTCGCGCAAAATCGGTGAAGGAGCGGATCATCGCAAGGAACGGCCACATCAAATTGCCCGCGATCGCGAGCACCGTCACGGCTCGTTTGCGGCGCGGGTGAATGCGCCGCAGAAAGCGAATGGTCACCCAATTCAGCGGCCCGAAGATGAGCGCGGCGACCGCGAGAAAGATGAGCATCCCCAGGAGCATGAGCCGCGCATTCTAGAATGCAGGCGTGCCGCACTTCGACATCCCGCTCGACCTCCCGCACGCCGCGCGCATCGCGGGACGGATCGTCATCCTCCTCGAGCAGCATCTCGAAGAAACCGGCCGCGATGCGCCGGAGGTAATGGACGCCGCGGAGAGCCTGGACAGCCTGCTGTTCAAGTACTCCGAGGAGAGCGACAACCCGCCCGGCGTCGAATCGGCGCGGCTGCGCGATCGTGCTGCAACGCTCGGGCGTCAGCTCGTCGACGCGCTGGAATCGAGCGGCATCACCGGCGACCGCATCGGCCAGCTCGTGCGCAATCTCTTCGAATGCCTGGAGCTCGGTGAAGAAGGCGCGCAGCTTTCGCTGAGAGCGGGCGAGCGGGTCGATTCGTTGCAGCGGCCGGTCTGAGACGCTAGCGCGTCGCGACCTGGCCCTTCACCAGGACGAATTCCTGCGTGTCGTACTCCTCGAGATCGACTTGCGTGTCGCGGCGCAGGAGCTGCTGGCGAAGGTACGTGTGAATGACGACTTTGCGCCGCAGCTCGGTGAGCTGTTTCGAGGTCGCCGGCGCATCCGAATCGAAGACGGAGTGACGGCGGATTTCGCCTTCGAGGCGCTCGACCTGGCGGCGGAGCCAATCCGTGTAACTCATGCCGTGCAATCTAAGGCGAAGCGTTGCGGCCGCTCGTGAGGTGCGTCACGTTCGCCGTTTCTTGACAGCGCGTTTTCAGGCGCGCGACGTGAAACGCGTTGCGACAGATGAGACGCCTCGCCTTGCTGTTGCTCGCGTTCACCGTTCCCGCGCTCGCGCAGAACGCGCCGCTCTTTCCGCGCTTCAGCATTACCGGCGGCGCGTACCAGGCGGACTTCTCGACCGACGTGCGCGTCGATGAAGACCTGGCCGGAGCCAACGGCGCCACCACCGGCACCCGCATCAACCTCGAACGCGACCTCGGCCTCGACGAGCAGCACAGCGTCCGCCGCTTCGAAGCGCGCTGGCGTCCGTTTGCGCGTCACGAGCTGGCCGCGTCGATTCTCTCCGCCGATCGCAGTGGCTTCGCGCAGATCAATCGCGACATCACGTTTCGCGACGTCACCTATCCCGTGCAGGCCGAGGTGGCGACGACCTTCGATGTCGATTACCGCGACCTCACGTACACCTACTGGGCGCACCGCGCCGATCGCAACGGCATCGGCATCATGCTCGGCGCCGCCGGCATCTCCATCGACGCGAGCATCATCGCCAACTCGGCCGCCGGTGGTGTGGCCATCACCCAGCAAGCCTCGACCGATGTGCCGGTGGCACTCGGCGGCGTGCAGGCGCGTTTCGCGCTCACGCGGAATCTGCTCGCCGAAGGCAGCATCGGCGTGCTGCCGCGCGTGACGATCGACCAGTACTCCGGCCGTGCGCTCAACGGCGCCGTCGCCATCGAATGGCGCCTCACACCGTCCCTCGGCATCGGCGCCGAGTACCGCGATTTCCGCCTCGACGGCAGCGTGGCGCGCGTCGATTTCAACGGCGATCTCGACATGCGCGTGAACGGTGCCGAAGCATTCGTGCGGCTGGCGCTGCCGTAGATTGACAGCCCGACGTGTGGCCGGATAGCCTCTCCTTCGTTCCCGCACAATCGAAATAAGGAGAGACTACTCATGGCCGATCTGACCACCAGGATCTGGTTCTCCAACGGTTCGTCTTACAGCTGGCCGGAGCAGCAGGCCGGCGTCGGCACGGCGCTGGGCATCTGCTTTCCCGGCGGCGGCACACGCGCGATGTGCGCGGCCATGGGCCAGCTGCGCGGGATGATCAGCGCCAGCATCCTGAACAGCAACGCGAACAACCCGAACTACATCTCCTGCGTCTCCGGCGGCTCGTGGGCCGCGGCCGCATTCGCGTACTACGACGACAGCATCACCGACACCGACTTCCTCGGCAACGTCATCGATCCGGCGGCCATCACGGCGTCCGGTCTCGACGTTCTGCCCTCCACCTCTCTCGGCTCCGGCGCGACGATGAATCTCGGCGACGCGCTCGATGCCGCGCACAAAGCGGGCGTGGCGAACGATCTGCTCTGGGCGGCGGCGGTGGGCAGCGTCTTCTTCGCGCGCTACAACCTCTACACGCAGGGAAGTCCCGCGTACTTTAGTCTCGACCAAGATACGGTTGCGGCGATCGTCAACAACAATGCGGCGCTGAGCGGTGCGACGTTTCATACCGTGCGGCAGCCGTCCGGCTACAACATGCCGTACCTGCTGATCAACGCAACGATCGACGGGCCGAGCGATCAGTCGCCGTACGATCCCGATCCGCTGGTGATGGTGACGTACTCGCCGCTCTACTGCGGCATCCCGTTCCAGCAAACGGTTTCGTACACGTTGAAGAATGGCGGCGGCGTGATGCGCGAAGCGCTCGTCGGCGGCGGGTTCATCGAGCCGTTCGCGTGGGGAAGCGACGCGCCGGCAGCGAGCGGCGCGACGAACGGCATGGTGCAAGTGCCGCCACCCACCGTTCCGTTCGAGCTGGTGAATGCGAGCGGCACGAGCAGCTCCGCATTCGCCGAAAAGTTCGAAATGATCAAGGCGCTCGATGGCCTGCTGCCGGTGGAGAACTACTGGCCGCCGCAGTCGAGCGGGGGCCAGACCGCCGCGCAACTCTTTGATTTCGGCGACGGCGGCAATCTCGAAAATTACGGCCTCATCCCGCTGATCATGCGCGGCGTCGCGAAGGTGATTCTCTTCGTCAACACCTCGTCGCCGCTCAGCACGACCTACAACCCGTCCACCGATGCCGCGTCGTCGAGCGTCATCGATCCGAATCTGCCGGTGCTCTTCGGCGTGCCCGTCACCGACGGCAACGCCGCGGCGACGGTGAACCAGGTCTTCAACACCAGCGATTACGCGACGCTCGTCGCGGCGCTGCAGACGCAGAAGAACGCGGGCGAGGCCATGATCGTTTCGATGACGCACGACATCGTGCAGAACAACTGGTGGGGCATCCCCGGCGGCGGCTCGATCGAGATCCTCTGGGTCTATCTCGATCGCGTGAAGGCGTGGGAGGACCAGCTCACCGACGATTACATCAAAGCGCAGCTTCTCCTCGCCGACGCCGGCCTCGGCGACTTTCCGCATTTTCCGAATTACGCGACAGTGGATGAGGACAAGATTTCGCCCGATTCGCTGACGGAGCTCAGCGCGCGGCAGGTGAATCTGCTGGCGGACCTGACGTGCTGGGTGGTGAGCAACTACTCGTCGACCTTCACGAACTTCATCAGCTCGTAGCGCTCGGCTCCTCGGGTGCCGGCACGACCTCGGGGCCTCCGGCGGCCGGGCCACGGGCCCGGACCCGTTAGTGGGCCT
>DASSMK010000110.1:0-3943 GCA_035688915.1 Thermoanaerobaculia bacterium
TCTTCGAGTGCGCGCATGGCTGCTTCACTGCCGCGCGCGGCGGCGGCGGAACAGATCACCACCGGCAGCGGATCGTCGCGCATGATCTCGCGCAGAAACGTGATGCCGTCGACGCGCGGCATCTGCAGATCGAGCACGATCACGTCGGGGCGGCGCGTCTCCATCTTGCGCCGCGCGATGATTGGATCGGCGGCCGAATCGACTTCGAATCGCGCCGCGAGCAGCGACGTCAACGCCTGACGCACGACCGCCGAATCGTCGACGACGAGTACGTTCAGGCGCGCGCTCATTTCGCGGTGCGGAACTGATAGACGGTCGGGCCGACGCTGCGTACGCGCTCGAGCGTGTTGAGCGTTTCGGAATGGCCGAGGAAAAAGTAGCCGGCGGGATCGAGAACGTCGAGGAGGCGCTGGACGACGCGCTGCTTGCCGGCGGCGTCGAAGTAGATCAGCACGTTGCGACAGAAGATCAGATCGAACCGGCCGCCTACGGGCCAGCGCTCGCCGTTCAGATTGATGCGCTGGAAGTGGATGCGCTCGCGCAGCTCCGGCTTGGCGGTCATCTTTCCTTCCTGCGAGCGCACACCGCGCAGCATGTACGCCTTGCGGTAATGCTCCGGAATCTCGGCGGCGCGCTCGATCGGCCAGAGCGCTTCGCTCGCGCGGTCGAGCACTTTCGTGGAGAGATCGGAGGCGAGGATCTCGATGTGCCAGTCGGGGAGTGCCGAGTGCAGCACCATCGCGATGGAGAACGGTTCCTCACCGGACGAGCAGGCCGCGCTCCAAACGCGCACCTGTTTCTTGCGACGGCCTTCCGCCGCTTCCGCCAACCACTGAGGCAGCACGCGCTGCTGCAGAAACTCGAACTGCTTCGGTTCGCGGAAGAAATGCGTTTCGTTCGTGCAGATTGCGTCGATCAGCCGCACCGCTTCTTCGCGATCGCGCGCGGCGTGATCGAGGTACTCGGTGAACGACGACAGCGAAAGCGCGCGCAGGCGCGGCGCGAGGCGGCCCATCACGAGAGACCGCTTCTGCTCGGAGAGCGAGATGCCGGCTTCGCGATGCATGAAATCGCGCACGAAGCGGAACTCGGCGGTGGTGAGGGGACGCAGGCCGGTCATCGGTTCAGGCGAGAGCCGGCGCGTCCGCTGCTGCCACCGCAGCTTCGAGCTCGACGGGGGAGAGCAGACGATCGATGTCGAGGATCAGCACGAGCTTGCGATCGACCTTGCCCATGCCGGCGAGATAGTCGACGCGCACGGCGGTGCCGAACGACGGCGGCGGTTCGATCTGATCCGCGGCGAAGTCGAGCACTTCCGAAACCGAATCGGCCATGACGCCGAGGACGATGGTGTCGTTGCGATGATTCGTTTCGACGACGACGGTGCATGTGGTCTTTGTCACCGCCGATTCGCCGTGGCCGAATTTCGAGGAGAGATCGACCACCGGCAGAATCGAGCCGCGCAGATTGATCACGCCGCGCACCCACGACGGCGTGCCCGGCACGCGCGTCACGGTTTCGAATTCGATGATCTCTTTGACGCGAAGGATCGGCACGGCGTGCTCTTCGCCGCGCACCATGAACGTGAGGTATTGCGCCGCGCTCATTGCGTCCTCCGGAACGGATGTTCGAAGCTGAGATAGAGGAAGACGCTGCGCTCGCCGTGATCGTGACCGACCGGCGTGGGTAGCGCGATGCCGGGAACGATCTGCAGACCGCTCGCGTAGTTGTACGACCAGCGGATGCCGGGGCTGACCACCAGCTCGTTTTCGTGCGTGCCGTCGCGTTCCGCGCGCGTCCAAACCGTCTCGACCAGCGCGTTGAAGCGCGGATGCGCGAGCCAGACGAAGCTGTTCGCGGCCGTCCATTCGCGCGCGTCGTGGGACGGCGTGAACGTCGCGCCAGCGTTCCAGTGCGCGGCGAGCGTCGGCGTGAACATCGTGCTGACGGGCAGCATCAACTGCACGCTGGCCGCGCCTTCGCCGAAGCCGCGGTCATCATCGCCCGTCGGCAGCAGCAGCGAGATGCGCGGCGCGATGGCCAGGCGCGCTTCGCCGTTGCCGACGAGCTGATAGCGATAGTGAATGGCGGTGTCGCCGATGCCGGTGCGTCCGCCGCCGTTCTCGAGCGCGAGCGTGTAGCTCAGCTGGTGTTTGAGATTCGGCGCGGGCCACTCCTGCGTGAAGGAGAACGCCCATTCGCCGCCCTTCGCGCGCTCGAACGTCGAGATGTGCTGCACGACGCCGGGCTCCTGGTTGTACGCCTCTTCGACGAGAAAGCTGTTGTCCGCGATCGGCGGAACGTCGTCCGCCGCGTGCGCGGCAATCGCGCACGCTCCGACGATCAATGCAAGGAGAGCTCGTTTCATCATCACCTTTCAGAAGCTGCTGAAGTCCGCGTACGCGTGGCCGTTGCCGCCTTTGCCGCGACGCGCCGCGTTGGGCGCCGCCGCTGCAGCCACCGTCAGACGCGGCGAGAACTGCGGTGCGATGGTAGTGCGCCTCTCGCCGCCGATGTCGAAGAATCCGACGAGCTGCTGCAGCCCCTCCGCCTGCGCCGCCATTTCCTCGCTCGTCGCCGCCAGCTCCTCGGCCGCCGAAGCATTGCGCTGCGTCACCTGATCGACCTGCGCGAGCGACTGGTTGATCTGCGCGACGCCGGAAGCCTGTTCGGTCGATGCAGCCGCGACGTCCTGCACGAGCTCCGCGGTCTTGCGGATCGACGGCACGAGCTCCGTCAGCAGCGCGCCGGAACGATCGGCGACACGCACGCTCGATGAGGCGAGCGCACTGATCTCGCGCGACGATGTCTGGCTGCGCTCCGCGAGCTTGCGCACTTCAGTGGCCACGACCGCGAAGCCGCGGCCGTGCTCACCCGCGCGCGCCGCCTCGATGGCGGCATTCAGCGCGAGAAGGTTCGTCTGATAGGCGATCTCTTCGACGATGGAGATCTTCTCCGCGATCGACTTCATTGCTTCGACGGTCTCGCGTACGGCGCTGCCGCTTTCCTGCGCATCGCGTGCACCCTTCGACGCCATCTCTTCCGTCGCACGGCTGTTGTCCGCGTTCTGGGCGATGGAGGCGTTCATCTGCTCGAGGTTCGCCGTCGTTTCCTGCACGGCGGCGGCCTGCTGGCTGTTGCCCTGCGACACGGTCTGCGCCGTCGCGGAGACCTGGCCCGCGGCGGTGGTGAGGGCGGTGGCGGACGCGCGGACTTCGCCGATCACTTCCACGAGCTTGGCGAGCATCTTCGAGAACGCCACGCCGAAACTGTCGGCCTGCGAGCGCGCTTCGACCTTCACCGTGAGGTCGCCTGCGGCCATGCGATCGGCCACCGACACCATCGATTGAAAGTACGAGTACATCGAGTTCATGGAGCGGCTCAGCTCTCCGAGCTCGTCGCTGCGATCGTCGAATTCGAGCGCGTCGGTGATGTCGCCCTTCGCGGCGCGATTGGCCGATTCGGACATGCGCACGATCGGCCGCGCGATGGAAGCCGAGATGACGACGGAGAGGACGGTGCCGATGATCACGAGCAGCGCGATGAGAAAGTAGGTGACGGTGCGCGCCGTGCGATAGCGGCTCTGCGACGCGGCGAAGGCCTGCGCGGCGATCGTCTGCGTGGTCGTCTCCATCTGCTCGATGATCGCTTCCTGCTGCTTGCGCAGCGGAAGGTAGTCGGTGACGTAGCGCTGGATCGCTTCGTCGCGCTTGCCGGCGCCGACGAGCGCCATGATCTCGTCTTCGATGCGGTTCACCGACTGCGCGTCCATCGTCTCGGCGCGCTGGATGAGGTCGAGCACCTGGCCCTGCGGCTGCAGCTTCTTGATGTCGGCGACGTCTTCTTCGAACGCGGCGTCCGCGGCTTTCTTGCGCTGCAGCTCACTGGAGGACTGCGGATCGATCAGCACGCCGCGCATGGCGTCGCTCATGGTCATCATGTC
>DASSMK010000111.1:0-3580 GCA_035688915.1 Thermoanaerobaculia bacterium
GCCCTGCTCCACCCTTGTCGTGGGCTGCCCGGGCCTGCTGTCGAAAAAGAGACAGTGATCGATCGTCGCCAGCAGGCGCGGACGCGGCTTGGATTTGACGCTGCTGTCGATGGCGATGTCGAAATAGCCGTCGAATGAGCAGTGCGTGATCCGCAAGCTGAGCGAAGCGGGAGTGACCGGAGTTTGTGAGACCGAAGTACCTCGAACCCTCTTGATCTCGCTGTTATCGAGGGTCTTGATCCCGTCGCGCGGGTGGCTGGGAAGGCCGTCGGATCGGAAGTTCAGATTCTCGATCAGAATGTTGTCGCTGAGCGCGAGATCGATAGCGAGCTGGAAGTTTTTGAACACGACGACATCAGCGTCATTGGCCGTGATGGTCAGGTTCTTCCGGCGAATCTCGATGGCCGGAAAGGGCTCATTGGTGAAGTCGTACGTGCCAGCAGCCAAAACGACCAGCGTCTTCGGCGACTCGCCGAAACGTTCCAGGGCTCCGGGAGCTCGAAAGAAAACCTTCAGGGCCTCGATGTCTGCGATGTTGACGACTTCGCCGCCGGTCGCTTTGGTGACACGTTGTCCAAACCCGAATGAAGCTTCGCTCATCGCGGACCCCTTCGCCTGTGTGGAACTGACCCGCACGAAGCGTACGCTTGAGCCGTAATGCCGTCAATCATTACTGCATGACTTTGCGTCCGATGCGAGCGTGCCTGCGCGATCGAGCTGTCGAGCTGTCAAGCTAGCAACGGCCACTTTCCGCGAGTGGCCCTCCGCTGCTCAGTAGCTCAGCAGCTCGGAAGAAAACTCAGCGCACGCCGCGCGGCACTGCGCGGGTCCTCGCGAGCACGGCCACGATCCACCAAACGAGGAGAGCGGCAATCACGGCGAGCGCGGAAATGAGCAGAATCCATTTCGTGCGCGAGCCGATGGAGAGCGTCCAGCGGAGCGCGCCGAGGGGGAGCGGCGGCTTCGCCTGGAGGCGGTGGGTGGCGAGGATGACGGAGAGGTTCTCCACGTAATCGAACGCGGCGCCGATGAACGGCAGCGCGAGAAGCGCGTGCGGCGCGCCGGTGGCGCGGATCAACAGCGCCAGCGCCGACGCGAGTGCGAGCGAGTAAACGATTGGGAAGAGCAGGTCAAAGTCGCGCTCCTGGTGCAGGTACTCGTCGAGCAGGCCGTGGGAGTCGAAATCGCGGAGGATGGATTCGGCTTGCGAGGGACTCACGCCCCACCGCGTGCCGTCGATCGTGGAGCGGCCGCCGTACTTTTTCCCCTGCGGGTTGAAAAGCGCGAAGGTGAAGAAGAGAACCAGCGCCCAGGAGATGGCGAGCAGCCAGACGTTCGCCAGACGTTCCACCATGGTCGGCCTCCTATAATGCCGCTCCTATGACGAAGCCGCGTGCAATCGTGATCGTGTGTGATTCATTAGGCGTCGGCGAGTTGCCCGACGCAAGAGAATTTGGCGACGAGGGCTCGAACACGCTCGGGCATGTGCTCGAGACACAGCGACCGCAGTTGCCGAATCTGACGCGACTCGGCCTCCTGCACACATTGCCGACTCCCGCGAGCACCGAACATCCCACCAGCGCGTTTGGTCGCATGGCCGAAGTCAGCGCGGGGAAGGACACCACGACCGGTCACTGGGAAATGATGGGCCTGATCGTCGAGGACCCGTTCCGCACGTATCCGAACGGCTTCCCGCCGGAAGTGATCAGCGAGTACGAGCGGCGCATTGGACGGAAGACGCTCGGCAACAAACCGGCGTCGGGCACGGTGATCCTCGACGAGCTCGGCGAAGAGCACATGCGCACCGGCGCACCGATCGTCTACACCTCGGCCGATTCGGTCTTTCAGGTTGCGGCGCACGAAGATGTGATTCCCGTCGAGGAGCTGTGGCGCATCTGCGCGGAAGCGCGTCAGCTCATGCGCGGCGAGCACAACATCGGCCGCATCATCGCCCGTCCCTTCGTCGGCAGCGGCTCCGGCCACTTCAAGCGCACCGCGAACCGGAAAGACTTTTCGGTGCGGCCGACCGGCGAGACCGTCGTCGAGCGCGCGCACAACGCCGGCCGCCGCGTGATCGGCGTCGGCAAGATCGCCGACATCTTTGACCGCGTCGGCATCGACGAAGAGATCCGCACCGAATCGAACTCCGACGGCATGCGCAAGACGACCGATCTCATTCGCGAATCGCAGGCCGATTTCATCTTCACGAATCTCGTCGACTTCGATTCCAAGTACGGCCATCGCAACGATCCGGTCGGCTACGCGAAAGCGCTGGAGACGTTCGACAGCGAGCTGGCGGCGCTGCTCGACGCGATGCGCGAAGACGACCTGCTCTTCATCACCGCCGATCACGGCTGCGATCCATGCGATGTCTCCACCGATCACACGCGCGAGTACGTCCCGCTGCTCGTCGCCGGTCCGCGCGTGAAAGGCACCACGCCTCTTGGCACCCGCAGCACGTTCGCCGATCTCGGCGCCACGATTTGCGAATACCTCGCGCTCTCGACGTCAGGCATGCGCGGCACGAGCGTTCTCGGCCAGCTGGGAGTGCAGCGATGAAACGCGCAATGTTCGTTATCGCCTTGGTCGCAACGACTGCATTCGCGCAAGTGCCGGTCGAAAAAGTGGCGAACGACGCCATCGTCTTCGACCGCGTGGCCGAAGCGAGCAAGCGCGATCTGCCATCGGATCTGCTGAAGCGCATCGTGAACGAAGACATCGAGCTGCTGCGCGGCCGCCGCAGCGACGGCAGCTATCAATACGCATCGTACGAACGGCTCGAAGCGGGCCGCATCACGGAGTCGTTTTCCGTCCAGCCGCACGGCGACAAGATGCAGACTGTCGAAGCGAAGGGCGCGTGGATCTACCGCGTGATCCTCGATTCGCCCGCGCGGCGCATGCTCGTGACGAAGAACCGTCCGGTCTTCATCGACCGCGTCGACATCGAATACATCCCGCAAGGCAGCAGCACGACGAAGGTGCATTCGGTGCCGGTCAACGCCACGCTCACTCCGCGCGACGTCAAGCCGATCGATCTGCCGGAGATCGCACGCCAGGCCACCGTGCGCATCTACGCGAAGGCGGACGAGAAGACGGGCTACGGCAACGTCGACGTGGCGCTCGTGCAGGCGCGCATCGTCGACGCATCGGACAGCCCCTACGCGGACGCGGTGGCGTCAGCGAAAGCGATCCTCCGCGCGCTCGACGCGAACGACGTTCCGTCCATTCGTGCGATGGCGTCACGCATGCGCGATTCACTGCGCGTCTCGAACGTCGCCACGACAGCCACGACGGCCGCAGTGCCCGCGACGCGCACGATCGAAGTGACCGCACCCGCTGCAAATGTTGCCGATTACAACGAGCTGCAAGCCATCGAAGATCTGCTCACCGGAACCGATGCGGAGAAACGCGAAGGACTGGACCGGCTGCACCAGCTGGTGCGGCGGATGCGGCCGCGCTGATTTTTTCGCGCGCGAAAATTGCATCACGCCCTGCCTCTGCGCGCGCGACCACAGGTGAGTCCGGCGCGCTCAAGTTTCAGCTTGTTAGTTTGACGGGTCAGGAGCGGTGACGTAGAATG
>DASSMK010000112.1:0-17978 GCA_035688915.1 Thermoanaerobaculia bacterium
CCGGCCAGCCTGCGTTCGTCTCCACCGCCGGCGTCAGCGTGTGGCCAACGCAGCTCTGGCGGGAGATGGTGCGAACGATCTGCTGATCCGCGCTGACGCGGATGACCTGCTCGACGCCGGCCATCCCGGCCACGGCGCAGCCGGTGGCGGAATTCGCATCGGAATCGATGAGAGTGGTGATCGTGATCGGTGCCGCCGCGGCATGCGCAGCAGACAGAAAAACAAAAAGAAATGCAGCAGCACAGGTGGCGAGACGCATCACCTGACCTCCGTAAATGACTGACAAAACAGGATGTTGGACGAGTTGGACAAAAACCGGCGCGCAGAATAGACGCTCGGAGACGGTGGGCGCAAGGAAATGGTTCCAAACGTTATTTGCGAGGGACGAACCGGCTGAGCGGCGGGATGGACGCCGGTCTCAGACGGGCGAATGCCGGGCGCGATAGGATGCGCGCATGCGAATCCTCATCATCGGTTCCCACGGCACCATCGGCCGCGAAGTCGTGAAAGCGCTGGCGAACGACCACGAGATCATCGGCGCGGCGCGCAAGGACGCGGACATCCACGTCGACATCACCGACCCCGCGTCCATCCGCGCCATGTATGCGAAGAGCGGCAAAGTCGACGCCGTGATCAGCGCGGCAGGCGGCGGCGCCTGGAAGCCTCTCGCCGACCTCACCGACGCCGACTTTGCCATGTCCCTCGGCTACAAGCTGATGGGTCAGGCGAACGTGATCCGCTACGGCTTCGAGTCCGTCAACGACGGCGGCTCGATCACCGTGACGAGCGGCGTCCTCGCCAAATCACCGATGCCGGGCAGCGGCGCGATCAGTATGGTCAACGCCGGCCTGGAAGGCTTCGTCCGCGCGGCAGCACTGGAAGCGCCGCGCAACATCCGCGTGAACGTCGTCAGCCCGCCCTGGGCCACCGAAACGCTGATCGCCATGGGCAGCACCGACCTGTCGCACGGCCTGCCGGCCGAAACCGTCGCGCGCGCCTACGTGCGCAGCGTGACCGGCAACGAGACCGGGCAGGTGCTCGAACCGTAAGGCGAGCGGCCTATACTCGACGCGTGGACTGGACGTCGCTGCCGGGCGGAGAACTGATCCGCGAAGGACTCGCCGATGCGGCCGCCGGACGCGAGACCATCGCCTCGCTGCTCGTCTCCATCGGCGCGCCGCGCCTGCGCCGCAACGGAGTGGAGGTTCCGGACCTGCACCTCACCGATCCGGATCACCGCCTCTACGAGCTTCTCGCCGCCACCGACAGCGACTCCGCGCACTCGCGTTACAACGCGCTGCTCCGCCAGCTGGTCAGCTTCGAACGAGCGATTGAATGCGCCGCGTAATCGATCGCGATCGCCTACTGCAGTTCATTCATGACGTTGGCCGCGACGCGCGAACCGAAGCGACGATCTACCTCACCGGCGGCGCGACCGCGCTGCTGTTCGGTTGGCGCGCGACGACGATCGACATCGACATGAAAATCGATCCGGAGACGAGCGACATCCTCCGCGCATTGCCCGAGTTGAAGGAGCGTTACGAGATCAACGTGGAGCTCGCCGCGCCTGAGCACTTCATCCCCGCGCTTCCGCAGTGGCGCGAGCGGAGTCTCTTCATCGAACGAGCCGGCCGCGTCACATTTCGTCACTACGACTTCTACAGTCAGGCGCTCTCGAAGCTCGAGCGCGGCCACGCGCGCGACACGACCGACGTCGATGCGATGGTCGCCGCAGGTGTCGTCGAACCCGCCGAGCTCCTGCGCCTGTACGAGGCGATCGAGCCGGAGCTCTATCGCTATCCCGCCATCTCACCGGCCACGTTCCGCCGCACCGTAGAAGCGTACGTCCGCTCCAAGCAGTAGCCCGGCGGACGATCGGAACACACTGTTTTCGCGTCGTTACAGCTGAAATCCGCGCCTCCATCCCTCCGGCAACGGGCTTCGGCCCAAACCGGGCGACATTCGGGATGGCTTTCTGTAAAACGGCGGGACTTCCTATGACGCGATCACTCCTCGCCCTCCTTCTCATCCTCGGACAACTTCCTCTCGCCGCCGCCACGCGCAGGCGGGTCGTGCAGCATCCGGCGGCGCCGGTTGCGTCAGCGGCGCTCGTCGCAGCGGCACGGAAGGCCGCGGAAACGGCGATGGCGGCGGGCGTTCCGGGGCTGCAGATCGCCGTGGCGGATCACGGGCAGGTCATCTACTCCGAGGCGTTCGGCATGACCGATCGCGAGAGCGCGATTGCCACGACGCCGCGATCGATCATGCAGATCGGCTCGGTCACGAAGCAATTCACGGCGGCGGCGATTCTTCGCCTGGCCGAGCGCGGGAAACTGACGCTCGACGATCGGATCGACACGTACGTCCCGGAGTTCAACTCGCGCGGAGCGACGATCACGCTGCGGCAGCTGCTCAGCCACACGTCGGGAGTGCGTCGCGACTGGATCCTCTTCCCGCCGCCGGCCGGCTTTGACTTTGGCGCGCCGGTCACGCGGGCGCAGGTCATCGAGACGCTCAACAACGGGCAAACGCTCAATTTCCCGCCGGGCGCCGCGTGGAGCTACAGCAACGCCGGTTACATGCTGCTCGGCTTTGCGATCGAATCGATCACCGGGATGTCGTACGCCGATTTCATCCACCAGGAATTCGCGTTGCCGCTTGGCCTCCTCGACACCGGTCTGTGCGGATCGCATGACCTGCCGGTGCCGAAAGGTTACGTGCAGATCCCCAACGGATCGTGGATCCGCAAGGCGCCGACCCACCCGTCGATCAACGTGGCGAACGGCGCGATCTGCTCCACCGCGTTCGATCTCGCTCGCTGGTCGCACCTCCTCGCCACCGGCAACGTCGTGCTGCCCGCCTCGTACGCGACGATGACCACGCCCGTGCACATCGTCAACGAGATCCCCGTGATCAATTACGGACTCGGCTTCTTCCTGCAGAAGCAGCTGGGCTATTCGACGGCATGGCACGGCGGCGCCATCGACGGATTTCAGGCTTTTCTCCTCGATGTCCCCGAGCGCGACATGACCATTGCGGTCACCAACAACGCGTTCCCCGCGCCAGCCACGTGCGACCCGATGCTCACCGCGATGGCGGTCGCGAAAGTCGCACTCGCGGCGCCGTAACTCCTCGCAATCGCGCGGAGCTACACTGCCACCGTGGCCGGACGCTTCCGATACTTTGGCGACTATCCGCGCCGCCACTTGCGGCAACGCGTGGCGACGATCGTCATGAGGGCGGGCTTCGTCGGATTCCTCGCCGCGCTCGCGGCGCTGGGACTGGCGATGCAGATTGCGGAGCTCCAGCGCACCGAGCCCGTTTTTGCGCGGTGCCGCATTAGCGCGGCAGTGCCGGCGGCTCGACGCGCTTGCTGAGGAGCTCGGCGTGGCACCGCTTTCCGCATTCGGCTTCGCGGATGACGCCGCAGGCGAGTCACTCCAGTGGCATGACAGTGCGGCGGGACTGGCCACTGTCGTCGCGCTGAAACAATCGCTCGAAACGACCGGCGGCGATGACGAGCTCGTTCACGATCTCGCCGCGATCGCCACCGCGCTCGACGTCGCGGCGAAGCAGGACGTTTCGTTCTGCTTCATTCTCCGTTCCGGTCGCGATCAGTTCATTTCCCCGATGGAGATGGATCGCCGGGCCGGTTCGTTAGGGTGAGCGGCAGCCGCACGCGAAACTCCGCGCCGCGTCCTGCGCCCTCGCTCATCGCCTCCACCGTTCCGCCGTGCAGCTCCACGATGTGGCGCACGATGGAGAGGCCGAGTCCCAGGCCGCCGTAGCGGCGGGAGGGGCCGTCGTCGCCCTGGCGGAAACGTTCGAACACGTGCGGCAGAAAATCCGGTGAGATGCCGATGCCGGTGTCGCGCACGGAGAGCTCGATCGTTTCGTCGCGCTCGCGCAGCGTCACGTGCACGCGGCCGCCGGCGTTCGTGAACTTCACCGCGTTCGACAGCAGATTCGAGGCGACCTGCTGCATGCGCATCGCGTCGCCCGTCATCCACACCGGCTCCTCGCCGATCGCCGCGCTCAGCTGCAGCGAGCGTTCCGCCGCGGCGGCGCTCACTGCCTCCATCGCCTCGCGGATCACCGCCGCCAGATCGAAGCGGCGCACGTCCAGCGTCAGCTTGCCCGTGACGATGCGCGAGACGTCGAGCAAATCGTCGATGAGGCGCGCCTGCACGCGGCTCGAATCCTCGATGCTGCGGATTCCTTTCTGCAGCGTGGCCTCGTCCGACGTGCCGATGGTTGCCAGAAACGAGGACCAGCCGAGGATGGTGGTCATGGGGGTGCGGAGCTCGTGGGAGAGCGAGGCGAGAAAGTAATCCTTGGCGATACTCGCTTCGTCCGCTGCCGCGCGCAGGCGGCGTTCGCGTGCGAGCAGCTCCTCGCGCTCTCGCTCCAGCGCCTTGCGATGCGTCACGTCGATGGCGATGCCGGCCATCTGCATGCGCGTCGCGCTTCCTTTCGCCTGGATCCAGCGCAGCGTGCCGTCCGGCAGCACGACGCGATATTCGATGTCGTAATCGCTCGACGGCACGCCGCTCAGCGCCTGCCGCACGGCCGCATCGCTGAACGCGCGATCGTCGGGATGCACGACTTCGAGAAAGCGCGCGTACGACATCGGCGCGTCGTCCTCGATCCCAAAGAGGCGCCGGCAGACCTGCGACCAGATCAGCTGATCGGACGGCACGTCCCAGTACCAGTAGCCGACGTTCGCGCGCTCGCCGACGAACTGCATGCGCCCTTCGCTCTCGCGCAGCGCCGCGTTCATGCGCAGTTTTTCCACCGCCGTCCAGACGCGTTCCGCCACGCTCTGCAGCAGCGCCACGTCCTGCTCGTTCCACTGCCGCGGCACGTCGTCGCTGATCCAAAGCTCCGCGACCCAGCGTCCGTCACGCAGCAGCGGCACCGCCACATACGCGCGCTCGCCGTGTGCCGCATACGTCTTCTCGTACTGCTCGGCCGTGCGCGGATCGATTTTCGAATCGCAATTGACGACCACGCGTCCCGCCTGCAACTCGCGCCGCGGCCCTTCCGCGTAATCGGTGACTTTGTAAACGCCCGCGACCGACGGAACACCGCGGCAGTAATCGCGCCGCACCACACCGCGATCGGCCTCGACGTCGATCTCGGTGAACAGCGCGCGCCGCACCTGCAGCTGCTCGCCGACCGCGCGCGAGACCGCGTACAGCAGCTCCGCCGGCTCTTCGATCGCGCCGATCATCTCGCTCACCGACGCCAGCAGCGTCAACCTTCCTTCGGCCTCCTTCTCCGGCGTGACGTCCCGCGCGAGACCGCGCAGCCGCACCAGCGCTCCATCCGCCGCGAACTCCGCGCGCGCCGAATCCTGAATCCAGCGCACTTCGCCGCCGTGCGGCAGCAGGAGTCGATAGTCGTGCACGAGCTCCGGCTGCTCCGGCGTGAGCCGCGCGATGGCGTCGCGCATCGGCTGGCGATCGTCGGGATGGACGAGTTGAAAGTACGCGGACGCAGAATCGCCCACGTCTTTCTCGTCGATGCCGAGAACATGACGGGAGTCGCCGAGGCGGAGGACGCGATCGGAGTCGAGCTGCCAGTCGAAGGCGATCATCCGGCCGACGTGCAGCGCGGTGAGAAGGAGAGATTCGTCGGTCACAGAGAGGCCGGGCGAATATAGCAAACGCAAGGTTCTCTCCATACTTCCGGTCGCGCGCCCGGACCGCAGTCGGGTAAGGTCCCGCCGACGTGCTGTTCCGAGACGCCGCGACCGCATTCCTCCTGCATTGCCGGTCGATCCGGAAGCTCTCGCCGCACACCCTCCGCGCGTACGAGCTCGACCTGGCGCGCTTCATCCAGTTTTACGGCGCACGCAAAGCCGTCACCGCGTGCGACAAGAGCGTCATCCACGACTACGTGCGCCACCTCTTCGACGTGCGCGCGCTGAAAGAGTCGAGCGTGAAACGCCACCTGGCCACGCTGCGCTCGCTCTTCCGGTGGCTGGAAGATGAAAGCGCGATGGACGATCCGTTTCGCGGTGCGCGCATCCGCATCCGCATGCCGAAACGCCTGCCGCGCGTCATCGCCCGCGCCGACCTGCGCCGCCTGCTCCTGCACGAGAAACCGGTCTCCTTCGCCGATCTCACCGGCTACGTGGCGACGGAGCTCCTCTTCGCCACCGGCATGCGCGTCAGCGAGCTGGCCGGCCTGCTCGACGCCGCGGTGGACGTGGAAGACGGCACGATCACGATCATCGGCAAAGGCAATCGCCAGCGGCGCGTGTTCGTGCCGGACGAACTGAAGTCGCTGCTGCTCGATTACCGCACCGCACGCGACGTGGCCGCCTCGACGGCGGAAACGTTCCTCGTCAACTCACGCGGCGACGCCGCGTCGCCACAAATGATCCGCCGCCTGGTGCGCATTCACGGCGAGCGCAGCGACGTGCGCGACCGCGTAACCCCGCACATGTTCCGCCACTCCGTCGCCACCTACCTCCTCGAAGAAGGCGTCGACATCCGCTACGTCCAACGCCTCCTCGGCCACCGGAGCATTTCGACGACCGAGATCTACACACAGGTGGCCGACTCGGCGTTGAAAACAAGGGTGACTGAGAGGCACCCGAGGCGGGGGATTGTTGGGTGAGAGTCGGAATTGATGAGAGTCGGAATTGAAAATTGAAAATTGAAAATGGGGCTCCGCCGATCACGACGTTCCCGCCTAATTTTCAATTTTCAATTTTCAATTCCGGCTGCGCGGCAGGCCCGCCCCATGCACGCATCACGTGACATGCAGCCGGTCAAAGTTTTCCTCTTCGCCGCCTCCCTCCGCAAAGACTCCGTTAATGCGCGATTGATCGCGCTGCTCGAGCGCGTGCTCACGGAGCGTGGTGCGACGGTCGATCATGCGTCGATGCGTGACTTTGACTGTCCTTCTTACGATCAGGACGCGGAGGCGGCGGGCGAGATGCCGGCGGGGGCGCAGCGGTTGCGCGAACGGTTGCTCGAGAACGATGCGTTCATGATCTCCGCGCCGGAGTACAACGGCTCGATGCCCGGCATCCTCAAGAACGTCATCGACTGGACGTCGCGCTTCCGGCCGCAACCGTTCAATGGGAAGCAGGCTTTTCTGCTCTCTGCGTCGCCGTCGATGGCCGGCGGCAATCGCGGGCTCTGGGCATTGCGCGTTCCGCTCGAGCACCTCGGCGCGCGCGTTTATCCCGACATGTTCTCGCTCGCGCAGGCGCACACCGCCTTCAACGACGACGGCCGCATCGCCAACGACATGCTGCAGCAGCGGCTCGAAAGCGTCACCGGCTGCTTCCTCGAGATCGTTGAAGCGACCAAGCACTACAAAGACATCAAGAAGCAGTGGGTCGAGTTTCTCGGCGAACGGCCCGATGCGAGCACCGACCGCGTGGAGACCGCGCCGCTGCACGTGTCCTGAAGCCGTGCGCTGGCACGAAGCTGGTAGCGTGCTCCGCGGTGCGTAAAGAACACGATCAATACGTTCGCGTCCGCGGCGCGCGCGAGCACAATCTGAAAGACGTCGACGTCGACATTCCGCGCGATGCGCTGGTGGTCTTCACCGGCGTCTCCGGCTCCGGCAAATCGTCGCTCGCGTTCGGCACGTTATACGCCGAAGCGCAGCGCCGCTACCTCGAATCGGTCTCGCCCTACGCGCGCCGGCTCTTCAATCAGATGTCGGTGCCGGAAGTGCGCGAGATCGAAGGCCTGCCGCCCGCCGTCGCACTGCAGCAACATCGCGGCGGCACGACCACGCGCTCCTCCGTCGGCAGCGTGACCACACTCTCCAACCTGCTGCGCATGCTCTATTCGCGCGCCGGCGAATATCCGAAACACCAGCCGCTGCTCTACGCGGAATCGTTCTCGCCCAACACTCCCGAAGGCGCCTGCCCCGAATGCCACGGCCTCGGCCGCGTCTACACCGTCACCGAAGAATCGATGGTGCCCGATCCGTCGCTCACCATTCGCGAGCGCGCCGTCGCGGCGTGGCCGCCCGCGTGGCACGGGCAGAACCTGCGCGACATCCTCGTGACGATGGGCTACGACGTCGATATTCCGTGGCGCGACCTGCCGAAAGAGCAGCGCGACTGGATTCTTTTCACCGACGAAACGCCCACCGTGCCGGTCTACGCCGGCCTCACGCCCGCGGAAACGAAACGCGCGCTGAAACGAAAAGAAGAGCCGAGCTACATGGGCACGTTCAGCAGCGCGCGCCGCTGGATTCTGCACACGTTCTCGAACACGCAGAGCGCGCTGATGAAGAAGCGCGTGTCGCAGTACATGATCGGCGCCGATTGCCCGACCTGCCACGGCAAACGCCTGCGCCGCGAATCGCTGTCGGTGAAGTTCGCCGGCATGGACATCGCCGAAATCTCCGCGCTGCCGCTGTCGAAACTCGCCGCCGTCGTGCGGCCGTACACGAAGGTTGGAGCGGCGGGCGCCTCGCCCGCCGATACTCGCGCCAATCCGGCGGGCGAGGGCGCCCGCCGCTCCAACGGTCAGTCCGAGGAGAAGGTGCTCGTCACGCACCGCATCGCCTGCGATCTCGCTGCCCGCCTCGAAGTCCTTATCGATCTCGGCCTCGGCTATCTCTCCATCGAACGCAGCACGCCTACGCTTTCGCCCGGCGAGCTGCAGCGCTTGCGCCTCGCCACGCAGGTGCGCTCGAATCTGTTCGGCGTCGTCTACGTGCTCGACGAACCGAGCGCCGGACTGCATCCCGCCGACACCGAAGCGCTGCTCGCCGCACTCGACAAGCTGAAGGAATCGGGCAACTCGCTCTTCATCGTCGAGCACGAGCTCGACGTCATCCGCCACGCCGACTGGATCGTCGACGTCGGCCCGGAAGCGGGCGAGCGCGGCGGCGAGATCCTCTACAGCGGCCCGCCCGAAGGGCTGCGCAAAGTGAAGGCGTCGCACACGCGCGAGTTCCTCTTCGATCAGCATCCGCTGCCCGAAAGCCGCGCGCGCGAACCGCAAGGCTGGCTGCGCCTCGAAGGCGTCACGCGCAACAACGTCCGCAATCTCGCCGTCGAGTTTCCGCTCGGCGTCTTCACCTCGGTCACCGGCGTCTCCGGCTCCGGCAAGTCCACCCTCGTCAGCCAGGTGCTCGTCGAGCTCATCTCCGACCGTCTCGGCCATCCCGCCGAAATCGACGAAGACGATGAACGCGATCCGCTCGTGAAGAAGGTGATCACCGAGGGTGGGGAGATCGTGGCGGGAATGGAGCGGGTGAAGCGGCTGGTGCGCGTCGACCAGAAACCGATCGGCCGCACGCCGCGCTCGAATCTCGCGACGTACACCGGATTGTTCGATCACGTGCGGCGGCTGTTCGCCTCGACGAAAGCGGCGAAGGCGCGGCGCTACGACGCGGGCCGCTTCTCCTTCAACGTCGCGAAAGGTCGCTGCGAAACGTGCGAAGGCGAAGGCTTCGTGATGGTCGAGCTGCTCTTTCTGCCGAGCGTTTACGCGCCGTGCCCGACGTGCCACGGCGCGCGATACAACGCGAAGACGCTCGAGATTCAATACAACGGCCGGAATGTGGCCGAGGTGCTGGGGATGACGGTGGATGCGGCGTGGAAATTCTTTGCGGACGAGCCGCACATCCACCGCGCGCTGCACGTGCTGCGGGAAGTCGGCCTCGGCTACCTGCGACTGGGACAGCCGGCCACTGAGCTCTCAGGAGGCGAAGCGCAGCGCATCAAGCTTGCGACGGAATTGCAGCGCATCGGCCGCGGCAACACGCTGTACATCCTCGACGAGCCGACCACGGGATTGCATCCGTCCGACGTGGAGAAACTGATGACGCAGCTGCAGGGTCTGGTCGACGCGGGCAACACCGTGATCGTCGTCGAGCACGACATGAGCGTGATCGCGGCGAGCGATTGGGTGATCGACATCGGACCCGGGGCGGGCGATGAAGGGGGCAAAATCGTAGCGGCGGGAAGTCCGGCGGAGATCGCGGAGTCGGCGAAGAGCCGCACGGCGAAATACCTGCGCGAGGCGATCAGCGCGGGAGCATCTTCAGCGCGCGCAGCAGCGCATCGGTGACCGGGTCGTACACCTTCGCGACGAGGAAGATTTCGTAGAACAGCTTCAGCTCGACGATCGCGCTGACGGCGACGCAGGCGAAGAGAACGCGCGATCGCGTGCGCAGCTCCTGCACGGCGAATGCGGCCACGAGCACGCGCGCGAGACTGTCCACTGGCACGATGTAGCGGAGGTTCTGTGAGGAGAGCAGCGCATGCACGGCAAACATCGCCACGACTAGGACGCCCAGTTGCTTCATCACGTGCGACTGCGTATCAGCACGCAGCGCGATGACGATCAGTGCGGCGAGCGTGGAGATCGTCACGAGCGGCGCCACGGCCAGCGAATCGATCAGCAGCCGGAACCACGGACCGTTCTGATACTGCTCGGCGTAGGGCGCGGTCATGGCGCCGGTGATGATGCTCGTGATGCGAAAGAATGACGTGACGTCGCGCGCGAGCAGGCAGAAGACGGCAAAGAAGAGAAACGGCGGCACCGCGCAGAGCAGCAGATCGACGATGTTGCGCCGGCGCAGCCACCAGAAGAGCAGGATGGCCGGATAGAGAAAGAGGAACTGCTCTTTCGTGGCGATGGCCAGCGTGGTCGCGACGATCCACGCGACGCTCCACGCGATGCGCGCGCGGCCGGCGCTGCTCGTCATGCGCAACAACGCGGCGATCGACGCGAGCACGAGCATGCAGAAGAATTCGTCAGCGAGCGCGCGACGTCCCATGGCCAGCTGTAGTGGCGACGTGGCCGCGAGCATCATGGCCACGCCGCCAACGGATGGATCGAACAGCTCCCGCGCGATCCAGTACGTCAGCGCTACGACCGCGATGCCGGCGAACGTGGAGAGCGTCGCCAGCGCGTGATGCGAGACGTCGCCGGAGATCGAGCCGAACAGCGTCGTCGCGCCGAGCCAGGCCCAGCGGAGCGGATTCGGGAAGACCCACATCTGCGGATCGGCGAGGAACATCTGCACGATGTGCGGATAGCCCTGACCGGCCGCGAGTGCTTTCGTGTAGAGCAGATAGACGGATTCGTCGGCGCGCGAGAACTCGATGGTGTTGTTCACCGCGATGCGGATGGCGGCTGCGACGAGAAAGACCGACGCCAGCAGCGGCACGCTCACTGCGCCGGCGTCATCGCGGATCGTGGACGTCGTCGTCACCCGGCGAACGATAACAGCTCGGACGGGCACACCCGCTGCACCCCCATCGCTCATGGATGAACATCACATCGCAAGAAATCTCGGCTGGTTCAGCATCGCTCTCGGATTGACCGAGCTCGCCGCGCCACGCCAGCTCGCCCGCGCCCTCGGCATCGACCGCGGCACCGGTCTGATCCGCGCATTCGGCGCGCGCGAAATCGCGGCCGGCGTCGGCATCCTCACGCAACGCAAACGCGCACCGTGGCTCTGGGCACGCGTAGCCGGTGACGTGCTCGATCTCGGCGCGCTCGTGGCCGCACTAGTGGCCAGCCGCAAACGCGGCGCCGTCACCGCAGCGATTGCGGCCGTGACGGCAGTGACCGCGTTGGACGTGATTTGCGGCGGTCAACTGACGCGCGAAGAAGCCTAAAAAAAAGACTCGCAAAGGGTTCTTTCCGGCCTGCCGTATGCACTGAGATCGGTCGCGCGCGAATCCCGCTTCGCGCGCGACAACATCAACCCTCAGACGCCTCAGGAGACCCCATCCCAATGCGAGCTCTCGCACTCTCCCTCACCCTCACCCTCACTACCTTTGCGGCCGCACAGGCCGCGCAGTCGTATTACGTGGCCAAGACGGGTTCGGATACGAATTCCGGAACCGAGGCTTCGCCGTTTCTGACCATTACGCACGCGATCGGTCTGCTGGACGAGCCTGACGATCGCATTTACGTCAAGGCCGGCACTTACAACGAGCACGTGCAGATCTGGGACAAGCACGGCTCGCTCGCCACGCCCATTCGCGTGCAGGGCTATGGCACAGACGTGCCGATCATTGACGGCACGGGCATCGACGAAAACGGCCTGGTCGAGATCGGCGACAGCTCTTACGTGAACTTCGATCAATTCGAAGTGCAGAACGCGATCGCCCACGGCATCTTCATCTACAACGCGGACAACATCAAAGTGCGCTACAACAAAGTGCACGGCAGCCAGGAGTGCGGCATCAACGCGTATACGTCGAGCTCCAGCAATTTCGGCACGACGCACGACATCTCCATCCTCAATAACCGCGTCTACGACAACGTCAAGATGAATTCGACGGGCAACGCCAGCTCCTGGCAGCAGGGCCTCTCCGCCTATCGCGCCAACAACGTGCAGATCATCGACAACTCCGTCTATGAGAATTACGGCGAAGGCATCGATTTCATCATGAGCAACAACGGCCTCATCTCCCACAATCGCGTGCGCGACAATTTCAGCGCGAATATCTATCTCGACAATGCCACGCTCACCACCGTGGAGCGCAATTTCATTCACTCCTACGAATACACGGCCTACTATCGCAATGGCGATCCGGCCGGCGGCATCGTGATGGCGAACGAGGATTACACCGTCAACAACGTGACGACGCACAATCCGCTCGACAACATCAAGATCTACAACAACATCATTCTCCGCGCGGGCAACGGCATCCAATACGGCAACTGGGACTACGGGCACGGCCTGCACCACACGCTGATCGCCAACAACACGATCTACGGCGCCAAGTACTACGACCTCTACCTGCAGCTGGAGAAGGACAGCACGAACGCGCACGACACGACCACCATCGTCAACAACGCGTTCGTGCAAAGCGCGTCGACGAAGAACTACGCCAGCGCGCCGACCAGCAACATCACCTACAGCAACAACCTCTGGTACGGCGGCAACTCGTCATCGACGATCAGCGGCACGAACGACCGCACAGGCAACCCGATGTTCGCAGAGCTCGGCGGCTGGGACGACACCGATTACGCCATCGCCCTCGGCTCCGACTGCATCGATCACGGCGCCTCGCAGTCTTCGACGTTCACCAGCGACTACTTCTCCACCAGCGCCGTGCGCACCGGCACGTACGACATCGGCGCGGACGAGTACTGAACTTTTCCTCACCATTGCCACATTCGCGTGCGTGAATGGCGAGCATGAAGACGATCGTCACGACCTTCGCTCTCTTCCTGCTCGCCTTCACCACGCACGCGGCCATCCCGCCGAGCTGGACCCGCGCCGTCGAGCCGGTGCACATCGCCGGGCCGATTTATTACGTGGGAACCGAGGAGCTGGGGGCGTATTTGATTGCGGGGGATGAGGGGTTGATCCTGCTCGACGTCCCGCTCGACACCAACGCCGAGCTCGTGCTGCGCAACGTGCGCACGCTCGGGTTCGATCCGAAGCAAATCCGCATCCTCCTCAACTCGCACGCGCACCTCGACCACATCGGCGGCTTCGCGCGGGTGCAGAAAGAGACCGGCGCGAAGATCTACCTCTCCGCGAAAGACGCGGCACTCGCGGCGCGCGGCGGCAAGAATGATTTCGCGTTCGGCGACACCATTCTCTATCCGCCCGTAAAAGCCGACCACATCGTCCGCGACGGCGACACCATCCGCCTCGGCAACCTGACCATGACCGCGTTGCTCACGCCCGGCCACACGCAAGGCTGCACCACCTGGCGCACGACCATCAAGGATCACGGCAAACCGCTCGATGTCGTTTTCCTCTGCAGCGTCACCGCGCCGGGCTACACGCTCGTGAACAACGAAAAATATCCAACGATCTTCGCCGATTACCGCGCGTCCTTCACCAGGCTGCGCCGGCTCGATCCGGACATCTTCCTGGCCAACCACGCCGCCTTCTTCGACCTCGCGGACAAGCGCGCGAACAAGAAGCCGTTCATCGCACGCGGCGAATTCCGAACGTATCTCGATGAGGCGTGGAAGGAGCTGGAAGCGCAGGAGGCGAAGCAGCGCGCGAAAAAATAGCCGGTGCACGGAGCGGCGCGCAGAGGATTACGATAGAGCGATGAACGAAGCACCGCCGATGAAACGAAGCGCGACCATTTTTCTTCAGTTGGTCATTGTGCTGATCGGAATCGGCGCGCTCGCGTTCCTCCTTTGGGAACCGCACCTGGAGGGGCGAAACGCGCACGCCACGCTCTTCGATATCTACTTCAAGGATCCCTTTCTGGCGTATGCGTATACCGCGTCCATCGCGTTCTTCGTGGCGCTCTACCAGGCGTTCACGCTGCTCGGCGACATCGGGCGCAATCGCGCGTTCTCGCCTCGTTCCGTCCGCGCGTTGCGGATCATCAAATCCTGCGCAGCGGTACTCGTCGTCATGATCGGCGCGGCGCTCCTTTACATCTTCATCGCCGTGCGCGGCAAGGATGACATCGCCGGCGGTGTGGCGATGGGCGCGGCGCTCATTTTCATCTTCAACGTGATCGCTGCTGCGGCGGCGGTCTTCGAGCGGCTCCTGCAAAGCGTCGTGAACACGCAAGGCGAGCAGCCGGCCGTGCAGCGTTCCTGACAGGTGCGCGTTTTGCGAATGCAGTCGGGTGGGCGACAACTTTTGTCATCGCTCGCTTGACGAGCGCTGGTGTAAGCTCGATATGGAGCGAAACCTGCAGGTTCCGCTCGGTTGATTTACCTGGTTGCCCGCTGATGGGCTTTCAGGGACGGAGACGAAACGCATGAGGGGAACAGTAAAGTGGTTCAATAGCGACAAGGGCTTCGGGTTCATCACCCCCGAAGACGGTGGGAAGGACCTGTTCGTCCACCACTCCGCGATTCAAGGTGGCGGATTCAAGTCGCTGGATGACGGCGAGAGCGTCGAGTTCGACGTTGGCCAGGGTCCGAAAGGTCCGGCCGCGGAAAACGTCACGCGCCTGGGCGGCGGTACGCCCGGTGGTGGCGGAGGACGTGGTGGTGGCGGCGGACGCGGCGGCAGCGGTGGTGGCGGCCGCGGTCGCGACTACTAGCGTCGGCCGCGACAACGCGCGCTGACGCGCGACATCATCTACGCGCTGGGAGCGCCGGCGATCACACGCCGGCGCTTCACGGCTGCGACCTCCCGGCGAAATCCGCTGATCGCCGCGCGCCGCTCGGCGCTATCCTTCGCGCGTGTCCAACGCTGCACCGCTGCAGCCGGCCGAAGTGACGGTTGGCTGCGTCACCGAAAACAATCCCCAATACCTCGCGCAGACGCTGCGCCTCCTGCAGTCGATCCGCTGGTTTGGCGGCGCTTTGGCTGAGGCGCGCGTGGTGGTCTGCGCCGTCGAGCGCATCGATGCCGCCGCGCGACGCGCCATGGAAACGCTCGGCGCGGAGATCCGCATCGTCCCGCGCTTTCACCCACGCAATCCGTCCGGCAACCGGCTGCAATGGTTCGAAGCGATGCGCGACGCGACCGGGCATTTCCTCATGCTCGATTGCGACACGATCGTGGTGCAGGATCCGCTGCCCCACCTGCGCCGCGGCGTCTTTCACGCGAAGATCGCGCCGTTCCCCACCGTCACGCACGCCGTCTTCGAGCGCCTCTTTGCGCACTTTGGATTGCCGCTGCCGCGGCGCTCGCACGTCACCGGCTACAGCGGCACGCCGACCATTCCGTACTTCAACGCCGGCGTCTTCTCCATTCCGGCGGAGCTGGCCAAGCCGTTCCTGGCGTCATGGAGAAAATTCAACGCGGCGCTGGCGGACGAGCCTTCGCTGGCTGCGCCGTGCGAGAAACATGTGCATCAGGCAGCGCTCGCACTGGCGCTGGCCGAGAGCGGCATCCCGACGGCGGAAGCGGGCGCGGAGCTGAACTATCAGCTCAACGACGTGGACCAACCATCGCCTGCGGGCTACGCGGAAATCGATCCCGTCATCATTCACTACCATCACCTCGCGAACGCAGACGGCCTCCTCCCCTGCCCGTTCCCACGCGCGCAAAAACGCATCGACGCGTTCAACGAGCGGCTGCGCGCCGAGCACGCGCGAGCCATGCCTCTGCATCACGTCGCCCCCACCGCATCCCGCAAGCAGATCGCCGTCCTCGGCATGCACCGCTCCGGCACGTCCGTCGTCACGCGCCTGCTGCACGCCATGGGTTGCTACGTCGGCGAAGCGCGCGATCTCGCCGCGCCTGACGTCTTCAATCCCACCGGCTACTGGGAGCATCGCGAAGCGCTGGCGCTCGATCGCGACATCCTCGGCGCGCTCGATGCGAAGTGGCTCGAGCCCGCGCGTGCAGATCTCTCCAAACTCTCGCCCGAGCAGCGCGAAACGTTCACCACTCGCGCGCGCCACTTCGCGAAATCGCTCGACGCGCACGGCACCTGGGCCGCCAAAGATCCGCGCATGTCGATCCTCTTTCCGATCTGGCGCGACGCGCTGGAACGCCCGGTCTGCGTGCTGGTCTGGCGTGAGCCCGTGGCCGTGGCGCGCTCGATCGAGCGTCGCGACGGCCTGCCGCTCGCCATCGGTCTGGCGCTGTGGGAGGAGTACACGCGCGCCATGCTCGACGCGACGATCGGCATGCCGCGCCTCGCCATCAACTACGAAGAGCTGGTCGCCGATCCCACACGCGTCGCGCGGCAGCTGCACGAATCACTCGTCGCCGCCGGCGCGTTCGATCTGCGCCTGCCTTCCGACGGCGAGCTGCGCGAGCTGATCGAGCCTGCCTTGAATCGAAACGGCGGCGATCGAAACGGCGGCGAAAGCGATCGCTTCCTGGACGGCTTCCAGTGCGAGCTGCGCGACGCACTGCGCAGCGGCGAAGCGATGCAGTGGCTGCGCGTGCCGCCCATCGCCGCGGAGACACGCGCGCTGCTGGCCACGTTCATGGACGAACGCCGCGGCAGCGCCCCGCTGCGCGAACGGCTCGCCGAAACCGAACGCCTCCTCGCCGAAACCTTCGCCTCCCGCAGCTGGCGCCTCGGCTTCGGCCTGACGCGCCTCCTGCGCAAAGTGGTCCCGTCGCATCAGGAAACGACCATCGATCAATGGAGGCGGCGCTCGCGGCGGAGGCCCGCGTGACGCGACTCTCGGTCGTCATCCCCACGTACGACACCGCAGCCATGACGCTGCGCTGCTGCCGCGCCGTGCTCGCGTCCATGCCGGATTGCGAAGTGATCGTGGCCGACGACGCGTCGCGCGACGGCACCGCAGAACTGCTCGCGCGCGAAGTGCCCCAGGTGCGCGTGGTGCGGCTCGACGAAAACCGCGGCTTCGCCACCGCCGCCAATCGCGGTCTCGCCGAAAGCACGGCCGACATCATGCTGCTGCTCAACAGCGACGCGATCGTCGAACCCGACGCACTTCGCGCACTCCTCCAAGCATTCGACGCCGACGCGCAACTCGGCATCGCCGGCGCACGCCTGCTCAACGCCGACGGCTCTCCACAATGGAGCGGCGGTCGCACGCCGACGCTGCCGTGGCTCATCGGCGTCGTCAGCGGCCTCGGCCCCCTTTTCAAACGGCGCAAACGCGCAAGCGCCTCCCCAAACATGGACTGGGTCAGCGGCGCCGCAATGGCCTTCCGTCGTGCCGTCTGGCGCGACACCGGCCCGCTGAGCGAACGCTTCCTCTTCTACTGCCAGGATCTCGATTTCTGCCTGCGCGCGCGCGAAAACGGCTGGCGCATCGCCCTCATCGAAGCCGCCCACGTCCGCCACGACCTCGGCGCCACCGTCGCCCACAACTCGCCGCTCCACCACGATCCCGAACGCCTCTGGCCCGACCTCCTGACGTGGTGCTCGTCGCATTACGGCAAAGCCTGGACAAAACGCGCGCGACCCATACTCCTCCTCACCGCCGCGCTACGCGCTGTCGTCGACCACCGCGACCCACGCCTGCAGCGTGCTTGGCGGCGGTTGCTGTGAGCCGGTGTGACGACCGGAGGCCTCCGGCGGCCGGGCCACGGGCCCGGACCCAATTGGTTGGCCTAGCCTCCGCCGACACTCACTTCCAACTCGCACGACAGTGTCGGCG
>DASSMK010000113.1:0-2689 GCA_035688915.1 Thermoanaerobaculia bacterium
GGGCGGCGGGCGGCGGGCCTGGGCGGCGGGCGGGCGGCGGGCGGCGGGCCGGGGCGGGCGGCGGGCCGGGCGGGCGGCGGGCCGGCCGGACGGTGGCCCACGGCTGGCAAGCTTTGCACCCCATGCAAAAAACTCTCGACCTCGGATCGGTCGCCGCGCCCTCGTGGGATCACGGCTCCATCTTCTTCGTCGGCACGGCCACGGTCATCCTTCGGTACGCCGGCTTCACCATCCTCACCGATCCCAACTTCCTCCACCAGGGCGATCATGTCCACCTTGGCTACGGCTTGCGCTCGAAGCGCTTGACCGAGCCCGCGCTCTCGTTCGAGCAATTGCCGCCGATCGATTTCGTGCTGCTCTCGCACATGCACGGCGATCACTTCGATCATCTCGTCAGCGACCGTCTCGATCGCGATCTGCCCATCGTGAGCACGCGTCACGCCGCGGCCGCGCTGACGGCGCTCGGCTTCCGCAGAACGATCGCGCTCGAAACGTGGGAAACGCTGCCGGTGCGCAAAGGCGATGCAGTCGTGAACGTCACGGCCATGCCGGGCAAACATGCGCCCGGTCTCATGCGCCTGATGATCCCGCCGGTGATGGGCTCGATGCTGGAATTCCTCACGCCGTCGAACAAGATCCCGCTCCGCCTCTACATCACAGGCGACACGCTGATCCACGAGCATCTGCGCGAGATCCCGAAAAAATATCCCTCCATCGACATCGCCCTCCTCCACCTCGGCGGCACCCGCATCGGCGGGATCCTCCTGACGATGGACGCGAAGCAAGGCGTGGAGATGATTCACATCGTCAAGCCGCGCACGGCCATCCCCATTCACTACGACGACTACGGCGTCTTCAAATCGCCGCTCGAAGACTTTCGCACCGCCGTGCGCGAAGCGGGACTCGAACAGGCCGTGCACTATCTCGATCGCGGCGAGACGTTCGACATCAACGTGCCCGCATCGCGTCTGTGATTAAGTGCAGCCATCGTGCAGATCGCGAACAACACCATCCTCATCACCGGCGGCGCGACAGGCATCGGACTCGCGCTGGCGCGCGCACTCGTGGAGCGCGGTAATGAAGCGATCATCTGTGGACGCCGCCGCGAACGGCTCGAAGAAGCGCAGCGCGAAGTTCCCGCGCTGCACATCCGGCAAGCGGACGTCGCCTCGGCGGACGATCGCGCGGCGCTCGTGGCGTGGCTCGCGGAGACGCACCCGCGCACGAACGTGCTGGTCAACAACGCCGGCGTGCAGCATCGCGTCGATCTGACCGACGAGGAGAACCTTCGCCTCGCCGAAGAAGAGATCGCGGTGAATTTGCTCGCGCCGATTCATCTCACCGCGCAGATGCTTCCGCTGCTGCGCCGCAACGAGCCCGCCGCGATCATCAACGTGTCGTCAGGACTCGCGTTCGCGCCGCTCGCGCACATGCCGGTTTATTGCGCGACGAAAGCGGCCGTTCATTCGCTGACGATGTCGCTCCGCCATCAGCTGCGCGACACTGGCGTGCGCGTCTTCGAAGCGATTCCGCCGCTCGTGCGCAGTGAGCTCGGCGCGTGGCATCGGCCCGCCGAAATGAATCGCATCGCCATGTCCGCGGAAGATGCCGTCAACGAGCTGCTGCAGGGACTCGAGCAGGATGAATTCGAGATCGCCATCGGCGGCGCGAAGCAATCGCGCGAGAAGCGCGAAGCGATGTTCGACATCCTCAACGCGCGGCGCTGAGCGGTCTTACGCGGCGATGCCGCAGAGGCCGAGGACGATGGTGGCGAGAAGGCGGGTCTCGACGGGCTTCGGGAAGACGAGCTTGACCTGCTCTTCGCTCAGCAGCTCCCGCACGTACGACGGCAGCTTGCCGGACACGATCACCGTGGGGATGGTGATGTGGTTGCGCTCGAGATGGTGCAGCACGTCGAAGCCGGAACTTTCGTCGAGCACGAGATCGAGGATCAGTCCGCAGAACCGCTGCTTCTCCATGAGAGCGATCGCGTCCTGCGCGCTCGCCGCCATCACGACTTCGACCGGCTGGCCTTGCAGCACATCGCGGAGGGAGGCGCCGAGGGCGGGGTCGTCGTCGACGACGAGAGTGGTTGCGGCCATGGGCGCCGCGACGCAGAGAGCATGCCACTCCGCACAAAGCGTCCGGCATGAAAGCGGTAATACACTCTCCGCATGTTCAAACGTCTGGCAAACGTCTTCCGCGGCTTCCTCGGTCTCTTCGTCTCCGGCCTCGAACGGCGCAATCCTGAAGCGCTCCTCGAAGTGGAGAAGGAAAATCTGCGCAAGCAGATCGCGAACTACAACCAGGGGCTGGCCGCGCATGCGGGTTTGTGCGAGCGGCTCATGACGCAGATCCGCAAGCAGGAACAGGAAGAGCGCGAGCTGCGCGCGAAAGCGTCCGCGAATCTGCGGGCGGGAAATCGCGAAGCGGCGGGCAACTTCGCGCTGCGTTTGCAGGCCGTGCAGCGCGAGCTCACAGAAAACCGCACGCAGCTGCAGCAGGCGGAGACGACGTATCGCGAGCTCGTCAAGGCGCGCGACGTTTCGGTCAAAGCGGCGCAGACGAAGATCGAATCGCTGAAGAGCAGCCTCGACGATCTGAAGATCAAGAAAGCGACGGCCGAGCTCACCGAAATGGCGAGCGGCATGATCACGTCGATCGGCGGCGCGGGCGACACGCTCGACCG
>DASSMK010000114.1:0-13462 GCA_035688915.1 Thermoanaerobaculia bacterium
CGAATTCGAATTCGGCGGCGTGCGCCTCGACTTCCGCACTTATCAGGCATCGAAGGCGGGAACGACGCTGGAGCTGACGCCGCGCGAGTTCCGCATCCTGCGCTACTTCATCGATCACGCGCACGAAGTGGTGAGCCGCGAAGCGCTGCTCAATCACGTGTGGGGCTACGACAGCTCCGCATTCACGCGCACGGTCGATACGCACATGGCGCGGCTGCGGCAGAAAGTGGAGAGCGTGCCGGCGGAGCCGCGGCACCTGATCACGGTGCACCGGGTGGGATACAAGTTCGTGCCGTAATTCTGTGCATGCCGATTGCAGAGAAGGCCAATCCAGTCAGCACTGAAACTTTGACAATTGAATACAAGGTCTGGGAACAACGGCCGCGAGACATAGACGCGCGGTCAGTTCTTCTGCCACCAGATTCCGGCGTGCTGCCGCCGGTGTGGCAGAAATCTAAGGACACGCAGCAGGAGGCCAGTCTTGGGCCGTACAGTCATAACAATCAGAGGCGAGCAGGAAGTGATGACGATCGAAACAGACGCACCGGTGCGTATGCCGATCACGATCACCATCGAACCTCTGATCCCCGACTCAGACGGAGCGCCCATCGTTCCGTTCCCGCGCGACGCGCGGTGGCGCAGTTCGAGCCACATCGAACACAATGCGCGCTTCTCCGACTGATGCTCCCGCGCTTCGGACGCGAACGCCAGGAGCGACCACGCAGCTCCCACGCGAGCTGACCGACGCCTCCGCCGCAGCTGATCAGCAGCGGCCACAGGCCACGACCTCCCCGGTTCCCCGCGGTTGTGCGACGCATCGCACGTAAAACGCCGCCCGCAGAGACGCTCCCCCTCGACGATCGCGAGCGGGATGCAAGACTCATCGCGAGTTCTTCTTGTGAAAGCCCCCGCCGCTTGGTGGGGGCTTTTTTCGTTTCCGGCGATTACGCCGCGAAACGCGTCAGAATCCCCACCACCAGCTTCGTGAACTGCTCCTGCACGCGCGCCGTCGTATCCATCACTTCCTGATGGGTGAGCTTCTGCTTCAGGATGCCCGCGGCCATGTTGGTGATGCACGAGATGCCGAGAACCGGGATCTGCATGTGCGACATCGCGATCACTTCCGGCACGGTCGACATGCCGACGGCGTCGGCGCCGAGGACGCGGAACGCGCGGATTTCCGCGGGCGTCTCGTACGTCGGGCCGGAGAGCGCGAGGTAGACGCCTTCCTTGATATCGAGTCCGATCTCTTTCGCCACTTCCTTGGCCAGGTTCCGCAGCGTTTCCGGATACGCCTCGGACATATCAGGAAAGCGGACGCCGAGGTCTTCGACGTTCGGGCCGCGGAGCGGATTGAGTCCCATGAAATTGATGTGATCCGAGATCAGCATCAGATCGCCGGCCTGATACGACGTGTTCACGCCGCCTGCTGCATTCGTCACGACCAGCCGCTTGATCCCCAGCTTGCCGAGAACGCGCGAGAGGAACATCACCTCGCTCATCTCGTAGCCTTCGTAAAAGTGCACGCGGCCCTGCATCACGGCAACCGGCAGCTTGCTGGCGCGGCCGAGGACGAGGCGGCCCTGGTGGCCGAGAACGGTGGAGGCTTTCGCGCCGGGGATGTCGCCGTACGGAATGGAGACTTCCGCCTCCACCGCATCCACCACATGCCCGAGCCCGGAGCCGAGAATCACCCCCGCCTCGGGAACGAGGCTGCTCTTGCTGCGGATGTACGCGACGGCTTCGTTGATGGCGTTGATCATGCGCGCGGGAGTATACCCGGCCCCGCGCCCGCGGCTGACGGCGCGCGGCGCCTCCGGCGCCAGGCAGGCTCATAGGCTCATAGGCTCATAGGCTCAGAGTAGCGCCGGCAGCGCAAGCTTTCACCGCTTACGCCTGGGCCACAGGCGAAGCCCGCGAAAACTCGCGCCGCGTGTGCTGCTATGAGCCTATGAGCCTATGAGCCTATGAGCCTATGAGCCTGGCGGCCTGGGCGGCCGGGCGCCGAAGGCGCGGCCGCCGCTGCGCGGCGGCTAGGTTTTTGTTGACCGCACGCCCCGGCTCGGTTATCAACGTGGCCGGTTCAATCACGAAGAGAACGAGGGGAGCGCGAACATGGAGCGGTTCACGGCGCTGCTGGGTTTTTTTGCGATTCTGGTGATCGCGTACTTGCTGTCGACCAATCGGCGGGCCATCCGCTGGCGGCCCGTTTTCTGGGGTCTCGTGCTGCAGATCGTCATCGCCATCTTCGTGCTGAAAGGCGAGCCGATCGCGCACGCGCTGTCCGGCATCGCGCTGCCGCTCGAACGGTGGGGCGCCGCGCTCCTCTTCGTCATCCTGGCCATCCTCTTCTATCTCATCGCCGGACGAATGCCTGCGAGCGCGCGGCGCGGCATCCTCGCCGTCTTCGGCGTGATCACGCTCTACCTCTTCCTCACCTTCAACCTGCTGGCCTACCTCTTCGAAACGATGAAGGAGATCATCAACAAGCTGATCGGCTACACGGGCGAGGGCGCGCGATTCGTCTTCGGCAAACTCGGTGGCGGCGATGAGCCGATCGGGTTCGTCTTCGCGACACAGGTCCTTCCCACCATCATCTTCATCGCTTCGATCTTCGCCATCCTCTATTACCTCGGCGTCATGCAGGTGGTCGTCAGGTTCTTCGCGAAGATCATGACGCGCTTCATGGGCGTGTCGGGCGCGGAATCGACTTCCGTCGCCGCTTCGATCTTCATGGGCCAGACCGAAGCGCCACTCACCATTCGACCGTTTCTGCCGGATATGACCATGTCGGAGCTCATGACAGTCATGACGGCCGGCATGGCGCACATCTCCGGCGGCATCATGGCGGCGTACGTGCTCGTCGCGAAAGTCGACGTCATCCACCTGCTCACCGCCGTAATCATGACCGCGCCGGGCGCGATCATGATGGCCAAGATCATCGTTCCGGAAACGGACCAGCCGAAGACCGGCGGCGACGTGAACGTGGTCGTGCCGAAGCAGGACGTGAACGTCATCGACGCAGCCGGACGCGGCGCGATCGAAGGGCTGCATCTCTCTCTCAATGTCGCCGGCATGCTCATCGCGTTCATCGCGCTCGTCGCGCTGGTGAACGGCGCGTTCGGCGCGGTGCACTCG
Organism: Thermoanaerobaculia bacterium; assembly: GCA_035688915.1. Classification (GTDB taxonomy): domain Bacteria; phylum Acidobacteriota; class Thermoanaerobaculia; order Gp7-AA8; family Gp7-AA8; genus DASSMK01. The sequence continues at coordinate 3,139 of DASSMK010000114.1, forward strand.
TGGCTCGTGACGACGGCGCCGGCCATCGGCGCGTGGTTCCCGGCTTCGCTCGACGTGCTTCTCGGCTGGATCTTCCGGCCCATCGCCTGGGCCATGGGCGTGACGTGGAAGGACAGTCTCACCGTCGGCAATCTCCTCGGCACGCGCATGGTGCTCAACGAGTTCGTCGCGTTCGCCAAGCTCGGCGAGGCGGGCGTCGGCTCGAGCCTCGATCCGCGCAGCTTCGTCATCGTCACGTACGCGCTGTGCGGCTTCGCGAACTTTTCGTCGATCGCGATTCAGATCGGCGGCATCGGTTCGCTCGCGCCGTCGCGTCGCGGCGATCTCGCGCGACTCGGATTGCGCGCGATGCTTGCGGGCACGCTCGCAAACTTCCTGACGGCGACGATCGCGGGAATGCTGCTCTAGCGGAGAACCGCGAGCAGCTCCTGCATGTCGGGAGGCAGCGGCGCTTCGAACGTCATCGATTCGCCGCTGCGCGGGTGAGGGATGGTGATGCGCGCGGCGTGCAGTGCCTGCCGCGCCATTGCTGCCAGCGCGCGCTGCACCTTCTTTTCCGGAATGCCGCGCCACTGCGGACCGGAGTAGACCGCGTCGCCGACGATGGCGTGGCCGAGGTGCTTGAGGTGGACGCGGATCTGATGAGTGCGGCCGGTGCGGAGGCGGCAGCGGATCAGCGACGTGCCGCGCAGACGCTCGAGCACTTCGTAATCGGTGATCGCGGCTCGGCCTGCGGTGACGACAGCCATGCGTTTGCGGTCGCGCGGATCGCGGCTGATGGGCGCGTCGATCGTGCCGCGCATCTCCGACGGAGTGCCGTACGCGATGGCCAGGTACTCCTTGCGCACGCGCTCGCTGTTCCAGGCGCTGGTGAGCTTGCGGTGCGAGGCGTCGTGTTTGGCGATGACCATCACGCCGCTCGTGTCTTTGTCGAGGCGGTGCACGATGCCGGGGCGGAGCTCGCCGCCGATGCCGCTCAGATCCTTCACATGAAAGAGGAGAGCGTTGACGAGCGTCTGATCGGGATGACCGGCGGCGGGATGGACGACGAGCCCGGCCGGTTTGTCGATGACGACGAGCTCGTCGTCTTCGAAGAGGATGGTGATGGGGATGTCTTGTTCGGCAATTGCCGACGCTTCGGGAGGAGGGAAGTCGACTTCGACTTCTTGCCCCGTTTCGACGCGCAGCGACGTTTTGGTGGCCGGCTTCGTATCAACTCTGACGTGACCTTCCTCGATCAGCCGGGCCAGTGCGCTGCGGCTGTGTGAGGGAAAAAGCTCGCTCATTGCGCGATCAAGACGGAGCCCATTTTGTTCCGGCGTGACGCTTGCCACTTTCGTATCGGCCACGGCGCGCAAGTATACGGAGACACGAGTCTGTGACGATTCGCTTCGGTCATCCGTATAACTTGGCGAAACTGTTGTCTGGCAGTCTTGAAGTTCGTTTAGAATGCAGCTCGATTTCAGTAACAATTCGGCAGTCATCCAAAACAGTCGTTTAAAGGGGAGATTATGTTCATGAAGAAACTCGGTGTGGCTGCGGCCCTCACGCTCTGCGCCGCCGGCGCGTTCGCGAGCAACTTCCGCGCGGCCGACCAGGTCTACGTCCCGGTCGCCGGCCACGCCGCAGGCCAGGGTGCACTTTTCCTGTCTGACATCGTCGTGGCAAACGTCGAGAACGAGCCCGTCGATGTGTCGGTCATCTTCTCGACCGGCCCGGGTGGTACGCAGCAGGAGTTCAAGAATCTCATCCACCTTGCCGCGAACGAGCGCAAGGAATACGTCGACTTCGTCGGCGCCACCCTCGGCCAGAGCAGCGCCATCGGCCAGATCGTCTTCAACGCCTGCGCCGCGGGTCAGGACTGCGGTCCGGCCACGCAGATCGACGGCGTGAGCCCGTTCTTCAAGAACATCACGGTCGAGAGCCGCATCTACTCGATCCCGACCGGCTCCGGCGCGAACCCGCCGACCAGCGGCCAGGACATGCCCGGCATTCCCTGGTACAACTTCGTCAGCACGCTGCAGTCGGGCACGAAGCTCGACAAGGTCATGATCACCGGCATCCGCCAGACCGGCGGCGCCACCCAGGCCGGTACCTACCGCGCCAACATCGGCCTCGTGAACGCGTCGCAGTACTCGCGCTCCACGATGGTCGTTTCGCTGTACCAGATGAACGGCACCAAGATCGCCGAGCACTCTGAGACGCTCGAGCCGCTCGGCTTCGTGCAGAAGAACATCTCGTCCATGCCGGAGTTCTCGACGTTCACCGGCTCTGGCTGGGTGACCGTCGAACAGCGCAACGTCGTGCCGGTCAACGCGCCGTCCGACTGCACGCAGGGCTGCCCCGCGTTCCTCGCCTACGGTTCGGTGCTCGACAACGTGACGAACGACGCCACGACGCTCGAAGCGCAGTACCTCGTGCCGATGGATCCCGCCGCGCTTGCGATCCTCTACCCGGGTTCCTCGGGCAAGGCCAGCATCCGCCGCTCGGTTCGCCACTAAGCACGTTTTTTCAGCAGCAACCTCTCGAACGCCGCGCGGCAACGCGCGGCGTTCTTGTTTGGCGCGGGTATCATGTGGGGCAATCGCCCCATGCAATCGCCTCGCACCCGCCGCGTTCAGAGAGTGCACCTCGCGCAGCCGCTGGCCGCACGACTCGGCGCGACCTCTGTGACGCTGGTCGATCTGAGCACGCTCGGCGCTCGCGCGGAACATCACGTGCCGCTGCTCGCCGGCGGTCATTCACGACTGGCGTTCACCGTCGACGGCGAACAGCTGATCATCGATTGCCGGATCGTGCGCTCGCGCATCGAACGCTTCTCCGTCGGCACCGACGGCGTGATCGTCTATCACTCCGGCGTCGAGTTCGAGAACGTGACGCCGGAGATGAAGGGGCGCTTGAAGTACCTGCTGTCGCAGTTCATCACGCGCGCGCTGGAAGAGCAGAAGCTGAACGCGCGCGGCATGATGCCCGCCCACGATCAGGCGCGCATGCCGATCTTCCGCTACGGCGGCCAGCTCACCGCGGACGGCAAGCACAAACCGAAAGCGGTGCTCGACAACGGCTACATCTGTCTGCAGCTCGAGAACGCGCAGTGGCGCCGCAAACGCACCCACGATCCCGGCCAGCCGCTCGACGGCTTCACCATCTCCGCGAACGAAGAGTCGTCGCAAGTGGATCTCCTCTGCGACGCGTACATCCGCTCCGACCGCCCCGGCCGCACGTTCATCCAGTTGTGCGCGCAGCTCTCGCTCATCGAAGGGGAGGGCGTGGAGCCGGGACGGTTCGAGCCGTAGCCGTCCGCGCATGTCTCGCTCGATCGCGATTTCGTTTCTGCTGACGGTGGTCGTCTCGATGCGCGCGGCAGCGCTCGACTCGCCGCCGTTTCCCGCCGGCACGTCGCAGTTCTTCCAGACGTACGCGATCTCCGCGGTGCCTGCGCAGGACGGCGGTGTGTGGATCGCGCTGCCCGACGGCATCGCGCACTACACCGCGGCCGGACCGGGGACGGTGCTGGCGGTGCCGGGCGGTACGCCGTACCGCCTCAGGCTGGCGGCTGATGGGTCGCTGTGGTTCGCGACGTCCACGATCGTTGCCCGAATGACGACGACTGGCACGGTCGTCGAGCAGTATGCGATTGCGGATGCGTCGTTTACCGTGGCGAGCGACGGCGCGATCTGGTACGTCCGCGCAAGCGGCTCCATCGTCGGACGGATCGTCGGCGGCACGCCAGTCGAGTGGCCGTCGCCGGCGACGAACGTGTCGAGTATCGCGCCCGCACCCGCGGGCGACGTCTGGCTTCTCGGTAGCGGATTCGGTTCAGCGCCCGATGTGCTGCACCGCATGACGCCCGCCGGTGCAGTGACTGTGATCCCGCTGAACGCGGACGTTCTGTACGGCCGATTGCAAAGCCTGCCCGATGGCACGCTCTACATCGGCACCGGTTACCGAGAGAGCCTGCTGCGCCTCGCGCCCGGAGCGTCGTCCGTGGAAGCTGTGCCGCATTTTCACGATGAGCGGTTTCTCGTTGATGCGCACGAAAACATCTGGTCCGCCACGCTGGCGCAGTTGACGTACCTGGCGGCGAACCGCGTCTCGAGCTTCACGATCCCGCTGCCGTACGACCCGCGTTCCTGCGCGAACGTGCCGGTATGGGGTTACGCACTGCTCGCTGTCGATTCGTCAGGTGGCCTCTGGCTTCGCGTCGTCGACGACGGGTTTTACTTCCCCGAAGCACCTCCGTGCGACGAGCCTGTACCTCCCGAGATGCCAACGCTCGTTCGCATCGACACGGCCGCGCTGCTTACACTGCACGGCTTCGGCGGCATTCCGACGCTCACGCCTTCCATGCTCGTGGCACTCGCCGCGATCATCGTGGCAACCGCGATGTCGCGCTTGCGCGGCTAGCGGCGCGAGCCCGCGTTCTCGACAGATTCTTCGCGCGCCGTCGTCGGTACAATTCGCCGCATGATGACGCGTCCGGCGTTTGCCGACCTCCCGCGCCACGGCACGCTGGAAGAAGCTCCTTACGCGCACCTGCTCGTGGCGTTGGCCGAAGCAGAGGCCACCGTGATTCTCGAACTGCGGCGTAACCAGCTCCAGAAGACGATCGTCTTCGCCGACGGCTGGGCGGTCGATTGCCGCTCGAACATCGCCACCGAGATGCTCGGACGCTTTCTCGCCAGCACCGGCAAGGTGCGCGAGGCGGATGCAAACGCCGCCTTCGCCGTCGCCGCATCGCGAGGCGTGCCGCTCGGCGAGATCCTCACCGAGCGCGGTCTGCTCACGTCCAGCGAGCTGTATCGCGTGCTGCAACAGAACCTCGGCCGGAAGCTGCTCGAGCCGTTCAGCTGGACGTCCGGTACGTATTTGATTTCCGAGGATGTGCCGCCGGTGGCGTCGGTGCTGCGGGTGAAGGTGCCGCAGCTTCTCCTCACCGGCATTCAGAAAGTGGAGCCGCAGGAGAACGCCGATGAGGCCGCGGCCGCCGCGATCGGCAAGTACCTCGCGCTCACTCCCGACCCCGCATTTCTCGACGAGCTTCGCCTGACGACGAATCAGCAGAAGGTCGTCGACGCTGCACGGCAGGGCCGCAGGTTCGACGAGCTGGCTGCCGAAATCGACGTTGACGATCTCCATCGCTCCGTCTACGCGCTCCTCCTCCTCGGCGTCATCGACACGACCTTTCATCCGCGGCCGCAGGCGCCGCGCTTCGAGCTCGATCATCCATTTACCAAGGTCGAGGAAGATGTTCCGGTCGAGGTCTCGCTCGATTCCATCGAGACCGAGCCCGAGCCTCCGCCGATCGTTGCGCTCACGCCGATGCCGGCGCATGAGCCGCCGGAGACGGTGCTTTCCGCGTTTCTGTCATACCGGCGCAAAGACGCATTCGAGCTGCTGGAGATCGAGGAGACCGCGGGCGCGAGCGCGATCGTGAAGGCGTACCTCGCGATGGCCGATCGTTTCCTTCCGTCGCGCTTTCCGGAGATCGGTCCTGACGGACTGCGCGAAAAAGCGCAGCAGGTCTTTCTCGCGGCCGCGCGCGCTTACACCGAGCTCGCGGATCCGACGCGACGCGAGGCGTTGGTGAAGCGGCGCGAAATGTTGCGCAATGAGCGCCAGGCCGCCGCGAAAGCCGGTGCCGCAGCGATGATCGATCCGGAGGCGCTCTGGAAGAGCGGCGTCAATCTCGCCGCCGCGGGCAATTTGCGCGAAGCGCTGTCGTCGTTCGAGCTGGCCGCCGAATGCGACGCACAGAACGGCACGTACGCGGCCGAAGCGGCGTGGTGCCGCTTCCGCCTCAATGTCACACCCGCGGCGAACGCGCTCAAGCTCCTGAAGAACGCGATCCGCATCGATCCGCAATGCGGCGTCGCTTACCTGTATGCCGGCCAGGTCCAGGCAGTTCTCGGCAAGCGCGTAGAAGCGGAAGGCTACCTCTCGCGCGCGGCCGCGCTCCTGCCAAACGATTCCCGGCCGGCGGCGGCAATGAAGGCGCTGCGGTAGAACCGCGATTTCTCCTCGATTTCCCCAGATTTTCCACCGGTACTCCGGCCCGTCGCGCGCCATCTTGAGTGCCGGAGGAACCACGATGACGCCACGCATGACCCGCATTACGTTGCTCGCTGCATTCGCGGCGGCGCTGCTCTCGTCCCATGGCGTCCGGGCCGGCCTCTGGAGATCGAGAGGCGCCGCGAGCGTTCGCGCCGACGTCGTGACCTCGCTCCCGGGAGGCCTCGGACCGCTTCCCGCGCTTCCCGACGATCCGCAGAACCCGATGACTCCTGCGAAGTTCGAGTTGGGCCGGCAGTTGTTCGAGGACGCGCGCCTGTCCGGCGACGAGAGCATGAGCTGCGCGTCATGCCACCCACGGGAGATGGCGTATGCGGACGCGACGCCGCTTTCCGAGGGCGCGGGCGGGCAGCCGATGCCGCGGCACACGCCGACGCTGCTCAATTCCGCGTACTACCGCTACATCAACTGGGACGGCAAGTTCGCGAACATCCCGCAGCTCGTCCTCGGCGTGCTGGCGAATCCGCGCAACATGAACATGCAGGACGAGCGCGTTCTCGTGCCGCGGCTGGAATCGGTGCCGGAGTATCGCACTCAGTTCCGCGACGTGTTCGACGGCCCGCCGACGAAACAGCGCGTCGCTCTGGCCATCGATGCCTATGTCCGCGGCCTCACCACGCCGAACTCGCCGTTTGATCGCTATGCGGCGGGCGACCGCAGCGCGCTGACCGCTGCACAAAAGCGCGGACTGCTCCTTTTCGCCGGCAAAGCCGACTGCGCGATGTGCCACCGCGGCCCAAACTTCGAAGACGACCAGTTCCATGCGCTCGGCCTCCCCAGCGCGGACACAGGACGTTTCAAGGTGACGGGCGTGGAAGCCGACCGCAACGCGTTTAAGACGCCGACGCTGCGGAACGTGGCGTTGACCGCGCCGTACATGCACGACGGCAGTGTGCCGACGCTTCGCGAAGCGATCGAGTTTTACAACGCCGGCGGCGGTGCACAACGCCCGAAGTCGCCGCTCCTGCGCAAGCTGGGCCTCACGGAACGGGAGAAGGCGGACTTGGAGGCGTTTTTGGAGTCGCTGAGTGGCACGGTGGAGAAGGTGGAGACGCAGATCGCGCGGAAGTGATGGATGTTTACGATGGTTCAGGCGCCGGGCTTCGTACGACAACCCGATTTCAGCCGTCCATGCAGAAAGCGCCGTATGAGACGCACGGGTACCCGTGGCTCCGCTGCTGTCCACTGGTGCCTCGAACCACCTGTCTCCTTGCGGTCCCTGCAGATGTGGAGGCCGTGCCCTGCCGACTGGGCAGCGCCTGCAATGCCGCGCGACAGTACAGCCGCCGCGCCTCTGGGCGAGGCGCCGGATCGTCCGCCACGATGTCGATCTGGATAGGATCGACTATGCGGACGTTCGAGAAGCGCAGTCACTCACGCATCTGCGCGGTGTCGATTTGCAAAATGGCCCGCCAACCGCTCGGCATCGCCTTCACTTCCGTCGCGTCAACGACAAGGTCAACCGCCGGATCCAGGAGCGTACGATTTCCGAAGTGGGAGGAGGCGGAGGGGGAGGAGGTGCGGTGTATTTCTGGGCCTCCTCGATGAACTCCGCGATCGTGTTGATCCGTTGCCGCGCGGCCTCCTGCTCCGCGCTTGTTCCTTTGATGCCGCAGACCTGATTTACTGCGTACTCGCCGAGGCCGCGATAGCTCTCCAGCTGCGACTCGCTGAAGAACTGGTCGAGCGTGGACTGATGGGGAAACTCCTCATTCGTCGAGGCGTAGTTGTAGATATCGCGCGGCTCGTCGCCGTAGAAGACCGGCTTGAAGTAGACGAACTCGCCGTCCGTGGCGTCCTTGTCGACCTCCGAGTAGAGAATCCGTCCCACCGCGCAGTACTTCGGATTATCTCGCTCGGCCTTCCCCACCGAGCGCGGGAAGAGACCCTGGCTGTCGACGACCACCCGGATGCCGAAGTCGATGAAGATCTTGCGGATGGCCATGCCCAGATCGTCGAAGACGAACTTGTCGTCCGCGCCAGCGTCGCTGACGATGATGCGGCGGCAGCGCCGCAGCACCATCTCGTACAGGCCGAGGTTGTCGAAGTGCCCGCCGTCAGAAAGGTAGACGTACGGGTGGTCCTTGGTGGTGAAGCCCAGTGCCTCGGCCAGGAGGACCCTGAGCGAGGTGCGCGGATTGTCGAGGTAGTAGGTGGAGTCGGTGTTCGGATTGCCCAGCCACCACCCCAACCGCACGTTGAAGAGGGTCAGGATCAGCGCCACCGGCGATGAGGAGTGATAGCCCATGTTCGAGCTGAACGCGGCGCCGGAGATGCCCACGGCCGTGCCGAGCTTCATCCCCTCCGGGCCGCCGTACTCGCTGCTCGGTCGGTAGGCGCCCTCGGTGCCGAGAGCGACGCTGCCGCAGTGCAGCGGCGAGGCGGTGAATGACGCCCCCTTCCGCTCCTGCCACCCCAGGTTTTCGCCGGTCGAGACGTTGAGGCACATGTTCACCACGTGCATCGGCCGCTTCAGGAGAGTCTTGATGAGGATGTTGTCCTTCGGGTCGAAGCCGGTGAACGGATTCGGACGGCGATCCTTGTTCGACGCGGCCAGGTAGCCGCGGGTGATGCGATCGCGGTAGAGCGCATGGATCGAGAAGCGGTTCACGCCGATGATCCGAGACATGAGCAGGGCGAGGAGGAGGGAGCCCAGGACCAGTACGGCCGCGGTCGCGAGCGGCGTTTTCTCCATCACCAGCAGGTGATAGAGGCCCGACAGCTTGTCGCCTTCGATGGCCGGATGCTCGATGGTTTTCAGCTTCTGCTCTCCCGTGCCCAGCTTCGCCAGGTCCGGTGGAGCAACCTTCGGCTCGAGTTGCTTCTGCTCGAACGTCCAGGAGGTCGTCTTCAGAAAAGCAACGTTCTTCTCGTCGTCGGCGGTCGGGTTAATGCCGAGGTAGGCGCGCAACGCGACAGTCGTGCCGAGCGAGACCGCGGCTAGGAGGACAAGCACGAAGATCGGAGCGGCGAATGCCAGCAGGAGATTCGAGAGCATCCCGCCCGTGCTTTCCTTCGGTTTCTGCTTTTCGTTCGCGCTGGTCTTGCTGCTCGAGCCGGCGCCGACGGCAAGAAGGCCGCTGATGCCGCCAAGAGTCCCGAGGGTCCGGGGCGCGTAGTAGAGGCCGACCGGACCGTAGATGACCACGCCTGTGATGACGATCCACCCGATCCCGCTGATGATTACCCATGCCGCGGCCCGACCCCACCATTCGCGATCGAAGTCGTCGTTAAACAGACCCGTGCCGCCGACGAAAAGCGTCGCCTGCAGCAGTAGGGCGAGGATCACCAGCGGCACAGCGAAGACGATGTACCTGGCGGCGATGGAACTGCTCAGCAGCGGCGCGTTCCCGTTCACCCAATCGAACGTGCCGGGCTGCGCCATCGCGTGATCTTTCAGCAAGGGGAAGTGAATCAGGAACTGGTAGAGAAGCACCCCGAACACTACGCCGCCGAGGGCCGCCACCAAGAGCTCGACGGCCTGCTTCTTCCAGACGCCCGCCGGTTCATCCGGATCGCGGAGCTTACGGATGGTGTAGATCAGCGACGAGAGCACCGCTCCCACCACCGCCAGCCCGATCATTTTCCACTGCCCGTCCAGCCATTTGTCGACCGCATGCTGCGAGCGGCCGACCACGATCGCTACCGCGAAGAGGAGGAGAGGCAGGAGGCAGAGCACCTGGAATGCGGTATTGCCGTAAAACCACTTCTTCGGCGTCGGCTTCCTGGTCGGTCGCGTGAGGCCGATGAACACCAGCGCCCAGTAGAACAGGACGACCGTGACCACTTGGAAGAACTGATAGCGAGTGCCGAGGTCCGTCATGGCTACGCTGACGAAAAGTCGCGGCAGCGCTAGGAAGCCGACGAAGAATGGGATCAGCACCAGCCACATAAGCAGCAGGTTGCGAAAGTACGCGCCGAAGAAGGCCCAGGTGTCGGCGGACAGCAACCCTAGCTTCGGAGTGAGGTAGTTGCTGTACTCGCGGAGGTGATGCACCTCGTTGGGCTCCGGCCTCAGCTTGTCCGTCGGCTTCTTCCGCAGCTTGGCGATGACCGCTTCCAGCGATCCCTCGCGCGTTGCCCAACCCGAGAGCCACGAGCCGACGTAGCCGCCACCCGAGACGGTGGAGATGTAGTCGACCTTGTTGAGGACACTGTCGGCGGCGTTCTTCCCGAGCCTGGCGAGTCCCTGGATGACACCCAGGGCGAAGCTGGCGCTGCGGATGCCGCCGCCAGAGATGCAGAGCGCGGC
>DASSMK010000115.1:0-17044 GCA_035688915.1 Thermoanaerobaculia bacterium
GTCGGCGGGGCAAGCCCCGCCGCTCCAACGCGCTGCGCGGAGTTACCGTCCGCGGCGGAACAGCTCCGCACTCAGAATCGCTTCGGCGAGGAAGCGTTCGAACGCGTAGTGCAGACCGGCGCGGCCATCGAGAATCAGCCCGCGTGCGAACAGCAGGTACGGCACGATCACGAGCGGCGCGACGACGCGCAGGCGCCGCAGGCGCGCCGGTCCGTTGAGCGTGCGCGGATTGGCGGTGCGCAGCTTGGCGGCTTCGTCGCGCATGTACTTCCGTTGGCGCGCGATGAACGCGCGGAGCGGTTTGCGATCGTCGTGGATGAGACGTTCGCGCAGCGGCAGAACGCGGCCGTCGACGAGCACGCGTTGCGTGTGGCCGTCCATGTAGAACGTCGCGCGCGCCGTGCGCAACAGCACCGCGCGCGGTGTGTAGAGCGTGGCGCGCAGCGGGCGGCCTGCGATGGCGTAGAGGAACGACGATTCGTAGCCCGACACGTCAGCATCGGGCGCGAGCGACGCGAGCTCGCGCGTGAATGCTTCGGGCACGAAGTAATCGGCATCGAGCGTGAGCATCCATTCCGTCGTGACCTGCGCCACGGCGAACGTCCACTGCGTGGCCAGGTCGTCGAAGCGGCGCGTGACGAGACGGACGTTCGGGAACGAGCGCGCGATCTGCGGCGTCTCGTCGGTGCTTTCGCTGTCGACCACGATCACTTCGCGCGCCCACGTTAGCTGGCCGAGGGTGCGGGCGAGGTTCGGCTGCTCGTTGCGCGTCAGGATGACGGGCGTGATGCGATCGAGCATCGATAAGCCTCCTCCATCCGCGCCGCAATCACAGGCCAGGTGAATTGCGATTCCACGAGGGCGCGGCCGTTGCGCCCGTAATCGCGTGGATCGCGCAGGATCTCCGCGAGCGCCGCGCCGAGATCGTTCGTGACGATGCCTGCGTTCGCAGCGGCGACGGCGTCGGCCACGCCCACTTCAGGCGTCACAACGACTGGCGTCTCCATCAGCATCGCTTCGAGCACCACATTGCCGAAGTTCTCCGAAAGGGACGGCAGCGCGAACGCCGCGGCACGCGCGAGCAGCTCCCACTTCGCGTCACCGTAAACGGGACCGCGAAATTCGACATCGCGTCCGCGCGCCAGTTCGCGCAGGCGCGGCGTGAGGTTCTCTTCATCGTTGCCCGCGATGATCAGCTTCGCTTCCGCAGGCAGCGCCGCGATCAAACGATCGAGCCCTTTCTTCCAGTTGATGCGGCCGAGGGAGACGATGGTGTGCGGGTCGCGCGGAACGTTGGGGCGCGGAACGAGATCGATTCCGTTCGGCACCACGAACGGCTGCGGCAGCGGCATGCCCGTCGCGCGCGCATCGTCCCATTCGCGTTGCGCGGTGAAGTGAATCGCGGCGGCGTGCTCGAAGTTCCGCCGCTCCACGAGCCGCAACCACGCGCTCTTCACGACGCGACTCTTGCGACGAATGAGATCGCGGACGAGCATCCCGCGCGGCGAGATGACATACGGCACCCGCGCCGCGCGCGCCGCACGCGCAGCCGCAAGCGTCGGCCAGAGGTAGATCGAATGCACATGCACGAGATCGTAATTACGCACCGAAGCCGCAAGCGCGCGCGCCATTCCCGGCGACCAATACAACCGCGAAACCGGCGACGCAAAGTACGTCACGCGCACGCCATCGAGCACCACCGCCTCACCGACGGGCACATCGGAAACCCCACGCCCATCGACATTCGTGGTGAACACATCCACCTCATGCCCCCGCGCCACCAACGCCCGACACAACCCATGCACGGCAAAGATCGGCCCGCCGTAGCGCGTGGCGGGGAGGTAGGTGGGGAGGATGTGGAGTACGCGCAAGGCGGCAGCGTAGCGCCGGTGAGGCGAATTGAGAATTGAGAATTGAGAATTGAGAATTTGCGAACGCACGCGTCGCGTGACGCCGCGCCCTTGCCGCGAATCAGAATTGAGAATCAGGCGCGAGCGCGTCCGGCCCGCCAATTCTCAATTCTCAATTCTCAATTCTCAATTCGCCGCCGCGGCGGCGACCAGCTGCCCCACACCTGCCACCTGCGCGGGCTCGGCTTCACGCCGCGTCAACCGATCATGGAGCGCCGCGGTCGCCAGAAGGTTGCCCAACAAAAACGCCGTAACAATCGTCAGCCCGGCATCCGAGTACGCCTGGGCGGAGGCGAGGAAGTTGGCGACGCAGGCGGCGAAGATGCCGAAGAGGGCGCAGCGCATCAGTTGCGAGGAGCCTTCTTCGTCGGGATAGCCGCTCATCAGGAGCAGCGCGCGCATCATCACGAAGAAGGCGAAGGCGACCGCGATGAGGCCGGGGACGCCGAGCTCGATCGTCAGTTTGCCGAGGCCGGCTTCCTGCCAGCCGACGTTCTGGTCGGTGCCGAGCAGGTGGCGGACGCCCTGCGTCGCGGTGCCGAGGCCGGCGCCCATGAAGCCGAATTGCTCGACCGTCTCCACCACGCCGCCTTCCAAACGTTCGATCACTTCGGCGCGGGACGTGATCGTGCCGCGCGTGTAGACGTTCGACTCTTCCTTCGACGAAAGATTGTTCACGACCAGCAGCATTGTCATCCCGACGAGTGCGAAAGCGATGGCCTGCGCGACGGTCAGGCGGCGGATGTAGCGCCAGACGAAGACCAGCGCGAACGCGGCCACCATGTACACGGCCTTGCGGCGGCCGCTGAGGATGCAGTTGAAGAAGCCCCAGCCGGCCAGCAGCGCCCACGGCCACATCGCGCGGATGACGCGGCCGCGCAACGCGAGGGTGATGCCGATGATGGTGAGCATGGCGGCGTGCCAGCCCATGATGTCCGGCGCGCGATAGAAGCCGGAGAGGAGGCGGATCTGCAGGCCCGGCAGGTGCCGGATGAAGCCCTGCGGCAGACCGACCATGCCCAGCGCGTTCCACTGCACTTTCCAGAACTCCAGCGGCGTGCCGATCAGCGCGACGGCGGTGATGATTGCGTAGAAGCGAAAGAACGTCGCGATCTGTTCTTCGCGCTGCGCGTAGGCGTAGCCGAGAACGATGGCGGGGATGGGCGCGGTGTAGATGAAGAGACTGAGCGCCGGCACTTTCCAGAGACCGAGGCCGAAGGTGACGATGCCGGTGAAGGCGGCCAGGACGACGAAGACCATCACCAGCAATGCGGCGCGGTAGACGCCGCCGAAACGGCGCGAGAAATCGACCAGCTCCTGCTTCAGCACGCGCCGCGCGGTGAAGATGATCATGAAGTAGATCGCCACGATGCTCATCGTCAGCACGACCGGATTGCCGGGCGTGAGCTTGCGCACGACGTCCTGCAGCGGCGCGCAGACGAGCATGAACACCACCCCGCGCCGCCAGTCGAGAAACGCGACCGTGACGGCGAGCGCGAGAAAGCAGAGGAAGGCGAGGAGGACCATGGGTGGTGGTGTTGCGCGGTTGCAAGGATAGGGGAGGGGAGGACATTCCCGATTCCCCTCGTCACCCCAGCAACTTCGGCCCCCTACCCGCCAGCTCCTTCGCCATCCTCCACCCTCGCCACTCGCCCAACAGTTTCCCCGGAATCGTCCATGGGTGGGTGGCGTGGAAGCGCGTCAGCACGTTCGTGCGCAGGCGGTGCAGCGCGTACGGCCAGAACGGGTGGATGTGGCGGAGGGCGTAGTAGTAATCGCCGACAGAATGCGCGGGGGAGGAGGAAGTCTTGTGATCGCCGTAGGTGCGTGTGCCGCCGGTGGCGAGGCGGAGGTGATCGACGCGGGCGCGCGGGTCGAAGCGAATCGTGCCGCCCGCTTTGGTCAGGCGCAGCGCGAATTCGCTTTCGAAGCGGTACGCGACCATCACGAAGTTTTCGTCGAAGCCGCCGAGCTCGAGGGCGCGTTCGCGGCGGACGGAGAGGTTCATGGCGATCACGTTCGTCACGTTGCGCGGTGCATCGTGATTGAAGGAGAACGCGAGCCCGTCGGAGGTGATGTGCGCGGGCTGCTGATTCGGCTCCAGGCATTGACCCACCACTGCCCAGACGTTCGGATCGTCGTACACCGCGGCGTGTTCGGCGACGATGCGCGGCACCGGCACGACGTCGTCGTCGAGGAAGAGCACGATCGGCGTGCGCGATTCGACGAAGCCGCGGTTCATGGCGCGCGGGATGGACGGCGCGTCGAGGCGCAGCCAGCGGATCGCGCCGGCGGTGTCCCAACGCTGCAGCTGCGCGGTGATCGGTGCGGGATGCTCGGGCGTCTGGTCGATGACGATGATTTCTCGCGGCGCCACTTCCAACGACAGAAAGCGCTGCAGCGTCTCGACGAGAATCGCGCCGCGGTTGTAGGTCGGGATGGCGATCGTCACGTCGCCAGCCTTCATGTGCGCTCTCCCGCCGCCACCCACGCCAGCATTTCGCGCACGCCGCGCACGCCGCGCGCAAAGTCCCATTCCTTGATGATCGCCAGCGACCGTGCGCTCATGCGCGCGCGCAACGTTGCATCCATCAGCGCATCGAATTGCGTGGCCAGCGTCTGCGCGTCGCCGGCCGGGAAGATGAAGGAGTTGTCGCCGTCGAGCACGATGTCGCCGATCGAGCCGCAGCGATCGCTCACCACGATCGGCAGGCCGACCGCCATCGCTTCGTTGATCACCGCGCCGCGCGGCTCGTACGTCGACGGCAGCACGAACACGTCGCCGATGGCGTAGTGCTTCGGCAATTCGCTCTGGTTGATGAAGCCGGCGAAGACGGCGTGCAGGTTTTGCTCGCGCGCGTACGCCTCGAGCTGCGGACGCAATTCGCCGTCGCCGAGAAAGAGCACCGCGGCGCGAGCGCCGTTCTGCATGGCGGCCACCGCGCGCAGCAGCGTCATCGGATCCTTGCGCTCCACCAGCTTCGCGGAGAAGACGAACACCACTTCGTCCGGACGAATCCCGTAGCGCGCGCGCATCGCTTCCCGCTCCTCGCTCCTCATCGCACCGGCGCGCGCGAAGCGCCCGTTGTCGACGGCCCACGGCAGGAGGAAGAAGCGTTTGCGATCGGCGCCGTAGTGCGCGTAGTAGTCGCCGTTCAATTTGCCCGAGACCATGAATCCGGTGGTCATGCCGAACAGCAAACGCAGCGCGCTGGCGCGGATGCGCGCGCGCCACGAATTCGCGGGCGGCGGGAAGCTGCTGTCGCCGTAGACGAAGAACGGGATGCGCGCGAGGCGGCAGGCCAGCATGCCGAGGAGCGAGGTGAGGGTGCCCCAGCCGAGCATGAAGATCACTGCGTCGAATTTGCCGCGCAGCAGCGCGGGGACGATGCCCGGATTGATGGCGCGCGTGAAGCCGCCGCCCGGATTGCGCGTGAAGTTGCGCAGCACGCGGTAGCGATAGCCTTCCAGCAGCTCCACATCCCAGCGCAGCGTGGTCTTCATGTCTTCGTCGCGGTATTGCGCGAAGCCCTGCATCGAGCAGTAGAAGACCGTCAGGTCGATGTCCGGCTCCTGCGCGACGAGGCGAAAAAACGGATCCTGATACTGGATCACGTGCGAGGCGACGATGGCCAGGCGGTGCGGTTTCATTGGCGCTCGCCGATCTTGCGCGCCGGCACGCCGCCGACGATCTCGTACGGCTTCACCTCTTCGCGCACCACCGCACCCGCAGCGACGATCGCGCCGTCGCCGATGGTCACGCCATGCAGCACGACTGCGTGCGCGCCGATCCAGACGTCGTTGCCGATCACCACCGCGCCGCCGCGGCTGCCTTGCTGATCGAGCAGCAGTCCGCGCGCCGCGTTGTGCGTGTGATCGGTGATGAAGACGCCGGGCGCGAGCAGCGTGTGCGCTCCGATCGACACCGACTCCTCCGCATCGATCTCCACGCCGCGGCCGAGAAACGTGTAGTCGCCGATCGTCAATCGCGCGTTCCTGCCCAGCTTGAGGTAGACGTCGTGCTCGAGCTCCACGCGCGATCCGATCGTGATGCCGCGCGCGTTACGCACCTCGATGCGTTTGCCGATCGACGTCTTCGCCGCGATGCGTGCACCCGCCAGCCGCACCAGCAGGGCGCGAAAGCGTCCGGCGAACACGCGCGCGATCACGCGCGCTTCCTCAACACAGCGCCGAGTTGATGCGCGAGCTTGCGCGGCGCGAGCTTCAACGCGGTGCGATCGAGTACGCGCAGCGCGCTCGCCGGCGCGAACGGATGGAGGAAGCGGAAGAAGAAATGGCCGGAGATCCACGGCGTCTCGAAGTAGAAAATCTCCTCCACCTCCAGATCCGCCGTGCGCGCGGCGTCGCGCAGCTCCTCTTCGGTGTACGCGAAGAAGTGATCGCCGCCGCCGGCCGAGAACTGCTTGTGCTCGTGCTGCCGCGGATCGCCGAGCTCCGTGTACGCCGGCAGCGACGCGCGAAAGTAATCGTGATTCGGCGTCGTCACCACCACCACGCCGCCCGGCTTCGCGTAGCGCGCCAGCGTGCGCAAAAAATCGGCGGGATAAACGAGATGTTCGATGATCTGGTTGCCGAAGACGAGATCGAACGTGCCGAGCTGCGGCGCGTCGAAGACGTTCGCCGCGATGAACGTCACGTCGCCGCGCTCGTGGCGTGCGCGCGCGTATTCAAGAAACGCCGGTCGGATGTCGACGGCGGTCACGCGCTTGCCGCGTTCGCCGAGGAGGAGGGCGAGGGTGCCTTGGGCACAGCCGACGTCGAGGATCGACTGCGCGTGGTAGCGCTCCACGATGGCGAGGTAGGTGTCGAGCTGATTCTGGTAGGCGTTGTAGGAGTGGCGCTCGACGTTGCGGTCCCACATCTCCCGCAGGTCGTTGCGGTGGATCTCCTGGACCTCGTCGGGCCAGTGCGGATCGGGAACCGGTCGTTTCATCGTCGCAGGAACAGCAGCCAGGCGCGCGCGTTCAGCGGGTTGCTGCGCAGCGCGGCGCGTGCGTAGCGTTTATAGCGCACGTCGCCGTTGCGGCGGAGGCAACTGGCGATGAAATAGAGAGCGCGCGAGCGATCGCCGCGCCGCTTGGGGGTTTTCGTCGCGCCGATTTTTCGCGCTTCGTCGAGCAATGATGACGCGCCGCCGTCGCGCAGCTGCAGCGCGATCGTGGCCAGTGCGATCTGCTCGTTGCGGCGCGAAGCGCTGATCGCGCCCGGCTCGAAGCGCGTTTCGTACAGCACCTCCGGCACGATCGCGATGTTGCCGCGCGCGGCCAGGCGCACCCAGAGATCGAGATCCTGCGCGAAGCGGAACGCGTCGCGATAACCGCCTGCGGCTTCGTAATCGGCGCGGCGGAACATGGCGGTGCCGTGATGCGGCAGGCCGCGGATGGAGGTGACCGGATCGTGCAGCAGGCTGCGGCGCACGTCGTCGCCGTCCGCGCGCAATTCGTTCAGCGGCTCGCCTTCGGGACCGATTTGCCGCGCCCAGCACGACACCAGCACCACGTCGTCACGCAACGCGGCGAGCTGCTTCGCGAAGCGCTCCGGCATGGAGATATCGCCATCGTCGTGACGCGCGAGGATCGGCGCGCGCGCTTCGCGGCAACCGCGAATCAGTGCGCGCGTCAAACCTTCATTCGTTTGCGTCAGCACGCGCAAACGCGGGTCGTCACATGCGGCGAGGATCGAAGACGTCGCGTCCGTCGAGCCATCGTCGACGACGAGCAGTTCGATATCGCGTTCCGTCTGCGCGAGGATGCCGGCCAGCGTGGCGGGCAATGTGGCGGCGCCGTTGTAGACGGCCATCACCACCGAGAGCTTCGGTGCCCGCGCAGCCGGTCCAGCGCTGCGGATGCTTTCCCCATCGTGCTCCATCCCGCAATCCGCGCCAGCAGCGCGTACAGCCGGAATTGTAGCCGCGCGCCGCCGGTGCCCGACGCTTCGCGCGCCAGCGCGAACAGCGTCCGCGATTCATTCGCCAGTCCCGCCGCGCCGCATTGCCGCGCCAGCAGAAACAGCTCGCGCGCAAAGTGCTGCATCTCCGGCGCGTCATCGCCGATGCCGAAGCGCCGCGCATGCTCGTAGATCAGCGCGTGCGCCCGAGCGCGATCGCGCAGTTGCGCCTCGCCGCGCGTCAGCGAATCCGCGTGCATCCGCACCTCCACCAGCACCTCGGGCACGAACACGAGCTTTGTGCCGAGTGCGGCGATGCGGGCGTCGTACTCCCAATCTTCTTCGCGGCGAAGGGTGGTCCACGGTCCGGCCGCGTCGGTGACGCTGCGGCGGTAGAGTGGCGACGGCGTGTCCCACCACCGCTCGCGCAGCATCGACGGGAACATCGTCCGCTGCCGCTGATTCGGATCCTTCCAGCTCGGCGGCATCTCCGCGCCGTTCGCATCGACGTAACGCGTCATGCCGTACGCCACGCCGGCATCCGGATCGTCACGCAGCGCGGCCACGAGCTTCTCGAAGCGCTGCGGCAGCAGGCGATCGTCGCTGTCGAGATATTGAATGAACTCGCCGTTCGCGCGCTGCCGCCCCGCTTCGCGCGCCGCGCCAGGACCGGAGTTTTCGATGCGAATGACCGTGGCATCGACGTCCCACCTCTCCGTCGAACCGTCATCGACCACGATGATCTCGATGGGCCGGTACGTCTGCGCGTGCACGCTCGCCACGGCTTCGCGCAGCAGCGCCGCGCGGTTGTACGCCGGGATGATGGTCGTGACGAGCCCCCGCTGCATCCACCGCATTCTCCGCTATCCTCGGACACCGTGCTCCATCCGCTCATCGAAGAAATCCAGCGCACGAAGCGCACGCAGCTCGCCGACGGCAGCGAAGTGGCGGCGAATTCGTTCATCCCGCGCGACGAGTGCGAGCTGATCTACGAAGTGATCGCGCAATCGGGCGCGACGCGCGGCGTGGAGACGGGGATGGCGTACGGCATCTCCTCGCTCTGCATTGCGGACGCGCTGCGCAAGAACAGCGCGACGTCGCGCCTCGTCTCGATCGATCCGTCGCAGACCGACGGCTGGCACGGCGCGGCCATTCATCTGCTGCTGCGCGCGGGCTTCACGCCGGAAGTGATCGAAGAGCCGTCGCAGCTCGCGCTGCCGCGCCTCGTCCGCGAAGGGCAGCGCTTCGATTTCGGCTTCATCGACGGCTGGCACACCTTCGATCACACGCTGATCGACTTTTTCTACATCGACATGCTGCTGGAAAACGGCGGCTTCATCGTGCTCGACGACGTCGGCTACCCCGCCATCAACGCCGCCGTGCGCTTCATCCTGGCCAACCGCGACTACGAGCTGGTGAAAGCGCTGACGTACGAAATCCGCGCGCCGATGGCGGTGCGCCGCGCGATCAAGCGCATGCTGCGCCCGCTCGCGCGCACCGACCGCGACCCGTCGCCACAACACGAGCTCCTCTTCCGCCGCGTAGAACGGGCGCACGCGATCGCGATCCGCAAGCGTGGCGCGGATACACGACGCTTCGATCATTACGAACGCTTCTAGCCCCCCGCGCTGACCGTTGGAGCGGCGGGCGCCCTCGCCCGCCGGGGTCCCGCGCCACCCGTTGGTGCGGCGGGGCTTGCCCCGCCGGGGTTTCACCGCCCACCCTCGGCGGGCGAGGGCGCCCGCCGCTCCAACACCTATCGTGATCAACCGCCGGGGTCCCCGCCGCCCCATTCTCGGCGGGCGAGGGCGCCCGCCGCTCCAACGTTCAGCGTGGTCGCCCGAACCGGCGGGGCGAGCTCCGCCGCTCCAACTTTCAGCGCGAGTCGGGTCATCCGCTATCCTTCCCCCGTGACGCAATCCCCCGACTCCGTTCTCGTCATCGAGCCGTCGCCCGCGTGGCGGCCGGTCGATCTCGGCGAGGTCTGGCGCTACCGCGAGCTGCTCTTCTTCTTCGTCTGGCGCGATGTCAAAGTCCGCTACAAACAAACCGTTCTCGGCGTCGCGTGGGCGGTCATCCAACCGCTGTTCGCGATGCTCATCTTCGCCTTCTTCTTCGGCCGCATCGCGCGCCTGCCGTCCGACGGCATGCCGTATCCGCTCTTCACGTACGCGGGTCTGCTGCCGTGGACCTTCTTCGCCAACGCGGTCAACGCGGGCAGCCAAAGTCTGATCGGCTCCGCGCATCTCGTCTCCAAGGTCTACTTCCCGCGCATCCTCGTGCCCATCGCCGCGGTGTCGACGGGTCTGGTCGATTTCTTCTTCGCGCTGATCATGCTCGTGCCGCTTCTCGTGTGGCAGGACGTCACGCCGTTTCCGCGCGCGCTGATCGGCATCCCGGTCGCCATCGCCGTCACCTACATCCTCGGCTTCGGCATCTCCTGCTGGCTCAGCGCATTGGTGGTGCGCTTCCGCGATCTGCGCCACGTCATCCCGTTCGTCGTGCAGATCTGGATGTTCGCCACGCCCATCGTCTATCCGCTCAGCCTCGTGCCCGAAAAGTGGCGCGCCGCCGTTGGATTGAATCCCATGGTTTCGGTGGTCGAAGCATTCCGCGGCTCGATCTTCGGACGGCCGCTGCCGTGGAGCGGCCTGCTCTACGCGCTGATCGTCGGGGTCGTGCTCATCGTCACCGGCAGCATCTACTTCCGCCGCCTCGAGCGGTCGTTCGCGGATGTGATGTGACGGGCGCCGCCGACATCGCAGTGCGCGTCGAGAATCTCGCCAAGCTTTATCGCATCGGCGCGCGGCTCGACAACCGCACCTTCCGCGAAACGATCACCGACACGCTCACGCTGCGCCGCCGCCGCAACGATGCCGAACGCGATCTCTGGGCTCTGCGCGACGTCTCGTTCGAAGTGAAACGCGGTGAGGCGGTCGGCATCATCGGCCAGAACGGCGCAGGCAAATCGACGCTGCTGAAAATCCTCAGCCGCATCACCGAGCCGACGCGCGGTCGCGTGGAAGTGCGCGGCCGCGTCTCGAGCCTGCTCGAAGTGGGCACCGGCTTCCACCCCGAGCTGACCGGCCGCGAGAACATCGCCCTCAACGGCGCCATCCTCGGCATGACCCGCGCCGAAATCCGCCACCGCTTCGACGACATCGTGGCCTTCGCGGAAGTGGAGCGCTTCATCGATACGCCGGTGAAGTACTACTCGAGCGGCATGTACATGCGGCTCGCATTCGCGGTGGCCGCGCATCTCGAGCCCGAGATCCTGGTGGTGGACGAAGTGCTCGCGGTCGGCGACGCGGCGTTCCAATCGAAGTGCCTGCGCAAGATGAACGACGTGGCCAGCCACGGCCGCACGGTGCTGTTCGTGAGCCACAACATGCCCGCGGTGAAGTCGCTTTGTCAGACCGCGGTGTGGCTGCGTAACGGTGAAGTGGTGGATCGCGGTCCGAGCGACGCCATCGTGACGCGCTACCTGCAACACTCCAGCAGCCGCGCCGGACGCGAAGGAGCCGCGGCGCTGATCGCGTCGCTGCCGCCCGATCCGCAATTCCGCCTCGACGCCATCCGCCTCATGCAGCGCGGCGACGAGATCACGAACGCGCTGAACGGCGAACCACTCGAAATCGAAATCGAGTTCGAGGTCTTCACCACCACCCTCGGCCTGCACGTCTACTTTCAGCTGCTCGATCTCGAAGAAACGGTGATCTTCGAATCGATCCACAACGGCAGCCGCGACGAAGCGCCGCGCGTCGAAGCCGGACGCTGGCTCGCGCGCGCCACGATCCCCGCCGATTTTCTCGCGGCGCGTCCTTATCAACTGCTCGTCTTCGCCGGCGTGGCGGATGTGCGCGCGCTGCTGCCGGAACCGATCCGCCTGACGTTCGACGTGCAGCAATCCGGCATCGTCAATCGCGCCTTCCCTGGTTACCAGACGCCCGGCAAAATCGCGCCGCTCCTGCAATGGGATGTGACGCGGAGGGAGCGGTGAACTTTCGCCGCAAGCCTGCCGGATCGACACCGCCGATTTGGCAGGGCGTGTACGAATCATTCGATGAAGTGCCGCGCAGCGAAGGTCACGCCTCGCGCGAATGGCTGGACGCACTCGCGCGCGAAGTGGAGGCGATGCGCAACGCGCCGCTGCCGGACGACGTGGTGCTCGAACATGAAGCGCTGCTCTTCGTGCTGCGCACGACGCATGCGCGCCGCGTGCTCGACTTCGGCGGCGGCGCGGGACAGTCGTACGCGTTCGTGCGACGCGTCGCGCCGGAGCTCGACGTGCGCTGGACGGTGGTCGAGCTGCCGGAAGTCGTCGCGCTCGGCCGCACACTCCTGCCGGACGTGACGTTCACGGACACGCCCGTTCCCGCCGACGTCATTTTCATCAAGAGCGCGCTGCAGTATCTCGATGATTGGCGCGCCGCGCTGCGCTCACTCTTCGCACTCAATGCGCCGCACCTGATCCTCGAAAAGTTCTCCGGTGTGGCCTCGCGCTCGTACGTCACCGCGCAAACGAACTTTGGCGCGACGGTGCCGTATCGCTTCATCGCCTTCGACGAGCTGTTCGCCGAAGCGCGCGCGCAGGGCTACGAGCGCGCGCTCTGGCGCCGTCTGCCGCGCCTCTACGACCAGTCGAATTTTGACGAAGCGCTGCGGATGGGGCAGGCCAGCACGATCGTGTTCGCGAAGGTATGATCGCGAGCGATGCCACGCACGCGGGTCATGCTGCTGATGGAGACGGCGCGCATGCCGAGCTCCTGGTCCGCGGCGCTGCAATACCGCGACTCCTTCGCCGCCGCCGGCTATGACGCGCGCTACGTGGCGCGCGACTCTCCGCACGGTTTCGAACAGCGCGATCGCGTGGCCAACTGGGCCTGGCGCCTGCGCATGCGGCACCGCTCGCACGCGCTGAAAGCCGACATCCGCCGCCGCTGGGACGACCGCATCGTGGAACTGGCGAAAGAGTGCGACGTCGTCTACGCGCTGAAGATCCCTTCGCTCGAATTGCACCAGCGCATCCGCGCGCTGAACGGCCCGCGTCTGCTCGTCCTCTTCGCCGACGCGTTCTGGCTGCCGCACGCACGCGAACATGGCTGGCGCGATCTCGAATCCATCCTTCAGATCGCCGACGGCGTGGTGACCGTGAACGAATTCACCGCCAGCTACGTGCGCCAATTCAACGAGCGCATTTTCCTCGTGCACGACAGTCCGCAGACCGAAGACTTTGAGCCGATGCGCGGCGTGGTGAAGCGCGATCCGTCGCGCGTGACGCTCGGCTGGATCGGCTCGCCGCTCACCGCCGGATCGCTCTATAAGATCTGGGAGCCGCTCGAGGATCTCTTTCGCGAATTTCCGAATCTGCATTTGCGGCTCGCGGGCACCGGGCCGGCGAATCTGCTCAACCTGCCGCGCTTCGAGCGCGTGCGCTGGTCTAGCGCGCCCGACTACGATCACGACGGCATGATCCGAGAAGTGCTCGGCATGGACATCGGCCTCTATCCGCTTTTCCGAGGGGACGATGCGATCGCGCGCGGGGCGCTGAAGGCGATGATCTACATGAGCGGCGAAGCGGCGGTGGTGGCCCAGAACTACGCCGAAAATCCGGAGCTGATCGCGCACGGCGTGAACGGTTTGCTCGCGTCGACGGAGCAGGAGTGGCACGATCAGCTCGCGTTCCTCATCGCCAATCCGGAAGAGCGGCGGCGCATCGCGGCGAACGGCCTGGCCACGGTGCGCGAACGCTATTCACGCGCGAGCACGTTCGAGCAGTTGCGCGCGGCCATCGAAGCGGTCTGACGATGCCGCGCGTCCTCTTCCTCTCGCAAGCGCACCACGCCGGCGGCGGCATGGAGCAGTGGCTGCACAACTTCGCGCTCTGGCTGCAGGAACAACCCGGCTGGGACGTGCGCCTGGCGCTGCCGCGCGGACGGCAATTCAACGATCCCGAAGCATTCACGCGCGTGCATCCGGGATTGCAAACGCTGACGCTGGACGTGCGCGTCGGCACCGCGTCCGCGCGCACGGCGGCGGTCGTGCGCGCCATCGAAGAATTCGACGCCGACCTGCTCCTGCCGATCGGCAGCGGCGCCGCGTTTCCCGGCGTTGCGGAAGCGAAGCGGCGCGGCGCGAAGGTGCGCTTCGTCGTGCCGGTGCGCGGCATCGTGCCGGAGCTGATGGCGAACATCGTGGAGCAATGGCCGGTCGTGGACGGCGTGGTCTCCATCAGCCGGCTGCTCGACACATTTTTTCGCGAGACGCTCCCGGATCACGAGCGCGTGCATTACGTGCGACATGGCGCGAAAGCGGCGACCGCGCCGCACGTCGACGCGCCGCGCCTGCGCGCCGGATTTGTGGGCCGCCTCGAGCCGATACAAAAGCGCGTGCTCGATCTCATTCCCTTCGCGCAAGCGCTCCCCGAAAACGTCGAACTGCACGTTTACGGCGACGGCCCCGAAGAAGCGCGACTGCGCGCAGCGCTCCCCAACGCCATCTTCCACGGCCGCGTGACGCAGGAGCAGCTCTACGCCACCGGCTACCCGAACCTCGACGTGCTGCTGCTCTTCTCCGTCGTGGAAGGCACGCCGAACGCCGTCGTCGAAGCCCTGCACCACGCCATCGTCCCCGTCATCTCCCGCTACCTCGGCCAAACCGGCGAGCGCTTCGTCGTCGACGGCCGCAACGGCTTCACATTCGATGTCGGCGACACCGCCACTGCCGCGCACCACGTGACCAGTCTGGCGAACGATCGCGCGCGTTTGCGCGCGCTATCCGAACAAGCGCGCGCAGACGTGGCGAACGAAACCGCGGAACGCATGCACCGCGACTGGCTGCGCATCTTCGAAAAAACGCTCGCGCTGCCGCAAAAGCGCGGCGCACTCACGCTGCCTCCCGAAGAATCAGGCCGGCTGGAGCGCCTCATCCCGCCGCCGCTCGCCGATCGCCTGCGCGCGCTCTTTCATCGCTACTACCCGCATCCCGACGGCTGGTCCGAGTGGCCCGGCAGCATCGCCGCCGATCCCGCGCGCGTGACCGCCATCGACGAGACGCTGCATCGCATCGACCGCGAGGAGCGAGCCCGCGTTTATACTGCGGCGCCGTGACGCACAAACGCGCCTCCCTCGTAGTCACGACGATCTTCGAGCCGCGTTTCCTCGACGGCTACCTCGACAATCTCGAGCGTCACGGCCGGAAAGAATCGGCCGAGCTGATCGTCATCATCGATCGCAAAACGCCGGCGACCGTCGCGCAGGCCTGCGCCGCCGCCAAGCAACGCGGCTTCCGCGTGGAATGCCCCACGCTCGACGAGCAGGAAGCGTTTCTCGCCAAGTTTCCGTCGATGGCCGAGCGCGTTCCGTACAACAGCGACAACCGCCGGAACATCGGCTTCCTGATGGCGCTCGATCGCGGCGCCGAGCTGCTCATCTCCATCGACGACGACAACTTCGTCATCGGCGAAGACGACTTTGTCGGCGCGCACTCCGTCGTCGGCGATTCCATCGACGTGGCCGAAGAAGAGAGCAGCGATCGCTGGTTCAACATCGGCGCGCTGCTCACCTCCAAACCGGATCGCGTGGAGATCTTCCCGCGCGGCTTTCCGTACTACGCGCGCCGCAACGAACGGCAACTCACCGCCAGTGTTTCCCGCCGCGCGCGCGTAGCCATGAACGCGGGGCTCTGGCTGAGCGATCCCGACGTCGACGCCATCAGCCGCCTGGCCATCGCCCCGCGCGTCAGCGCCGCCGATCCCGCGCCGCATTTTCTCGGCGCGCGCAGCTGGTCGCCGATCAACACGCAGAACACCGCCGTCGCGCGCGACGCCATCGCCGCCTACTACTACGTGCGCATGGGCTTCACCGTGGGCGGCCTCTCCATCGATCGCTACGGCGACATCCTCAGCGGCTACTTCGTGCAGGCCTGCATCAAGAATCGCGGCGAAGCGATCCGCATCGGCTCGCCTGTCGCCGACCACCGCCGCACGCCGCACAATCTCTTCAAGGATCTCTATCACGAGCTCGCGGGGATGGTGATTCTCGACGACATGCTGCCGTGGCTGATGGATCTCGAGCTGCGCGGCGCGAATTACGCCGAGCTGTACGCGCACCTCGCCGACGAGCTCGACGCGCGCGCCGCACATTACAAGGGCTTCATCTGGGATCAGGGCGGCGACGCCTTCCTGCGCGACACCGCCGCGCACATGCGCGCGTGGGTCGAAGCAGTGCGCCTGATCGGCTGAGCCGGATGCCGCCGCTCGTCTCCATCATCGTCCCGTCCTACAACCAGGGACGCTTCATCCGCGAGACGGTCGACTCGATCCTGACGCAGGACTACCGCCCCATCGAAGTGCTGGTGCTGGACGGCGCATCGAAAGACGAAACCGTCGATGTGCTGCGCAGCTACGGCGAGCTCCCCGAATTGCGCTGGTGGTCCGAGCCGGATAAAGGCGTCGTCGACGCGGTGAACAAGGGGCTGGCGCGCGCGTCCGGCGAGATCCTCGCCATCCAATCTTCCGACGACACGTACCTCCCCGGCGCCATCACCGCCGCCGTGAACGCCTTCGCCGGCGAGGCTCTGATCTACGGCGACGTGGAATACATCGACTCCCAATCCCGCACGTTCGACCGCACGAACCTCGGCCCGTTCGATCTCGCCGAATACGCCGGCAAGCTGACGTTCATCCCGCAGCCCGCCGCGTTCTTCACGAAGGCCGCCGCCGACGCCGCCGGTCCCTGGCGTGCCGACATCAGCTACGCCGCCGACGCCGAGTTCTACCTCCGCATCGCCACCCGCGGCCGCGTCCGCAAAATCGATCAGCTGCTCGCCCGCTACCGCTACCACGACGACCAACGCGATCGCGCCGGCGGCAAGATCGCCCGCGATTGGGAAGCCGCGATCACGAGCTGGATCGAACGCGAGCAACCCGCCGCCGCCGTCCGCCGCCGCGCCCGCGCCGGCATCCACCTCACCCGCGCGCACTACCTCCCCGACGCGCAATGGCCGCAGCGCACGCTCGAGCTCTATCGCGCCGCCCTGTCCGAACCATCCATCCTCACACGCCCAGAGTTCCCTCGCCGCGAGCTGATCCCCGCGCGCACGCCGATCTGGCGCGTGCTCTCGCGGATTAAGCGGGTGCTGGGGTTGAAGCCGCGTTGAGACGGGGGGCCTCCGGCGGCCGGGGCCATTGGCCCCGGACCCAATTGGTTGGCCTAGCCTCCGCCGGC
>DASSMK010000116.1:0-6204 GCA_035688915.1 Thermoanaerobaculia bacterium
GCGCCCGCCGCTCCAACGTTTTAGCCCGGTGTGCCTTCGTCTTCCGCGCTGTGCGCGGTCAGGAAGGCGCTGGTCTCCGCGAGGAACGCTTCGATGTCGAACGGCTTCTCGATGAAGTGCACCACCGGCGGACAAACCTTCGGCAGCGCGGTCGCGCCGTAAGCCGTCATCACGATGACGCGCTCGAGTTTCTCCGGATGATTTTCGGCGAGATAGCGCACCACGCCGAAGCCGTCGATGCGCGGCATCATCAGATCGAGTGCGATCACGGCGTAGTCGTGCTGCAGCAGCATCTCGATCGCTTCCGCGCCGTCACGCGCGACGTCGACCATCACGCCGTGCCGCGCGAGAATCCGCCCCACCAGGATACGAATGCCGGGGTCGTCATCGACGACGAGCGCCCGTTGCTGCTCTTCCACGGGAGCGGAGCAAAGCAATCGAGGCGCCACTCTGCACATCAGCCGTGGCAATGTCGCGGCGTGTGCGCACGTTCCGTTGCGCATGTTCCGCCGTGCGCTGCTCTGTTTGCTGCTGACGACGACGCCTCTTTTCGCCGCCACCGCGCCGCTCGATACGCTGCTGCGCCGCGCGGGCGAGCTCATCGCGCAGAAGGAGTTGGCCGAGGCGGAACGCGTCGCACGCGATGCGGTTGCGCGCTATCCGCAATCGCGTGAAGCGCAAAGCACGCTGGCGTGGCTGACGCTCTGGAACGGCCGCTATGACGAAGCGCGCCGCCGCTTCAGCACGATTCTGCAACGAAGCTCGCACGACGCCAGCGCGCGGCTGGGATTGGCGCAGGCGGAGTACTGGTCCGGCGATCTGCGCGGCGCACGGCGCGACTTCGAGCGCGTGCTCGCCAGCGATCCGCACAACGCCGAGGCGCAGCGCGCGCTGAGCGAAATCCGCGCGGCCTCCGCGCCGCAGTTTGCAACGACGCTGCACGCGCTCGACGACGACCAGCCGCTGCGCGCCACGACGGCCTCCGCCTCCGTTTACGGCAACAACTGGAGCGTCGCCGCCGCCACGACGCACTTTGATGACCCGAGCGTGAATGCGACGAGCATCGGCGGCGGTGCGGCATTCACGCGCGGCGCGACGACGCTCCGCGCGAACGCGTCGCTCTTCCGCTTCCCCGACGACGCCACCCTCCTCCTCCCCCGACTCGAGCTCGTACAAAACCTCGGCACCTCCGCGCTCTCCCTCAGCGCCGATCGCCACGAGCTGCTGCGCTCCAAGACGGCGCTCGACACGCACGCCAACGCCACGTCGCTCATCGCGCGCTGGTCGCGCGGCGATCGCTTCGCGGTGCGCGCGGAATCGATCCGCTACTTCGACGACAATCGCGGCATCGGCGCCGACGCCTACTTTTTGACGCCGGGCCGCTACCAGTTCGGCGCCTCGGCCGCCTATCGCGATACGGACCAATCGCGATTCGATGGAATTCAATACGATCCGTACTACACGCCGCAGCGCCTCGTCGAAGCGCGCCTGCTCGCCGCCACGACCTGGCGCACGACGCACGCGACGATCGGCATCCATCTCGACGGCGGCGCCGGCCACGACGACATCAGCGGCACGTTTCATCCATGGCGCGCCTCGCTCTCCGCCGCCGTGCCGCTGACGCAGACACTCACGCTTCAGCTCCGCGGCGAGCACAATGTCACCGCCTTCTACTCCGCGAATGAGTTTCAAGCGAGCCTGGCTGGACGATTCTGAGATCCATCGCCACCGCCGCGCCCGTCCCGTGGCGCGGTGGGAGCGGTGGACTCTCGGCGTGCTGATTTTTCTCGGCCTGCAAAGCGTGCTGCTGTTCGCGCTCTGGTGGTTTCGCGCGGAGCACATCGGCAATCCGCTGCTCTTCGCGCTGCTCTCCTTCGCCACCTGGTACGGCATCTCGCGCATCGTCATCGGCTGGTACAACGCCTTCCACATCGAGCAGCCGGACGAGAAGAGCGCGCCGCCCGGCCTTTCCGTGGCCATCTTCATCACCTCGTCGCCCGGCGAGCCGTACGCGATGTTCGAACGCACGCTCGCCGCGGCACGCGCGATCCGCTATCCGCACACCACGTATCTGCTCGACGACACGCGCGACCCGCGCTTCGCCGCACTGGCGCGCGAGATGGACGCGGTGCACCTCGAATTGATCGGCCTTCCCGGCGCGAAAGCCGGCAAGGTCAACGCGGCCCTGGCGCGCACGAGCGAAGAATTCGTGCTCGTGCTCGATCCCGATCACATCCCCTTCCCCGAATTTCTCGATCGCGTGCTCGGCCACTTCGACGATCCGCAAACCGGCTTCGTGCAGGTCGCGCAGAACTACTACAACGCGCCGCGCTCGTTCGTGGCCATGGGCGCGGCCGAGCAGACGTTCGCGTTCTACGGCCCGGTGCTGCAAGGGATGCACGGCACAGGCACCGCCGTGGCCATCGGCGCGAACTGCACGTTCCGCCGCGCTGCGCTGGAATCGATCGGTGGCCACGGCATCGGCCTCGCCGAAGATCTCGTGACCTCCATTCGTCTGCACGCCGCCGGTTGGCGATCGGTGTACGTGCCGGAAGTCGTCGCGCGCGGCCTGGTGCCGGAAGATCTCGATTCGTTTCTGCGGCAGCAGCTGAAATGGGGCCGCGGCGTTTATGAAGTGCTGTTCCGCGAATACCCGCGCGCGTTCCGCAGACTGACCAATCATCAGCGGCTCTCCTATCTGATGATCGGCACCTACTACCTGGTCGGCCTGACCTCGCTGATCTATCTCGCCATCCCGCTGCTTTACCTTCTGACCGGCATTCCGCCCGCGCGCATGTTTCTCGGTGAGTACATCGCGCACGCGGTGCCGGTCGGTCTCTTCGGCGCGATCAATTACCGGTTCGCGCAACGCTGGCTCGCGGATCCCGAACGCGAGCGCGGCTGGCACTGGCGCGGGATGCTGCTGAAGATCGGCTGCTGGAGCGTCTACCTCAAAGCGCTTCTGCTCGCGCTCGGCAACATCAACGTGCCGTACATCCCCACGGCCAAGGAGCGCCGCGTCGGCAATTTCATCCGGCTCGCGGCCGTTCCGTTCAGCATCGTCCTGCTGTCGGTCGCAACTGTCGCAGGTGCTGTGATTCGCCGCCTCTACTTCGTTCCGGAAGCGGAGGTGCGCATCACGACCGAAGCCACAGTGGGGATGATTGGATTCGCGATCGTGAATTGCGCATTCATGAGCGGGCGGCTTTACGCGGCATGGAAAGACTCTCGACCCCACGCGCCCAAAGGCGCTACAAGATCGCCTTCTTCACCCTCGGCTGGCTGATCGCCGCGGGGCTGATTTTCCGCGCCGGCGCGGATCGCTTCTTCCATGACGCATACGGCGTCGTCGAAGAGCGTCTGGCGCGCATCGGCCAATCGCTCTCCGATGCGGAAGGCAACGCCTGGCAGCAGACGCGCGGCACGTCGCGCATCCAGCAGATGCAGACCGCGTATCCGCAGTTGCAATCGCGCACGTGGCTCGCCAATCCCGATCGCTTTCTGACCGGCGCGTACGACGGCTCGCTGCCGGCGTCGTTCCAGGGCTTCGATCAATTGGAGTCGGCGCTGCAGCAGCCGCTGCCGATCGTCTCCATCTATCAGGCCTGGGGCGATCGCGAAGATGAAGCGACGTTTCCCGCACGCAGCGCAGGCACGATCAGCCGTCTCGGCTCCGTTCCCATGATCACGTGGGAGCCGTGGGTGAAGGATTTTGACAGCGCGCTGCGGCCGAATCTGCCGAGCGGCGCGGAGCGCGAGTACGCGAGCCTCGCTTCGATCGCGCGCGGCGATTACGACTTTTACATCGTGCCGTGGGCGGCGCAGGCCGCAAAGTACGGCAAGCCGCTTTTCTTGCGTTTCGCGCACGAGATGAACGATCCGTATCGCTATCCGTGGGGACCGCAAAACGGCAACCGTCCCGACGATTTCATCGCCGCGTGGAAGCACGTCCATCTCGTCTTCCAGAAGATGAACGCGACGAACGTACTGTGGGTCTGGTCGCCGCACATCTCCATGCCGTGGTTCGAGTATTACTACCCCGGCGCGGAGTACGTCGATTGGGTGGGCACCGGCGTGCTCAATTACGGAAACGTCGCGCCGTGGTCGCGCTGGTGGACGTTCCATCAGATCGTCGAGAAGGCGTATCCGACGCTGCAGACGTTCGGCAAGCCGATCATGATCACGGAGTTCGGCACGCTCACTTCCGGCGGCGACGCGGCGAAGTGGTACGACGGCGCGTTCCACGATCTCACCGACAAGTACGCAGGCGTGCGCGCGGTGGTGTTCTTCAATCAGACGCGCGACGTCACGCTTTCCACCGAACCGCTGAACTGGAGCGTGCTCCAGAGCGCCGGCGCCACGAACGTGACGCGGCGCGCCCTCGCCTCGCGGCGCTCACCCCATCATCCATGAGACTCCGGCTGCTTCTCGTCCTCGCGCTGTTCGCTGCTCTTCCCGCTGCTGCCGCCACGATCGGCGGCACTGTGCGTTCCGAGTCCGGCAACACGCTGGCGGGGATGACCGTAGCGGCCTACGACACGAACGGCATCCAGCGCGGCACCACCACGACGGATGCGAGCGGCAAGTACACGCTCACGCTGAGCGCGGGCTCGTATCACGTGCTCGCGTACGACAACGCCGGCGTCTACGCGACG
This sequence comes from Thermoanaerobaculia bacterium, assembly GCA_035688915.1. Classification (GTDB taxonomy): domain Bacteria; phylum Acidobacteriota; class Thermoanaerobaculia; order Gp7-AA8; family Gp7-AA8; genus DASSMK01. The sequence goes on from DASSMK010000116.1 coordinate 4,656, forward strand.
AGCTTCTACAACGGCGCGGAATCGTTCGACACATCGAACGTCCTCGTTCTGCAGACGACGCTGACGGGAATCGATTTCACGCTGCAGCGCGGCGGCACGGTGGCCGGATTCGTGACGTCGAAAGATGGCGCCACGCTGCCGAACATGGTGGTGGCGCTCTACAACCTCTCCGGCACTTTGCGCGGTTCGACGCGCACCGATGCGACGGGCCGCTATCAACTGATCGTGCCACCCGGCGCATTCAAGCTCGCGGCGTGGGATGACGCGCTGGTCTACGCGCCGTCGTTCTACGCGAACGCGGCGAACTTCAGCGCGGCCACGCCGCTCAACGTCACCGCCGGAGCCACCACCACCGCAAACCTCTCCCTCGGCGACATCGCCCATCTGCGCGGCACCGTGCGCGATGAGATCACCGGCGCCGCCGTGGCCAACGCCATCGTCACCGCGTACGACGCGAACGGTTTCGCCGCGGCGACGGCGACCACCGGCGCGAACGGCACGTTCGATCTCACGCTGCGCGCCGGCAGCTACCGCCTCGTCTACGAAGAACGCTCCGGCCTCTACGCCAGCGCGTTCTATCTCAATGCGAATTCATTCGAGGATGCGCTCGCCGTCACGGTGGGCGAAGGCGAAACGCGCAATGCGCTCGATGCGACGCTGCCGCGTGCGGCCACGCTGCGCGGCATCCTGCGCGACGCATCGACCGGCGCGCCGCTCGCGAACATGACCGTCGCCGCATTCAACGCGAGCGGCAGCGTGCGCGCATTCGTCACCAGCGGCGCCGACGGCCGCTTCACGCTGCTCGTGCCCACCGGCGACTACAAGCTCGGCGCGTACGACACTGCGCTGGTCTACGCCTACGCGCCGCCTTTCGCCACCGCCGCGCTGCTGCACGTGAACGCGCCGCAGACGCTCGACGGATTGGAGCTCGCGCTGCCGCGCGGCGGCCGCGTCAGCGGTCACGTCACCGCGAGCGGCATCACTGTCGGCGCGTACGACGCCAACGGCATCCTCGTCGCCTCCACGATCACAAACGACGCCGGCAATTACACGCTCGTCGTCGCACCGGGCACCTACACTCTGGCTGCATTCGATCGCGCGCTGCGCTACGTGACCGTCACCTCGCCGATCACGATCGCGGAGAACGCGACGCTCACGCGCGACTTCGCGCTCAGCCTCGCCGCCGCCATCACCATCACCGCCGACGACATCACCACCCGCACGCCCGTGGCGGGCATCACCGTCAGCGCCTACGACGCCACCGGCACACTCGTCGCCACTGCCACCACCTCCCTCGCCGGCACGGCCGGACTGGCGCTGCCGAGCGGCACGTACCGCTTCGTCGCCGCCGACCCCGCGCATCGCTACGCCACCTCGTTCTACGCGAACGCGGACACGTTCGAGCACGCGCAACCGCTCACCGTCATCGCCGGCCAGTCCACGTCGCTCGCGTTCCACCTCACCGTCGCGCCGCGCACGCAGAAACGCCACGCCGTGCGGCACTAGGGACGACTGTTGGAGCGGCGGGCGCCCTCGCCCGCCGGATTCC
>DASSMK010000117.1:0-11688 GCA_035688915.1 Thermoanaerobaculia bacterium
GCTCGCGCTTACCGGCGGGCGAGGGCGCCCGCCGCTCCACTCACCGCCGCCGGAGCCAGAGTGCGCCGCCGGGATTCTCCAGCACCAGCGGCATCTCTCGCTGCAGCAGCTCGCGATGGAAGCGCGCCACGTACGTGCTGAAGAGCACGATCTCGAAGGCGTCGTTGAACTGCAGGAACGCGCGCAGCAGGTAATCTTCGTTCCACGCGCGCCCTTCGTACACCCACTCCTTCGGATATTCGAACGGATAGAAGACGTCGTGAAAGTGCACGTACACGCCGCTCTTCAGCCGCGGCAGGATGTCGAAGACGATGCGATTCACGTCGCTGCCGGTCTTGGCCACATGCGTCGAATCGACGAAAAGCACGTCACTCGCTTCGAGCCCATCAAACCGCTCCAGCGGCACGCTCTGCACGGGTGATGCGATGACGTCCGCGCGATCGCCTTCGCGCATCAGCGATCGCAGCGTCGACGAATCGGGATCGATGAACGTCAGCTCGACGTCGGGCAGAAAACGCTCGCGCGTATCGAGCATTAGCGCGGACGAATAGCCGGAGCCGATCTCGATGACGCGCCGCGGCTGCAGATGCCGCAGCATCGAATAGAGCACGATGGCGTCGCCGAACGAGAACGCCGGATTCACATACCAGTAGCGCGTCGCGTCGCTGCGCTCGCGCGAGAACGGCAGCTCGCCGTAGAAGCGCGCCAGCTCGTGCACGAGCGCCAGCTGCCGCTCGACATGCAGCTCGATGCCGGGCAGCGCGGGCGGCGGATCCCCGAACAGCTCCGCTTCGCGCGCCCGCACTTCCGCCGCATTCGGGATCGGCGAGTAGAAGTGGCCGGGGGACATCCAGGTGCGCCAGTGGCCGAGGTCGGCGCGGAGGGCGTCGCGCTCGGTTTCGAGGGCGCGGATGTAGGTGTGGAGAGGGCGTAAACCGGGAAGCCGCCGCGCGAGACGTCTGAGCATCGAAGACACGTACGGCGCGAAAGTTTACAGCGTCCGCCTAACCGCGAGCTCTTCCCGGCGTATTTACGCTGCGAACGGAGGAAATGAACAATGAAACGCTGGCTCATGGCGGTAGCAATGCTGGTGGTGGCGACGGGCGCATTCGCCGGCCGCGGCAACAGCAGCGTGTCGATCGATTTCGACGATGACAGCACCTCGTGCGACGACGGCATGGTGCGCTTCAACAACCATCGCGCTGCGATCGCGAAGGAAGAAGTCCCGGTGGCCGGTTTGCGCACGCTGAACGTGCGTGGCGAGCACGCCGGCATCCGCGTGACCGGCACGAACAGCGGCACGTACAAAGTGACGGTCTGCAAGGCCGCCGCGCTGGCCGCGGACCTCAACGACGTGCGCGTCGCGCTGCGCGGCAACGAGATCACCGCCGACGGTCCGAACGACGGCCAGTGGATGATCTTCTACTTCATCGAGATGCCGCGCGGCGCCGATCTCAATGTCGATTCCCAGAACGGCCCGGTCTCGATCCGCGGCGTCGACGGCTCCGTCGTCGCGCGCGCCACGAACGGTCCGCTCTCGGTGAAAGATTCGCGCGGCCACATCGACGCCAAGTCGGTGAACGGCCCGATCAGCGTCAGCGGCTCCTCCGGCAACGTGAAGCTCGTGACGAGCAACGGCCCGCTGGCCGTGCGCCTCGACGGCGCGCGCTGGGAAGGCGGCAACCTCGAAGCGTCGACCACCAACGGTCCGCTCACTCTCCGCATCCCGCGCAACTACGCGTCGGGTGTGACGGTCGAAGCGTCCGGCGCCGGTCCGATCTCCTGCCACGCCGACGCGTGCGGCGATTCGCGCCGCATGTCGCGCTTCGATAACGATGACGACGATTCGCCGCGCACGATCGAGCTGGGCTCCGGCGCGCGCAACGTGCGCCTCTCGACGGTGAACGGCCCGCTGGTCATCAAAGACGAATAGCACGGTCGGACACGCATCACATTGGAGCGGCGGGGCTTGCCCCGCCGTTTTTTTTACCTGTCGTGGCGCTTCGCTGACCGTCGCCGCTACACTTACGCCGCCAAATGTCCACGCAAACCGTCGACGTGTCGCGCGGCCGACTCCTCGCCGTGCTCGGTGTGGGCTTCGGTCTGGCGGTGACGATCGGAAACGCGGTGGGCGCGGGCATTCTCCGCACGCCCGGCGTGATCGCCGCGCACATCGATACGTTCTGGCCGTTCATGGCCGTCTGGATTGCCGGCGCCCTCTACGCCCTTCTCGGCGCCAACGCGCTCTCCGAGCTCGGCACGCTCGTCCCCCGCAGCGGCGGTCAATACGTCTTCGTCCGCCGCGGCCTCGGCGATTACGCCGGCTTCATCGTCGGCTGGAGCGATTGGATCTCGACCTGCGGCACCACCGCCGCCGTTGCGATTGTGGTCGGCGAATACACGGTCGGTCTCTTTCCCGAAGCGCGCGCGCAGCAGGTCGTGGCGTTGGCCGTCGTGGCCATCCTGACCATCGTGCAGTGGACCGGCATTCGCGCCGGCGGCGCCGCGCAAAACGTCACCAGCATCATCAAAGCGGTCGCCCTGTTGCTCTTCATCGCGGCGTGCTTCTGGCTCGGCACGCGCTCGCCGGCCGAAGCCACCGCCGCCATCGTCACCGATCACGAAGAAACGCTGCTCGTCGCCTTCATCGTCGCGCTGCAGGCCGTGATCTACACGTACGACGGCTGGTCGGCGGTGATCTATTTCTCGGAGGAAGTGAAGGAAACGCGCGACATCCCGCGATCGATGCTCGGCGGCATCGGCATCGTGGCGGCGCTTTATCTGCTGATCAACGTGGCGATCCTCTGCGTGGTCTCGCTGCCGACCATCGCGGGGCAGGGACTCGCGGCGGGCGTGGTCGCGGAGCGGCTGTTCGGCACGTGGGGCTATGACGTCGTGCGCGGCCTGGTGATCATCCTGCTGCTCAGCGCCGTGAACTCGAATGTGCTGATGGCGCCGCGCGTGTTGTACGCGATGGCCAGCGACGGCCTGTTCTGGCGCGGCGCGCGCGAAGTGAACAAAGGCGGCACGCCGGACGTGGCGCTGATGATCAGCAGCATGCTCGCCGCGGCGTTCATCGTCACCGGCACGTTCGAAACCGTCATCGCCAAGCTGGCGTTCTTCTTCGTCGCCAATTACGCGCTGTCGTTCCTCACGCTGTTCGTGCTGCGCGCGCGCGAGCCGCAAGCGCCGCGGCCGTATCGCGCATGGGGACATCCATTCACCACCGGCCTGGCGCTGCTCGCCTCGATCGCTTTTCTGATCGGTGCCGCCATCGGCGACACGAAGAGCACGATCCACTCGCTGTTTCTGCTCGCGCTGAGCGTGCCGGTGTTTCTGATCATGAAGATGAGGAAGCGATGATCGACGCGCGCCTGTCACACGCGGCGACGCTGCCGTCGCGCTTTTATCTCGATGCGGACGTGCTGCGCGATGAGAACCGCCACGTCTTCGGCAAGACGTGGCAGCTCGCTGGACGCGCGGAGCAGGTGCGCGAGCCGGGGCAGTACTTCACCACGAACATCGCCGGCGAGCCGCTGCTCGTCGTGCGCGGCACTGACGGCGAGCTCCGCGCGATGTCGAACGTCTGCCGGCACCGCGCCGGTCCCGTAGCGCGCGGCGAAGGGAAGCGTCCCGTGCTGCAGTGCCGCTATCACGGCTGGACGTACGCCACCGACGGCCGCCTCCTGACGCAACCGGAGTTCGATGGCGTCGCGGAGTTCGATCGCGCGTCCTGCGTGCTGCCGCCGTTCCGCGTCGAGGTGTGGAACGAGTTGGTGTTCGTCAATCTCGATCGCAACGCCGAGTCGTTGTCGTCATTCTTCGGCGAGCTGCTCTCCGACATGCCGAAGCACGATTACTCCGGCTTCCAGCTCGCGCTGCGCAAAGACTGGACGCTCGACTGCAACTGGAAGGTCTACGTCGACAACTACCTGGAGGGCTACCACATCCCCATCGTCCATCCAGGCCTCTTTCGCGAGCTTGATTACCCGAACTACCGCACGGAGACGAAGGGCAACTACTCGATCCAGTTCGCGCCGACGCGCCGCCCGGAGCGCATCCGCACCAGCGGCGGCGATGACGAAGTGCGCTACTTCTGGATCTTCCCGAACCTCATGCTCAACGTCTACCCCGACAATTTCTCCACCAACCTCATCCTCCCCCTCGGCCCGCACCGCACGCTCACGATCTTCGAGTGGTACTTCCGCGACCCCGCCGCCGCCAAAAAAGAGCTCGACGAAACCGTCGCCTTCAGCGACGAGATCCAAATCGAAGACATCGAAATCTGCGAATCCGTCCAACGCGGCCTGCAAAGCGAAACCTACGACCGCGGACGGTATTCAGTGCAGAGGGAGAATGGAGTTCACCACTTTCATCAGCTGTATGCGAGAGCGATGCAGCTGCGCGGGGCGGTGAATTGAGAATTGAGAATTGAGAATTGAGAATTGAGAATTTGCACCGTGCACTCGCGGCGCATCGATTCTCAATTTCGATACGCAATTGAGAATATGCACGCAGCGCGTGCACCCGAAAAATTCTCAATTCTCAATTCTCAATTCTCAATTCCGCCTCATCCACGCGGGCCCCTCCCGCGCCACGCGCGCAAACACCTCACACCCCTCCTCATGCGCGCCGGCCAAGTACCCAGTGCTGAGAAGGAAAGACCCGGTGATCTCGCCGCCGGTGAAGACGAAGGTCTTTTTGAACAGCTTCACCCATTCCGCTTTGTCGCGCGGGTGATGCGCGTCCAGCCAGTTCGCGAAGGAGCCGTGGGTTTTGCGCAGCGCCAGGATGCGTTTCGCGTTTTCGATCGCGGCGTCGACCTTCAAACGATTGCGGATGATGCCTGGGTTTTCGAGTAGCTTCGCACGGCGGCGCGCGTCGAAGCGTGACACGCGCTCCAGCGAAAAGTTGTCGAACGCTTCCCGAAAAGCGTCGCGTTTCTTCAGGATCGTCAGCCACGACAGGCCGGCTTGATTGATCTCCAGCACGAGACGCTCGAACAACTTGTCGTCGTCGCGCACGGGGAAGCCGTACTCCTCGTCGTGATACGGACCGTGGAAGGGATGGCCGGGCGCGATGTCGCAGTAGCTGGTCATGGCTGCGGGATTGTAGTTTCGCTTGCAACGCCGCGGTCGCTTCCCCACACTACGCACCCGACATGCTGCCCGTCGAGATCCTCATCGCAGCGGCGCTCGTCGCGGCTGCCGTGGCGATCGTGGTGCGGCAAGTGGCCACCGTCCGCGCGCAACGCGCGCTGCGCGAATCGAATCAATTCGCCTCGGAAATCATCGACAACGCCGGCGAAGGGATCGTGGTCTACGACCGCGATCTCCGCTATCTCATCTGGAACCGGTTCATGGAAGAGCTGACCGGAATGGCGTCCGAGGATGTGATCGGCAAGTATGCGATCGACCTCTTCCCCCACATTCGTGAGCAAAACGTCGACGAGCTCCTCGGCCGCGCCATGCGTGGCGAGACCGTCGCGTCGCCGGACATCCGCTACCACGTGCCGACCACCGGCCGCGAAGGTTGGGTGTCGTCGGTCTATCGCCCGCACCACGACGCGAACGGCAACATCGCCGGCGTGATCGGCCTCATTCGCGACATCACCGAGCGCAAAGCCGCCGAGCAGCAGATCGAATATCAGGCGTATCACGACGCGCTCACCGGCCTCGCCAATCGGCGCCTCTTTCAGGAGCACCTCACCATCGCGCTGGCGCTCGCGGCGCGCCGCTCGCGCGTCGTGGCCGTGCTCTTCCTCGATCTCGATCACTTCAAGCTCGTCAACGATTCCCTCGGCCACTCCGTCGGCGACGCTCTGCTGCGGCAGATCGCGCGGCGGTTGAAGACGACGGTGCGCGAAGGCGACACGGTGGCGCGCGTCGGCGGCGACGAGTTCACGATCGTGCTGCAGGATCTCGAGCGTCGCGACGATGCCGCGCTGGTCGCGCAGAAAGTGCTCGCTACTGTGGCCGAGCCGATCGAAGTGAACGGCCATCGCCTGTACGTCACGACGAGCATCGGCATCACGATCTTTCCGGACGACGGCGAAGATGCGGAGACGCTGCTGCGCAACGCGGACACCGCGATGTATCGCGCGAAGGCGGAGGGGCGGAACACGTACGAGCTCTCGACGCGCGAGATGAATCGCTCCACGCAGGAGCGCATGACGCTCGAGAGCGGCTTGCATCGCGCGGTGGAGCGCGGCGAGTTCGAGCTGTACTACCAGCCGCAGATCGATCTGAAGACGCGCCGGATCATTGGTGCCGAGGCGCTGCTGCGGTGGAACCATCCGGAGAGGGGAGTGATCGGGCCGGCGGAGTTCATGAGCGTCGCGGAAGATCGCGGCTTCATCGTCGTCATCGGCGATTGGGTGATCCGCGAAGCGTGCCGCCACGCCAAACAAATTCGTGAGCGCAGTCTGTCGAATTTTCGCGTGGCGGTGAACATCTCCGCGCGACAGTTCCGCGAGCGCACGCTGCTCGGCACGATCGAGAATGCGATCGCAATCGCGGGGATCGATCCGCATGCGCTGGAGCTGGAGATCACGGAGAGCGTGGCGATGGAAGATGTCGATCTGACCATCGCCATTCTGACTGGACTGCGCCGTGCGGGCGTGACCATCGCCATCGACGACTTCGGCACCGGCCATTCCGCTCTCAGTTACCTGAAGCGCTTTCCGATCGACGCGCTGAAGATCGATCGCGGATTCGTCGAAGAGCTGCCCGATCGTTTCGAAGATGCCGCGATTGTGCGCGCGGTGATTCAGCTCGCGCAGGGCTTGAATCTGCGCGTCGTGGCAGAAGGCTTGGAGAAGCCGGAGCAGCTCGCGTTTCTCGAAGAACACGGCTGCGACGAGGTGCAGGGCTTCCTCTTCAGCATGCCGATGACGATTGCGGCGCTGGAGCAGTTGCTGGTGCCTATCGCGTCAACGCGGGCATGACGGGAGGCCTCCGGCGGCCGGGGCCAATGGCCCCGGACCCAATTGGTGGGCCTAGCCTCCGCCGCGCACGCACTGCCGACTCGCACGACACTGTCAGCGGAGGCTAGGCCAACCAACGGGTCCGGGCCCGTGGCCCGGCCGCCGGAGGCCCCTCGTTATCCTCGCGATGACACCGGCAGCGCCCGCAACACGTCACGCGCCGCGCGCGTGCCGCTTTCGAGCGCGCCGGCGACGGTGCCGGTTTGGTCGCTGCTCGTTCCTTCGCCGGCGAAGAAGAGCGTGCGGCGGATCGGTTTGGCCATCGTCTGGTGCGCGTTTTCGCCGCCGACTGTGGCGTACGAATAGGCGCCGCGGGCGTAAGGATCGCTTTGCCAGTCGTGCGTCCAGGTGCCGACGAGCAGCGCGTTGAGCTTCTTCCGTTTCATGCAGAAGGCGCGGCTCATCGAATCGAGTGCGCGATCGATCATCGTCTCGGGTCCTTCGGCGAGCAGCGCATCGGCGGCGTGACCGCCGGCCCAGCCGGTCAGGATCGGGGCGCGCAGCGGTGCGAACGTCCACCAGGTCGGCATGAAGCGATCGTTCGTGTGGACGAAGTTCAACGGGATGCCGCGCGCGACCGACTTGGGATCCTTCGCGCGCTCGACGATGAATTGCGGATCGGACCAGAACGGCTCCCGAAAGCGGAAGGCGATCTTCACGATGTGTCCCGCTTCGATGTGCGCGAGCGCGTTCTCTTTTTCGCGCAGCGGCGGATCGAAGGCGATCGCGCCGTCGGCTTCGCGCGGCGCTTTGAGCACGCCGATGGGCACGGTGATCACGAGCGCGGCAGCGCGCAGCGCCTCACCGCGCGAAGTCTCGACGGACACACGTCCTTGCGACCATTCCACGCGACGCACGGCGGTGTTCAGTCGTACGTCGGCGAATGTGGGATCGAGCGCAGCGTGCAGCGACGCGAGGACTTCGTCGTAGCCGCCGGGCAGGCGGTACTGCGCGTTCGCACCCGGCGCTTCCTCTTCCTGTTCGGAATCCGCGCTGGCCAGCACGCGTGCGGACATCCGATCCGCATGCGCGGCGTGGTAGCCCTCCACGAATCCATGCGCCAGCTCGCGCAGCCGTTTGGGCAGCTTCGGATGCGCGCGCAGAAAATCGGCGAACGACATGTCGCGCTTCAGCCGCGACGCTTCTTTCTGGATGATGGCCAGCTCGCTCCAGAAATCGACGAGCTGCCACTGGCCGTCCGCCGACCACCAGTGATTGTCCGGAAGCTGCGCGAGATTCAGCGCCGCCGCATCGATCAGCGAAAGCGTCGATTCCACCGTGCCGTGCACGAACTCCGCGCCCAACTCGATCGGCAGCGGCAGCGAACTCTCACGAATGGTGTGCACACGCCCGCCGACGCGTGGCCGCGCCTCGAGCAGACAAACGCGCTTGCGCGCGCCGGAAAGCGCTCGCGCCGCGGATAGTCCTGCCGCGCCGGCGCCGATGATGAGGACGTCGTAATTGGCCACGCAACGGTGGGTTGCGGGAGACGCGCCAAAACGAATTGAGAATTTAGGAATTGAGAATTGAGAATTGTGGTGGCGCTACGCGCGCGACTCTTGGACGGAGCGCGCGCTTTCAATTCTCAATTCTGCATTCTCAATTCTCAATTACGCATCTCCCACAATTTCGCTCCAGGGCAGCCGCCGCACCTGCTGCACTTTGTCGTCGATCTCGATCTGGGTGGCTCGGTCGCCGAGGACTCGGCGGAGGTATTCGACCTCGGAGGAGACCAGCTTGTTGTGCTTTGGCAGCAGGCGCACCGCGGCGTTCTGGAGGTTGCGTTCGGACACTGAGACGAGCTTGGGAGTTCTCTTCGATTGAACGTCCATGATTCAGGCAACGAGCATTCGCGCCGAAATCATCCTAGGGCTGAGCTCACCTTTTTCGTGTGTTGCTCGTCACCCGCGTCGGTAACGAGGAACGGAAGCCGAGGGGTTGCTGCACGAATTCGCGCCGTTCGGGCAGGCAGCCGCAGAGGGCGCAGCGGGTACCGTCGACATGCGCCGCACGTGAATGTCCGCAAAGCTCGCAACGCTTCATCTTCGCCTCCACATCTTTTCTTTAGATCAAAAAGAATGCCGAAAAATGTGTGCTCTTTTTATGCAGCCTCGACGGCAATGGCTTCGATTGCTGCGGGAAAAGCGTAAACGGAGGCACGCGCCGCCCCACGTTTCGCTAGCGGCCGTAGAGCGGGCGGGGTGAGGAGGGTGGCGAGCGAGCGGAATCCTCTGCAGCCCGTAGAACGCGCCGCAGCGCGTTACCATGACTGCGACATGAGCGAGCTCGACGACGCTGTCCGCAACGGAGACGCCGCCCGCGTAGTGGCACTGCTCGACGAAGATCCGTCGCGCGTGCACGAGCGCGGCGGCGCGTTGCTCACGGCCGTTTATCACGGCAAACCGGAGCTCGCGCAGCTCTTCCTCGATCGCGGCGCGCAGCTCACCTTCCACGAAGCCTGCGCCCTCGGCGACTCCACGCGCGCCTTGGCCTTGCTCCACGACGATCCGTCGCTCCTCGGCCAGCGCAGCGCGGACGGCTTTCCCGCGCTCGGTCTGGCCATCTTCTTCCGCCACGGCGAGCTGGCGCGCGCGCTGATCGCGCTCGGCGCGGACGTCAACGCGGCGGCAGACAATGCGCAGCGCGTCACGCCGCTGCACGCAGCGGTCGCCGTGCGCGACATCGAAACCGCGCGGCTGTTGCTCGAGCGCGGCGCGGACGTGCACGCGAAGCAGCAGATGGACTACACGCCGCTGCATGGCGCAGCGAGCCGCGGCGACGTCGCGCTCGCGGAACTGCTGCTCGCGCACGGTGCGGACGTCGACGCCAAAGCGAGCGACGGCATGACGCCCGCGGACGTCGCCGATAAATATGGGCAGCTCGATTTCGTGGCGTGGCTAAGCGCGCGCTGAGATCGGCTCCACCGCAACGTCCGGAAACGAGCCGCGCGCGAAGAACACATGCTCCGCCATCGCGCGCAGCGGCGGCGTGCGCATCAGCGCGCAAGCGACTTCCATCAGCAACGGATGGGCTGTAGCGCGAATGGCGCGGCGCATCCAACGCCGCGCCAGGAAGCGCGCACGGAAGCGATCGCCGGTGTACTGCGCCAGCACGCGTTTGTCGCCATGCTCGAGGTAATTCGTTACGACATCCGCGGCGAAGGTGGAGAGGCGCAGCGCGGCATCCAGTCCTCCCGCGGTGAGCGGTGACACCGCGCCCGCCGCATCGCCAACGACGAGACCGCGATCATTCGCGATGCGCCGCAGCATCCCGCCGACCGGAATGAGTCCGCCGCGACGTTCGATGGTGCGGCCGATGGCGAATGGCAGCGACGCGCGGAACGCATCGAGCGCCACCGCGGGATCGAATCGATCGCGATACCCGGCCACGCCGACGTGCGCTTCGTGGCCATCATTCGCGAGCCAGGCGATGTAGCCGGGCGCGAGGCGCGGATCGAGGAAGCAATGCAGCTCCGGCGTCGAGCCGGTGGGCGGCACGATGTCTTCGATGCCGATGAGCATCTCGCGATTCGTATCCAGACGCAGTGCGCGCGCCACGCGCGAGCGCGCGCCGTCCGCGCCGATCACGTAACGCGTGCTCACGCGCTCCTTGTGTCCGCGGCGGCGCAGCGTCGCCCATTCGCCGTCGTACGCTTCAAACGTCGTCTCCGGCAGCCAGGTCACGCCGGCGCGCACGCACTGTTCGAGCAGATAGAGATAGAGCCAGCTCATGCGGCCGATGCGGAACTCGTCGTGTTGCGCCGTGAGACGCATGGCGCGACGCGCGGGCGAGTAGAGGATCACGTCGCGAATGGCCGGACCGAGCTGCTCGTCCGGAAGCGGAAAGTCCTCCCACGTTTTGCGGACGAAGATGCCGGTGGTCTGGATCGTTTCGACGAGCGAAGCCTTGCGATCGACGAGCAGGACGCGCAGCCCGCGTTGGGCGAGCAGCCGCGCGCATTGAAGGCCGGCCAGGCCGGCACCAGCGATGAGTGTGTCGTAGCGCATGAAGAACTTTATAGCACAAAGCATGCGCGGTGGGAGGGGGTGGAGCGGCGGGCGCCCACGCCCGCCGGAGCGAAGCGAGGAAAGGAGCTGAATCAAAAGCAAAACGGCGGGCGAGGCGCCCGCCGCTCCAACGGTTGTCGTTAGTTGGCGCGCTTATTCGTGCTTCGAAAACACCAGCGTCGCGTTCGTGCCGCCGAAGCCGAACGAGTTCGACAGCACGTGCGTCACGTCCATCTTTCGCGCGGTGTTCGGCACGTAGTCGAGGTCGCACTCCGGATCGGGGTTCTCGTAGTTGATCGTCGGCGGGAGGATGCCGTTCTGGATCGCCAGCGCCGCGATGGCTGACTCGAGACCGCCGGCGGCGCCGAGGAGGTGGCCGGTCATCGATTTGGTGGAGCTGATGGCCACGTTCTTCGCGGCCTCGCCGAACACGGTCTTGATGGCCCGCGTTTCGGTCTTGTCGCCCACCGGCGTCGAGGTGCCGTGCGCGTTGATGTACTGAATGTCGGTCGCCTGCAGTCCCGCGTCTTTCAGCGCGCGGCGCATCACGTGCGCCATGCCGCTGCCGTCTTCCGCGGGTGAGGTGATGTGGTACGCATCGCTGGACATGCCGTAGCCGGTCAGCTCGCAATAGATCTTCGCGCCGCGCGCCAAGGCGTGCTCGCGCTCTTCGAGGATCAGGATGCCTGCGCCTTC
>DASSMK010000118.1:0-8427 GCA_035688915.1 Thermoanaerobaculia bacterium
GATGACTTCGCGCGCCTGCGAGACTGGATCGACAACATGGGCGCGTACAACAGCGGCTTCTCGATCCTCACGCCGCTGCCCGGAACGGATCTGTGGGATGACGCGAAGCGCAACGTAACGACGCACGAATGGGAGATGTACGACATCGTCCACACCGTGCTGCCGACCAGGCTGCCGCTCGACGAGTTCTACGGCGAGTATTCGCGGCTGTGGCGCCACGCGCTCGACGTGCGCTACAAACATCGCGGCAAACTGAAGACATACATTCAGCTCGGCGCGGCGCTGGCCACGCGCAAAGTGACGTTGCACGCCGTGAAAAACGGGATGAACATCGCCAAAGTGTTCTCCAAGCCGGAGACGTTTTTGAAAGCGCATCATTGAGGGAAGGGGAGCGGAGCTGTTCAGCTGTTGCGCTGTTCAGTCCCGGCAGTCCGGACTTCGAGAGCATGTTGCGCCGCCGTCGCTACTATGAGCCTATGAGCCCATGAGCCTATGAGCCCGTGAGCCTGCACCCGTCATCCAAACGCACCCTCCCGGAGATCCCATGAACCGTCGCCTCGCCATCGCGCTGCTGATCCTCGTCTCGCTCACCCTTCCCTCGTTCGCGCGCGGCCGCAAGACCGTCTCGAAAGAGCCCGGCACGTACAAGGAGTGGGGGCCGGACATCGACGAGATCGAGATCGTGAAGACGTTCTCCACGAACGACTACGAGAAGATCGTGGTCACGCCGTTCAACACCGCCTCCACACCGCTGCCGGACGAGAAAGAAGACTCGTACAAGGCCATCAAGGCGGTGCTCGACGACTTCACGCCGGAGTTCACCACCGCGCTGCAGAAGGAGCTGAAGGCTTCGGCGAAAGTGGAAGAAGCGAAGAAGGCGCCGAAGAAGGGGAAGGTGCTGGTGCTGCGGGCGAAGGTGGAATCGATCGATCCGGGATCGCGCGCCGCGCGGTACTGGGCCGGCTTCGGCGCGGGGGCGGCGGGCACGAAGATCTCGGGCGAGATTGCGGATGCCGCGACGGGAGCCGTGCTGATCCGGTTCACGCAGGCGCGGCGTTCCGGCGGCACGTGGAAGTTCGCGGGCGGCAACGACACGACGGTGATGAAGGACAGCATCCACGCGCTGGCGCAGGATGTTGCGCACCTGCTCGATACCTTCTAACGCACATCGCGGGAGGCGTCCGCTGCGGAAACGCACGCTCATTTTATTTGCGTGAGATGTAACTCCCCCGCGGCGGATTCCTTTGGTACGATCTCTCGATGGTCGGAGAGAAAATTCGCGACGCCCGCGTCGCACAGGGCCGCTCTCTTGCTGATGTCGCGGCGAAGGCGGAGATCAGCGTGGCAACGTTGTCACGCATCGAAAATGAGAAGCAGTCGCTCGACGTAGAGTTGTTTCTCACTCTCGCGCGCCTGCTGCATGTCGAGCCGGAGACGTTTTTCGCCGAGCCTGACGGTGCGTCGCGCAACGGCGACGGCGTGAGCCGCTTGAGCCGGATGATCATCGCGCTCGACGCCGAAGAACGGACGGAGCTCTGGCGCACGCTGGCCGCCGATCGCCGTTCGCATCGTCCGCGCCGCGGCCAATCGGTCAGCACCAGCCGGCAGGTGGACGAGCTGCTCGCGCAGATCGAGTTCATTCGCGAAGAGCTGAAAGCCGTGCGCGGAAAGATCCGTCCGGCCAAAGCGGAACCGGGTGAACGCGCCGTGCGGCGCCGCTGACGCCGCGGCCGATCGCGCCGAACTCTACGCCACCCGTTACACTGCCGCCGCATGGAACAGCGGCGTCCGTTATCGATCCGCTCGTGGCTCGCCACGCTCGCCGGCGTCGCCGCGCTGCCGCTGTTTCTCGTCGTCGCTTCGCTGTTCGCGTGGCAGGTGCGCTCGGAGCTCGCCGATGCGCGCATCACGGCGCTGCGCATTGCTCGCGCGACTGCGTCGCGCATCCAGGCGGCGCATGACGACGCGCGGCAACTGCTCACCAGCGTCGCCATGCGTCCCGGCATTCGCAACGCCGACGGCTCGCATTGCGATTCGCTCTTCGGCATCGTCGACTTTTTCCCGCAGTTCGTGACGCTCGCGCTGTTCGACGATCGCGGCGTGCTGCTCTGTGCCGCGCAGCCCGCGCCCGAACAGCGCCTGCTCGCGGCGAACGCACAGGCATGGGTGAGCGACGAGTTGCATCGCGGGACGCTGCCGGTGGGCGTGCCGATCGTGCGCTCGGTGGACAGCCACTGGATCTCGTTCCTCGCGCAGCGTGTTCCCTCCGGCGTGCTCGTGCTCGTGCAGATGCCGGAGATCGTCGCGCGCGAAGCGCTGCCGCCGAAGAGCGTCATCACCATCGTCGACGAGAGCGGCACCGTCGTGGCGCGCTCCGAGGACGGGCAGCGCTGGGCCGGACGCAGCACGCGCAGCGCGGAGATCACGCGCATCGTGCTGCGCGAGAAACACGGCTGGACGCAAGCGGTCGGCATCGACGGCGTCTCGCGGCAGTACGGCTTCACCGAACTGCCGGTGCTGCACGCCTATCTGTACGTCGGCGTTCCGACCGCCACCGTCATGCAGCCCGTGCGCGGTCTGTTGCTGCGCGGCGTGGCCGGACTGCTGCTCGTGATCGTGGTGACGTTCGTCGCCGCGCTGATTCTCGCGCGCGCCATCGAACGTCCCGTCGACACGCTCGCGCGCAGCGCCGCTGCCATCGCCCGCGAAGGATTCGCCTCCAGCACACCGATGAAAACCGCGCCCGTCGGCGGCCCGCGCGAGATCGCCCTCCTCGGCGAAACGTTCAACGCCATGGTCGCGAATCGTGGCGAAGCGGAAGCGAAGATCGTGGAGAGCGAGCGCAATCTGAAAGCGCTTTCCGATCGCCTCATCACCGTGCAGGAAGAAGAGCGCACGCGCATCGCCCGCGAAATTCACGACGACCTCGGTCAGTCTCTCACCGCGTTGAAGATGGATGTGGGCGGCCTGGTGAAGCTCGTCGATTCGTCGACGGACAACGCCGTCGCGCTGCGCGACCGCATCCTGAACACGCTCGATCTCACGGTGGAATCGGTGCAGCGCCTTTCCGCGGAATTGCGCCCGTCCGTGCTCGATGATCTCGGCCTCGCCGCGGCGCTCGAAGCGGATGCGCGTGTGTTCGAGGAACGCACCGGCATCGAATGCGATCTCTCCGTCAGCGACGAATTGCCGGAGCTCGAGCGCCGCACCGCCACCACCATCTACCGCATCGTGCAGGAAGCGCTCACGAACGTCGCGCGGCATTCCGAAGCGACGCGCGTCGAGATCCGCTTGCGCAAGCAGGCGCGCGCGCTGCTGCTCGAAGTGCGCGACGACGGCCGCGGCATCCGCGAAGAGGAGCTCGCCGATCCGAAATCCCTCGGCCTGATCGGCATTCGCGAGCGCGCCGCGATCATCGGCGGCACAGTCTCGATCGAAGGAATCGCTGCGCGCGGTACGATCGTCTCTGTGAGAATCCCGGCATGATCACCGTCCTCATCTCCGACGATCACGACATCGTGCGCGAAGGCGTGAAGCAGATCGTGCGCGAAACCGACGACATCGCCGTCGGCGGCGAAGCGCGCACCGCTGCGGAAACGCTCGATCGATTACGCGCGGGCCATTGGGATCTCGTCATCCTCGATCTCAATCTCCCCGACCGGCCCGGACTGGACGTGCTCGCGCAGATCAAAGCGTCGTATCCGGCGTTGCCGGTGCTGATCCTCTCCATGCACCAGCAGGTCACGTATGCGTCGCGCGCGTTGAAGGCCGGCGCCGCCGGCTATCTGAGCAAAGACAGCGCGCGCGAACATCTCGTGCAAGCCATTCGCAAAGTCGTGCACGGCGAGCGCTTTCTCACACCGGCGCTCGCGGAGACGCTCGCGTTCGATCTCGTCGCGACGAATGGCCGCAAGCGTCACGAGCAACTCTCCGATCGCGAGTTCCAGATCCTCTGCATGATCGCCGCAGGCAAACCGCCGCGCGCCATCGCCGCGGAGCTGCACGTCAGTGTGAAAACCGTCGGCACTTACCGCGCGCGCCTGCTCGAGAAGATGGGGCTGAAGAACAACGCGGAGCTCGTGCAGTACGCGATGGAGAATCAGCTCCTCGGCGGCTGACGGAGCCGTAAGCATTTCACCGACGAAAGATTGGGCATTCGCCGGATCGTTTCGCGCGAAGCGCTTGCGTATCCTTCCATCGCAGTTTGGGTCCAAGAACTGCCAGCTATCCAATGCTTCTCCGCACGCGCACCGACGCAGACGGTGCGTTGCGCGTTCTGCTGATCGATGACGACGAGTTGATCGCCGGTTCATTGCAGCGGTATCTCGCGGCGCACGGTTGTTCGGTGGACGTCGCGCCGGATCGCCCGGCCGCGGAGCGTCAGATGACTGGCCGTTCCTATGCCGTGGTGTTGGCGGATCCGTATCTCACGGGAGAGATTCATCGCGATGCGCCGTCGCTCGTGGCGACGATCCGGAACCATCAGCCCGGCGCTTCGATCCTGCTCGTGACGGCGTACGGATCGCCCGAACTGGAGAGAGTGGCCGAGGAGCAGCGGGTCTCGGCTTTGGTGGATAAACCGCAGTCGATCACGGCGTTGTCGCGACTCGTTTTGAACGCGCTGCAGCCGCCGATTGCGTAAGAGAGATGTTTCGAGGCGGCGGCCGCGTCACCGGACGTCGCAGGGCGTAACCAGCACCAGATCGTCAGAGCGCGTCTGCCGATGAGGTTGGATGTCACGCGCAGGTCGCGGGCCGGAGAAGCGTGTTCTCCGGTCCGCGATAGTTTTTGTGCGCGTGACAGCGCGGTGACGAATCGCCGCCCGTGTCGTGCATCACACACCACGACATCTCCGGCGCTATCCTTTGCGCGTTCAAATTCCTTCAGGAGAAAACGTCATGAGGAAACGCACTGTCCCGGCCATGGTGGCCGTGTTCGTGATCGGCATCGCCGTCGGCGCGGTGGCCGCACGCAAAGGGATCGATTCATCGCTGTACCACGGCAAGTCGAAGCAGGAAGCCGGCAAGGCACTGCTCGAAATCGCGAAGGTGCAGGCGGGCAAAGGCAGCTGGGAGCGCATCGGCGTCGGCCGCGTCTATTACCTCGGCGGCATGAAGGCCGAGGGGCAGAAGATCTTCGACGAAGTGACGGCGAAGAATCCGGAGCCGACCGACTGGTGGCGCATCGGCCGCGTGTATTACGAAGCGGGCGAGTGGGACAAGGCCAAGACCGCGTTCGACAACGCCATGGCCAAGAATCAGAAGGACGACAAAGGGTGGGCGCAGCTCGGCGCGTTCTACAACCTGAAAGGCGATCGCGCGAAGGCGGAAGAGCTCTTCGACAAGTCCTTTCAGCTCGAATCGGGCGAGGTCTGGAACACGTCCGCCATCGCCGGCTCCTACCTCGGCGTCACCCCGCAGGAGTAATCGCGCTTCTCGTTGGAGCGGCGGGCGCCCTCGCCCGCCGTGTTTCGTCTTTCGCCGAGACCTTTTCGCGAGACCTCGGCGGGCGAGGGCGCCCGCCGCTCCAACGTTCAGCGCTTGCCGGCGGCGGCGGGACTGAGTACGCCGATCGAGATCGACAGCGAATCGTCCAGCGCGCGCGCGACGTGCCACCAGCCGCGCGGGATGTACAGCCAGTCGCCAGCCACGAGCGTCGTGGCGATCATCGGCGACGTCTCGCGCTCGTAATGCATGTCGCGCGGCATCGCGTCGAGCATCGGCTCCGGATTCACTGTGTTGCGCCGCATGAAGTACTCCTTCGTGCCCGCGGTCTGCGCGATGAAGACGTCTTCACAGTCGTAGTGCCAGCTGAAGCTGTGGTGCTTCTTCGGCGTCGCGTAGATCTGCACCGACGGATCGCCCGGCACTTCCGCGTCGAACCGTTCGGCGAGCGCGCGCAGGCCTTCGTCGTAACGTTCGCAGCCGCGCAGCACGATGGAGAAGCCTTCGTCGTACAACGCGCGCACTTCGGCGAATGTCTCGGGCTCGCGCTCGCGACGAAGTTTGGAGTTGCGGACGAGCAGCATGTCGGCGTGCGATTCGATGAGGCGCTGCATGGTGTTCCAGTCGAGCAGCGGCACTGCGTCGCGCGCTGTAGTGGGCAGCGCGAGCGGCGCGCGCTGATAGTGCTGGCGCATGAAGTCATCGACGGACATGCCGGAGAGCCAGGCCGAGAGCATCGTGCGTAAAAATAACAGGACGATGGAATGCCGCGCGAGCTGTGGTCCTGCTGCATCGCGCGGCGCGCGTACAATCGCGGCCGAGGGCCGTCGAATGAAACGTTTGCTGCGAACGCTCCCGCTCCTGCTGCTGATGGCGTGCAGTTCATCCGGATTCTCCGATGCGCAGCTGCTGCCCGCGGATTCCGAGGTGCAGCTCGAGATCGTCGGCACGGACTTTCCGATGCTGACGCGGGCGGACGAGCGTGCGCCGGCCACCGTGCAGATCGAGGTGACGAACAACTCCGACGCGGACATCACCATCAAGACGATTCGCGTCGAGCCGCAAATGTCGATGAGAGACGACACGAATCAGATCGACGCCGGCAGCATCAGCGTCAACGCGGTGGTGGGCGAGGGGAAAGACGCGCGGTTCCGCGTTTCGATGATGGTGCAGCGGACATCGTCGATGACTGCCGGCGGCTATCGCGGCGACATCAGCCTGCGCGTCGTCGCGTATTTGGACGACGGGCGGGCGTACTACGCGGAGTTTTCGGTGCCTTCGCAGTTGTAGCCGCGCGCGGGGCCGTTGGCTTCGCGGGAGTGTTGGCGCTGCGCTGCGGTCCGGACGGATCGACTTCGCCAAGGTAGGTGAAGGGTGCGCGATCGTGCGGTTCGATGCCTTCGGCGGTCGCGCGTGCGAAGCCGCGCAGCACGAGCTCGCGATTGAGGAAGAGCGCGTCGGGCGAGCGATAGACGAGCCACTCGTTGCCGGATGGCTCGAGCATCACCCACTGCGCGCCGATGCTCCACTGCAGAAGGTCGCGCGCGCGGAGCGCGTCAATGATGGCAACGCCGGCGAGGTGAATCGTTTCGCGAGCGCCATTGCGCTCGATGGTGAGCGTGCGCGCGTCATCGACAAAAACGACGCGCGCCATCGTCGCCGCACGCAGCGGCATCACACAAAAAATGAGAATGGGAAGAATCAGTTTTTTCATCACGTGGCTGGTGCCGAAGGAGAGCTCGGGCGAGCCGCGCGGGAGGCGGGGGAGTGTGGAGGCGGGGAGGATAGCATAGGGGCAGGCGCATAGGCGCACAGGCTCACAGGCGCACAGGCTCACAGGCTCATAGGCTCATAGGCTCATAGGCTCATAGGCTCAAAGTAGCGCGCGTGTCGCGAGCGCTGTTGGTTTTCGCCTGTGGCATGTGCGCTCCGAAAAGCGCAACGCAGCGTGTGCTGCTCTGAGCCTTCGAGCCTGTGAGCCTTTGAGCCTGGGCGGCGGGGGCGGGGGGGGGCGGCCGGGGGTGCCGGGCGCGGCCAAATGATTGCGAACACAAGCGCTTACGTGGCACCTGCCTCGCAATGGAAAGGGGCAGGAGGAACGCGAATGGACACCAACCGAAACACGGATGTGCTGCCTGTGCCGAGCGGCTTCGAAGTCGAGTCGGCGACGTTCCGCCTGCCGGTGGACGCCAGCCATACGCTGCCGCCGCCGCAGGGGATGCATGGACGGATCGATGAGTTGAAGTCGCGCGGCCTGCAGGCGCTCGACACGTGGAAGTCTCGCAGCAACGAAACGGTCGAATCACTGAAGTCGCGCAGCAGCGAAACGGTCGAACTGCTCAAATCACGCAGCAGCGAAACCGTCGAGTCACTGAAGTCACGCGGCCAGATGCTCGTGCAGACGGCCAAACAGCAGTTGGTGCAGACGCAGGGGACGATGCGCGAAGGCGTGCACGTGCAGGTCGACCGGATGAACGGCTCGATGCGGACGAGCCCGGCGAAGTGGGCCGGCATCGCCGCGGCGAGCGGATTCGTCATCGGCATGATCGGACGCTGGTCGCATCACCGCTCTCATCATCGCTCTTCGATGCCGCAGCTCGTGATCATCGAAGCCTGTTAGGTCGCAGTCGCTGAATGAGTCAGGAGGAGTCGGTGGGCTGACGCCCGTCGCTCCTCCTTTTCTTTTTTTTCACCGCCGTGAACCAACTTTTCTCCGGCGCGGCCGTACGAATGAATTCGTAACGCAGCCAAAACCGCCGGGAGAGAGAACGTCATGGTTCGACGTGCATTATTGGTTCATCTGTTTGCGACATTGGTTGCCTCGGCATCCTTGCGCGCGGCCGCACCTGATGCGCCTGTCACGGTTGCGCGTGCCACAGCGTCGATCACCATCGACGGCGAGCTCGATGACGCGGCGTGGCAGTCGGCGGCAAAGTTCACCACCTGGTTCGAAACGAATCCCGGCGACAACGTCACGCCGAAG
>DASSMK010000119.1:0-2487 GCA_035688915.1 Thermoanaerobaculia bacterium
CTTGCCCCGCCGTTTTTTTTCGCGCGAGAAACGGCGGGGCAAGCCCCGCCGCTCCAACACTTCGTCAGTGCTTGGCCTTCTTCACTTCCTCGGTCACCACCGGCAGGATCGTGAAGAGATCGCCGACGATGCCGAGGTCCGCGATGCGGAAGATTGGAGCCTCGGGATCCTTGTTGATGGCGATGATGTGCTTCGACGACGACATGCCCGCGAGATGCTGGATGGCGCCGGAGACACCCGCCGCAATGTAGAGATTCGGGCTCACCACGCGGCCGGTCTGGCCGACCTGATGCTGGTGATCGATCCAGCCTGCGTCCACCGTGGCGCGCGACGCACCGACCGCGCCGTCGAGCGCGTGGGCGAGATCGCGGATGTACGAAAAGTTCTGCGCTTCCTTCAGACCGCGGCCGCCGCTGACGATGATGTCCGCTTCGGCGATCGACTGCTCGCCGGCTTCCGGCACCTTCGTCTCCACGACTTTCGCTTTCGAATCGGCGGCCGCGGAAACGCTCGCCGTTTCGGCAGCGCCGCCGCCTGCTTCTTCCGCCGGGAAGGCATTCGGACGCGTCGTGGCGATGGCCGGCGTGCCGGTCACTTCCACGCTCGCGAAAGCCTTGCCGGAGTACACCGGACGGCGCGCGCGGAGTTTGCCGTCGGCCCACTCCAGGCGATCGACGTCCGAAGCGACGCCGACGTTCAGTTTCGCGGCGACGCGCGGCGCGAGATCGCGGCCGTTCGACGTGCCGCCGAACAGCAACACCGACGGGCTCACTTCGCCCGCCACCTGCGCGAGCTGCGCAGCGTAGCCGTCCGCGGTGTACGTCGCATCGGTCGTGTAGATCTTCTTCGCGCCGTACTTGCCCGCTTCGTCGGCAGCGTTGCCGTTCGCGAACGCCACGAGATCGCCGCCGGCCTGCTCGGCCAGCTTGCGGCCGATGGTGAGTGCTTCGCGGGAAACTTTCTTCAGCTTCCCATCCTTGGTTTCACAGAAAACGAGAACACCAGGCATTTGATGGCTCCGTGTAAGCGGCGCGGCGCTAAAGCGCCTTTGCCTCTTCCTTGATGTACTTGATGATTTCGGCGGCAGCGGCTTTCGGATCGGCGCCGTCGATTTTGCGGCCGCCGCTCTTTTCCGGCGGCAGCTCGAGCTTCGTGATCACGACGCGCGTGTTGAAGACGTCCGCGTCGGAGAGTCCGAGGTCGGCGACGCTCTTCGTATCGATGGCGATTTTCTTGGCCGCCATGATTCCTTTGAGCGACGAGTAGCGCGGCTCGTTCAGACCCTTCTGCGCCGTGACCACCGCGGGCAGCGGCATCTCCAGCACTTCTTCGGCGCCTTCGATCTCGCGATGCGCGGTGAGCTTGCCGTCGCCGACTTCGAGGTGCGTGACGACGTTCGCCTGCGGGTAGCCGAGGAGTTCGGCGACCATCGGGCCGACGAGACCGTTGTCGGGGCCGACGCCCTGCTTGCCGAAGAAGACGATGTCGTGCGGCAGCGTCTTGATCGCGGCGGCGAGCACTTTGGCGATGCCGAGTGAATCGGCGTCGGAGACTTCGCCTTTCACGTGCATCGCTTTCGTGGCGCCGCGGGCGAGCGCTTCGCGGAGCGCCTGCTGCGCGCGATCGGGACCGAACGTCAGCACGGTCACGTCGCCCGCCGATTTTTCCTTCAGGCGGATCGCTTCTTCGAGCGCGAATTCGTCGTACGGCGAGACGATGAATTTGAGGCCGGCTTCGTCGATCTTCTTGCCGTCGCCGGCGATCTTGATGCGGGACTCGGTATCCGGAACATGGGTGATGCAGACAACGGAGTTCAAGCGGGACCTCCAGAGTGAGTTGCTTGTCGTGTATTGCCGGCGTTCGAGGTTGGCGCTGAGGTGAGCCAGCAACGTCAGGGCCGCAGCCGGGGCGCAATTCTAGGGAAATCGCCCTGTGGCCGCAACCGCGCCGCGCACACAAGGCACGGCGTCTGCAAACGCGATCCGCCAACAGATTTCACACCATCAGCGTCTTCAACGGAGGGAACGGCAATGCCTATGTCCAGCAGGCCTTACGAGCGGGAGGGGAATTACGATGCGGGACGCCGTCCGTTCCGTGCGCTGACGGAAGTGCGGCGTTCGAAGCCGAACGGCAACGGAAACGGCCGCGCGAACAACAACAACAATCCGCGCATCGCTCCCCCCGAAGTGACGAACGCGGAGAATTTCTACTACCTCAAGCAGATGAACTCGAAAACGCCGATGGTCGTGGTGCTGACCGACGGCGAAGAGCTGCGCGGCTGGATCGAGTGGTACGACAAGAGCTGCATCAAGATCAATCGCGACGGCGCCCCCAACCTGCTGGTGCAGAAGCACTGCATCAAGTATCTGTTCAAGCAGGAAGAGATGGTGGGGTGACGAGTCGTCGAGTCGCAGAGTCGTCAAGTCTCAAAGAGGCACGACGGCAATGCACTCACCTCTGAGACTCTGCGACTCGGAGACTCTGAGA
>DASSMK010000120.1:0-7198 GCA_035688915.1 Thermoanaerobaculia bacterium
GCCCGCCGCTCCACGTCGTAGTAAAACTTCTTCATCACCTCGCGCGCCAGCTGCAGCCGGTACTCGCGCGAGCCGCGCACGTCGCTGATCGGCGTGATCTCGCTGCACGCCAGCTCGCCGGCCGCTTCGAACGTCTCCAGCGACAGCGGCTTCCCTTCCAGGAACGCTTCCGTCTTCGGCAGCCGCAGCACGACCGGGCCGACGCCGCCGTATGCAATGCGAATCGAGTCGATCCGCCCATCCGTGCGCCGCATCAGAAACGCGGCGGTGAACGTGGAGATGTCGAGATGGCTGCGCTTCGAGATCTTGTACAGCCGCAGCACGTCGTTCTTCGCCGGCAGCGGAATGAGGATGCGCGTGATGATCTCGTCCGGCGCGAGGTCGAGCGTCTTGTAGCCGCGGTAGAAGGAGTTGATGTCGGCGAGACGCGAGCCCTTCGCGCCGGTCAGCTCGAGTCGCGCGCCCATGACGAAGAGGAACGGCAACGTGTCCGCGATCGGCGAGGCGTTGGCAATGTTGCCCGCGATCGTGCCGGCGTTTTTGATCTGCGGCGAACCGAAACGATCCATCACTTCGCGCAGCTCGGGCACGCGATCCACGACGAACGTTTCAAAGTCGGCCAGGGACACGCGCGCGCCCGCGATAAGCATGCCGTCGTCGATGCGCAGCTCCTCGAGTCCCGCCACGCCGCGCAGCGAGAGCACCGCTTCCGGAATGAAGCCGCGCTTGGTCGACCAGACGCCGACGTCCGTGGCACCCTGCACGATGATCGCTTTCGGATGCTCGCCCTTGAACTTCACCGCCTCTTCGAGCGTGGCGGGCTGGAAGAACCGCGTGGCCTGCACGGCTTCGCGTGACACTTCGTCGAACGCGCGCAGCATCGGCTCGCTCGGATAGAGCTGCTCGACACGCGCGCAGCGATCGAAATCGACCGCGTCCGCGGCTTTCATGATCGGCTCGTAGCCGGTGCAGCGGCAGAGGTTCCCGGTCACCGCGCGGCGCACGTCGCGCTCGCCGGTCTCCGCCATCGCCGCCATGGCCACGATGAAGCCCGGCGTGCAGTACCCGCACTGCGCGCCCTGGCAGCGGATCATCGCTTCCTGCACCGGCGCCAGCTCACCGCGCGGCGCGAGCCCTTCCACCGTGACGATGGATGTGCAGTCGAGCTGGAAGAGGAACTGGATGCAGGAGTTGACGGGCCGGTACTGCAGCGCGCCGTTTTCACGGCGCCCGACGAGCACCGTGCACGCGCCGCAATCGCCTTCCTCGCAGACGATCTTCGTCCCGGTGGCGCGCTTCACTTCGCGCAGCCAGCGCGACACCGTCTGAAACACCGCCTCACCACCCACCCGCTGTGGAACGCCGTTGAGATAGAAAAGGATGTGATCCCGCATCGGTAACGGTGAATTGTACGAGATGCCACAGCACCGGCCCGTGCGCGGTCGAAACTGTTGTTGTGTAGTTACAAGAGTGTCAACCGCCGCAGTTCCGGAATGTATTCGCGCTACGCTCGCTTCACCGTGACAGCCTGATCCGGATCGCGCCCCACGGCCACAACTGCAACAGCTCTCACCGCTGCCGGTGATGAAGAAGGAGTGTGGTCATGAAACGGAGATCCTCGTCGTGGCTCGTGTTGCTGGTGATCCTCACGTGCAGCCTCTTTGCGATGCGCGCCCGCGCCGGCTGTACGACGCAGAACACGCGCGCACAAACGATGTTCTGGGACGACTCAGCGCCCGCCATCACGCTGATCGTGCCGCAGGAGCTCGCCGCGAACATGCAGCAGGCGGCCAATCAATGGAACAGCTCCTGCGCCGGCGGCACAATGCGTTCGGCGCCGCCATTTGACGTGCAGGTCGGCGATGCGCGCCTGCCGGGGCAGACCGAAGGGAACAGCATTCTGGTGGTCATCACGCAGGATCTGCCCGCGGACAGCAACGCGCAGAATGAGTACGGCGGCTGGCACCGTGGCGGCTTTTACGATGGCCCCGTCAGCACGACCGGCCCGACCATTCACATTTCGCAGGTCGATGAAAACGGCAATCGCCGCAATCTGCAGAGCCCATCCGAGATCGCCGAACTGACTCACGAGCTCGGACACGCCCTCGGCCTCTATCACGACAAACCGGACGACAACGGCGAACCGTGTCCCTCCGGCATCATGGGCAAAGGCCCCTGGAACACCGGCGCGATTCTCGACACCTACTGCTCGGCCATTCGCGCCATCCAGGCGCCCGACTGCAACGCCATCTCGGTGCCGCCGACCAGTCAGTGGGGACCGCTGGCCACGAACGGCGTGGGCGGCCGCCTCTCCGGCTGCCCCGCAGGCTGCACCTGCCCCGACTCGAACACGCCCGATCCGATCGATGGCTTGACGGTTTGCGATCGCTTCCCGGAAGCCTGCCCCGGCGGCGGCGACGTGCCGTGGTGGGATTCGAATCCGTTCGAGACCGATTGGGGCGTCTCGTGCGGCGTCGTCACTGTCACCGACGAAACCGGTGCGGTGGTCAGCTTCGGCGTCGACTGCCATGTCATCTACTACTACCTGCGCGCCGGCGCGACGAGCACTGAGCCCGATCTCTCGCGCTTCGACGGCAACGGTCCGCGCATGCGCATCGACAACTTCCCCGACGGCACGACACTCACCGCGCCGCTCGAGATCCGCGGCAGCGCCGCCTCGGCCGTCGGTGTCGCCGGCGTCGCTGTCTGCATCGACGATCAACCGGCTACGCTGGCGAACTTCCGCACCGGCCTCACGTCCACCAATTGCGCCGATGTCGACGGCGTCGCCGATCCCGACTGCCCGAACGTCGGCTTCAGCGGCATTCTCGATCCATCGACGCTCACCGAAGGCCAGCACGTATTGCAGATCGTGACGTTCGATCGCCGCAATCCGTATCCGCGGCCTTCGATGCTCACGCGTCGCTTCACCGTGCCGCACGCGTGCGGCGATCCGGTGCTGCCAACCGTCGCCATCACGGCGCCGGATGCAAACGCCACTGTGAGCGGCGCTCTGCAACTCGCCGCGACCGCCAACGACAACATCGGCGTGTCGCAGGTCGACTTCTACGTCGATGGAAGTCTGATCGGCACCGACCGCACCGCTCCGTATGAATATCGCTGGAACACGACCGCCGTACGCGACGGCGCGCATGCGATCTCCGCGCGCGCAGTGGACAACTGCGGCAACGTGAAGTTCACCGGCATCACCATCACCATCGACAACGAGCAGCAGGCGCCGCGTGCGCGCAACGACCGCGCGGAAACGAACATCGGCGTCGGCGTCGTCATCGACGTGTTGAAGAACGACAGCGATCCGGATGGTCAGGCCATCGCGCTGGACGCAAATCCGATTGTGGTGGCGCCGAGGAATGGAACGGCGACGCGGGAATCGGGGACGTCGATCCGGTATGTGCCTGTTGCGGGATTCAGCGGCAACGACGGCTTCCGTTACAAGATCTCGGACAGCAGCGGCGCCAGCGACACGGCGTGGGTCACGGTGGAAGTGAGCGGCGTGAATCACGCGCCGGTTGCGAACGACGACAGCGCGTCCGGACGGACCAATCGCGCCATCACCATCGACGTATTGGCGAACGATACCGATGCGGATGGCGATCTGCTCTCGCTCGTCGGCAGCGGCATCACGCAGCCGCCGCTGCACGGCCGCGCGGAACGAGTGTCGCGCACGTCGGTTTCATATGCGCCGGGTAACGGTTTCACCGGCGTCGATCGCTTCCAATACGAGATCGGCGACGGCAAAGGCAGACGATCGCGCGCGTGGGTGAAGGTGACGATCACCGACATGAACGCGCCGCCGGTCGCGAACGCCGATTCAGCATCGACGAGCGGCACGTCGCCGGTCACGATCGACGTGACGGCGAACGACAGCGATCCGGATGGCGATCTCGTGCTGCTGATCAGTAAACCGATCACGATCTCGCCGCTGCACGGCGCCGCCGCGAAAGCGTCCGGCAGCAGCATCGTCTACACGCCGGATGGCAATTACACCGGCACCGACACATTCCAGTACGAGATCGGCGACGGCAACGGCAAGCGTGCACGCGCGAACGTCACCGTCACGATCGCCGCGCAGAACAACGCGCCCATCGCGCAGAACGACGCTGCCGGAACGCTCACGAACACGGCGGTGTCGATCAACGTGACGACGAACGACAGCGACCCGGACGGCGATCGCGTGACCGTGAGTGCGATTACCACGGCACCGCCAAACGGCACGGCTGTGAAAATCAGCGCGAGCACCATCACGTACACGCCGCGCGCGAACTTCAGCGGCACCGATTCGTTCCAGTACGAGATCGACGACGGCCGCGGTCTGAAAGCACGCGCCACGGTGACCGTGACGGTCGCCTCGAGCGGCGGCAGCAATCAGAATCCCGTTGCGGCAGATGACTTCGTGACCACGCGTCGCGACGGCATCATCGACATCAACGTCACAGCAAACGACACCGATCCCGACGGCGATCCTGTCACGCTCATCACCAGCCCCATCGTCGTCGCGCCGGCGAACGGCACGGCGGCGAAAGTGAGCGGGTCGACAATCCGTTACACGCCGCAGTCGAACTGGGTCGGCACCGCGAAGTTCCTCTACGAAGCGGGCGACGGCCGCGGTTTGCGCACGCGTGCGTGGGTGACGGTGACGGTGAGCGACGCGAACAACCGTCCTATCGGCAGCGACGACACGGCGCGCGTGGCGCCGGGCAGCGAAGTGTCGATCAACGTCACGGCGAACGACACCGATCCTGACGGCGACAGCGTCACGCTGATCAGCAATCCGGTGGTCTCGCCGGCGCTGCACGGCAGCACGGTGAAGATCAACGGCAGCACGATCAAATACACGCCGTCCGCCGGCTATTACGGCACCGATCGCTTCCAGTACGAAGCGGGCGACGGCCACGGTGCGCGCACGCGCGCCTGGGTCGATGTGACGGTGACGTACGAAGTGGTTTGGGCGGCGTATGAGATTGCGAACATGCCGCCGGCCGCGATCAACGATCTGATCGTCTCGCGCCAGAGCGAAACGGTTTTGAACGTGGTGACGAACGACGACGATCCGGATCACGACTATCTCGTGCTCACGCCGAATCCAATCGTGACGCCGCCGCAATCCGGCACGATCCGCCGCGTGTCCGACACCGAGCTCGCGTACACGCCCAACGCCGGCTTCGGCGGGAACGACGGCTTCGAATACGAAGTCGCCGATCCGAATGGCGTAACATCGCGCGCCTGGGTGGCGGTGAACGTTCCGGCCGAGAATCAGCCGCCGGTCGCTGTCAATGACACCGCGCTCATTGCCGCCGGCCGCCAGGCCATTCTCGGCGTGCTCGCCAATGACACCGACGCCGACCGCGATGAGCTGACGCTGACGGAAGTGGCCCTCGCCACGTATCCGCAGCACGGCATCGCGCGGCGCATCTCTTCGCGCGAGCTCGCGTATCTGCCGAATGACGGCTTCACCGGTGTCGACACATTCGCGTACGAGGTGACCGACGGCCACGGCGCCACCGCGCGTGCCACGGTGACGCTCACGGTGACCGACCAGAACATCGCTCCCGTCGCTGTCGCTGACGCATTTGCCACCGATGCCGGCGTCGCTACGTCGGTCGCGGTGCTGGCGAACGATTCCGATGCGAACGGCGATGCGCTGCGCGTCGTCTCCTCATCGCAGCCGGCACACGGTTATGTGACGTGGGATCCCGATCCGGCCGCGGCCGGCGTGTACATGCCGCAGCCCGGCTTCGTCGGTGTCGACACATTCACGTACACGATCAGTGATGCAGCCGGTCTCGAAGCGACCGCCACTGCGACCGTCACCGTGCGGCAGCTCAAGCGCGCGCCGATCGTCGCCAACGACTCCGCGGAAACGAAGACGCTGACCGCAGTGCTGATCGGCGTGCTCGCGAACGATTGGGATCCGGACGGCGATCGCCTGACGGTGAAATCGGTCTCGACGCCCGCCGCCGGCACCGTGACCATCAATCGCGCCGGCGAGTCGCTGACGTTCACTCCCGCACAGGGACAAGCCGGCACGGTGACGTTCACATACGTTGCTGCGGACCCCAGCGGCCTGCAGGCCACGGGCACGGTCACGGTGAAGGTGCTGAACGAGGTGCCGCTCGCCCGCAACGATTCGTTCGCTGCCATCGAGGACACGTACGTCTCGTACTCCGGTGCGCAGTTCCTCGCCAATGACACCGACGCCGATGGTCAGGAGCTGAAGATCATCTCAGCCACGCAGCCGGCCAATGGCACGTTGCTCACCTCACCCGATTTCGGCTCGTTCTCGTACAAACCGAAAGCGAACTGGTACGGCATCGACGGCTTCTATTACACCGTGAGCGACGGATTCGGCGGCACCGCTCAAGCGTGGGTGCAGCTGTCCGTGTCCGCGGTGAATGATCCGCCGGTCGCAAATCCCGACACGTTCAGCGTCTACAAAAATCAGGTTCTGACCATGACACAGGCGCAGATCGTGGCGAACGACACCGACATCGAAGGTCACACGATCAGCGTGTACTCGGTCGGTGCGGCGACGAACGGCACGACCGCGCTCCTCGCGAACGGTTCGGTCGAATACCGCCCGTACGGTGAATTCACCGGTACCGACGCCTTCGATTACATCGCCACCGATTCCGGCGGCAACGCGTACAGCACCGGCCGCATCACGGTGAACGTGCTGCAGGACAGCAAGCCGGTCGCGAACTTCGTCGTGACGTGCACCGGCCGCTCTTGCGTGTTCGACGCGAGCTCCTCCACCGACGACCGCGGCATCGTCACCTACCAATGGACCCTCGGCAACAATCAGGCTGCCGGCGGCAAAACGTTCACGTACGCCTATCCCATCGGCGGCATGTATCAGGTGCGCCTGACCGTGCAGGATGTTCTCGGCCAGACGTCGGCGGTCACAAAGTATGTGACCGTGACCGAGCCGCCGCCGGATGCGCGCGACGATTCGTTCTCGTGGCGCAAGGGTTACGCGCGCTACGTCGACTACGCGAGCATGCTGGCAAATGACGTCGATCCGAACAACGACGCGCTGACCGTGCAATCAGTCGACTCGTCGCTGACCGACGGCACCGTGACCTGCGACAGCACCGGCTGCCTCTTCACACCGCCATCGAGCTACTGGTACGGGCAGACGTCGTTCAAGTACACGGTGAGTGACGGCCACGGCGCGACC
>DASSMK010000121.1:0-4504 GCA_035688915.1 Thermoanaerobaculia bacterium
GGGGCTTGCCCCGCCGGCGTTTCTTTCACCGGCGGGGCAAGCCCCGCCGCTCCAACGAGCACGACGCGCATCACCTTTCTCGCCGGAAAGGGCGGCGTGGGCAAAACCACCACCGCCGCTTCGCTCGCACTGCAACTCGCGCAGCGCAATCCTGAACGCCGCTACACAGTCATCTCCGTCGATCCCGCCCACTCTCTCCGCGATGTCTTCGCGCACGAAGCGCCGCCGCCCAATCTCGCCGTCGAGATCATCGACACTCGCGCCAAGTGGCGCCGCTTCCGCCAAACCCTCGGCCTGGAAATCGAGCGCGCCATCGACGCGCTCACGCCGCGCGGACTCACCGTCGCCTACGACACCGAAGCGATGAAGCAGCTCATCGAGATCGCGCCGCCCGGCGCCGACGAGCTGTTCGCCATCACGCGACTCGCCGATCTCGTGCGCGACGAATCGCAGGCCGGCATCCTCATCGACACCGCGCCGACCGGCCACTTCCTCCGCCTCCTCGACCTGCCGCGCACAGCCGGCGAGTGGGTGCGCGAGTTCATGCGCATCCTCCTCAACTATCGCGATCTCATCGCCCCCGGCTCCCTCGGCGAAGAACTGGTGAACGCGTCGCGCGCGCTGAAAGAGCTCGACGCGGCGCTGCATTCTTCGGAGACGCGCGTCATGGTGGTCACGCGTCCGGAACGGATCGTCGTCGCCGAAACGCAGCGACTCATCGCCGAGGTCGAACGGCGCGGCATGCAGGTCGGCGGCGTGATCGCGAATTACGTCACGCCGGAGAACGATTGCGCGTGCGATCAGACCGCGCGCCGGTATGAGTTGGCGGCGCTGGCCGCACTCGATCGTCCGACCACTCTGATCGAGCGCCGTGATGCGCCGCCCGTCGCACTGGCCGAGCTGGCGGCGCTGATTCCGCTACACTGACGCGCGTGGCGGAGACGGTCCTGTATGTCTACGCGATCACGCGCGACGCGGTGATCCCGGGTGAGGAAGCGCCCGATTTGGAAGCCGTGAATCAGACGCGCCGTTTCGGCAACGTCGAAAGCGGAGGAATCGCCGCGGTCTTCACGGCCGTCGATGCCGCTGAGTTCTCGCAGGAAGGGATCGATCGCCGCGCCGCCGATCTGGAATGGCTCGGCGCGATCGGCTATCGCCATCAGGCCGTCGTGGCCGATCTGATGAAGCGCACCACGATCATTCCGCTGCGCGCCTTCGCGCTTTTCAGCAGCGCCGACGCCGTGCGCGCGTATCTCGACGAACATCGCGCCGCGCTCGACGCCGTCCTCACGCGCCTGGCCGGAAAACAGGAATGGACGCTGCGCATCGAGCTCGAGCCGCAGCGCTGGAGCGAAGCGCTCACCTCGCGCGTCGCGTCGCTGGCCGCGCTGCAGAACGAGCTGCAAACCGCCAGCACCGGCAAGGCGTTTCTCCTGCGCAAGAAGCTCGAAGACGAGAAGAAAAAAGCGTCGCGCGAAGCGGAGTTGCAGCTCGTCGCCGAGATCGAATCGGCCGTCGCCGAGCGTCTGGCGTGCGAGACCGTGGCCGAGTCGCGCGAGCGCCGCGAAGGTGCCTTTCCGCAGATCAACGTGCTGCTCAATCGCGACGAGGAATCGCGGTTGCAGGAGCTGCAAAACGAGCTGATGTCGCGATACGCCGCCGAAGGAGTCACGCTGGCGGTGTCGGGACCATGGCCGCCGTATACGTTTGCTTCGCCGTCATGACCGAAGACGAACTCGAACAACTGCCGCTGCTCGAAACGCTCGACCACCTGCTCGACCGCGGCGTGGTGATCGTGGGCGAAGCCATCATCTCCATCGGCGACGTCGATCTCCTCTACCTCGGCCTCAACGTCGTCCTGGCCAACGTCGACGCGGTCATCCGCACGAGCAAGCGGTGATGAAGCTGATCGTCATCGGCGCGCACCAGCGCCGCGACGACGTCGAGCCGCTGGCGATCGCGCTGCCTGCCGGACCGCTTTTTCTGAGCGCCGTCGAAATCGCCGCCGATCAGCCGCTCGGCGATCGCGATCTGCTTCTGCGCGTGGCGAAAATTCGCGGACAGCTGCTCGATCGCGCGACGTTCGTGGCCATCCGCTACGGCTTTACGGCGGGCAACGCGATCGAAGCGGCAGTG
Source organism: Thermoanaerobaculia bacterium (assembly GCA_035688915.1). Classification (GTDB taxonomy): domain Bacteria; phylum Acidobacteriota; class Thermoanaerobaculia; order Gp7-AA8; family Gp7-AA8; genus DASSMK01. The sequence goes on from DASSMK010000121.1 coordinate 2,137, forward strand.
AAATGCGCAGCGCAGATCGAGCGGTGGATGCGACTGCTCGACGAGCATCGCGAGCATGTGGAGATGACGCTGAAAGTCGCCGCGACATCCGCGCAACCGCGCCCCGATCGCCGCGGATTCACGAGCGGCGCGGAGTATCTGAAAGCGCTGCACGCCGCGACGCACGGAGTGACGATCGATGACGCCTTTCGTGCTGCGGTCGAATCGCGCATCACGCCGCTGACCGTCGAGCATCGCTGGATTCCGCGCGATGAGAAGTCGGTCGAGTACGTCGCGCTGATCGAGCGCTCGCGCATCGATGACATGCGCGCCGCTGGCGAAGCGCTCAAGCGCGAATGCCCGCACGTTGCCTTTCTGCTTTCCGGTCCGTGGCCGCTGGAGGTCTTCGCTGATGCTGATCGCGAATGAAGAAGAAGAGCTGCGACACGCGCTGACGTTCACGGAGCGCGTGGTGCCGGAGCGCATCGCCGCCGACGCGGAGATCGTGGAGAACGGTCTCGCCAAGCTCGTGCTGTCGATCGTGGAGCTCGTGCGGAAGCTGCTCGAGAAACAGGCGCTGCGCCGGATGGACGCCGGCAATCTCACCGAAGAAGAGATCGAACGCCTCGGCGCAGCGCTGATGAAGCTCGAAGAGAAGATGGCCGAGTTGAAACAGGTCTTTGGCCTTTCGGACAAAGACCTGAATCTGAATCTCGGGCCTGTGAAGATGTGGGAGTGATTACGGATTGACGGTCTGGTCGCGATAGCTCGGCGCGACGATCACGGTCGGGTCATTCGTGGAATTCTCCGTGATCGTGTAGTAGATCAGCGCATTCGAGTTGCGATCGGGCGCCGACGCGAGCACGGTGATGGTCTCGCCGTCCGCCACTTCCTGCCCGCCGACGAATTCGTAAAGGCTCATGTGGCGGAACGTGTTCGGTTCGATGTAGCGCTGGATGTGCCGCACGGTTCCGGCGTAGCCGGAGATGTCGATGCCGAGCAGCACGCCCTCGGGACCATATGTGCGCACACCGACGTTCACGCGCGCACGCGCCTGATCGAAAACGGGAAAGCGATAGATGCGGCCGATGGTGGCGGGAAACGCTTCGGAGCCTTTCAGTACGGCGACCGAGTCACCGTTGATGTAGCCGTTCTTGTCGTTGACGATGCGCGCTTCGACGAGCGGCACCACGCCGTTCGACGACTGGTCCGGAATGATGTCGAGCGTGCCGAGGCCGGAGAGGCCCATCTCTCCGACGACGTCGTCGAAATAGACCGTCTGCGCCAGGAGCGGCGCATACGTGAGCGAGTACGGAACCGACGGATCGTTGTCGGACATCGGCAGTCCCTGCGGATGGAAGACGATCAGACCGGAGACCACGTGCGTGTCCGACGGTTTCGGCGGAAGCGTCAGCCGCAGAGATGTCTTGAAGCGTGAGCCGTCGGCGGCGCGAATCGAGCCGGCCACCGGCACGACCAGGCGGCGCTGATACGCGCTGAAATCGAACGATTGCGCGAAAGTGCTCGTCGCACCGGCGAAGAGAAGAGCGGCGATCAGAGGAATCAGTCGTTTCATGCATGTCTCTCCTTGCCCCTTAATTTATTGTGATCACGCGCCGAGGCAACCGCGACCGTAAAAAAATCCGCCGGGAAATTGACTCGCACGCGGCAATCGCGATACATGGTGCCGCGCACCATCTAGGAGGCACGGTTTGCCGATCGACGATCGAGGATCACTCCAGCGCCAGCCGCAAGGTCTGGTGGACATCCTCGACAAGATTCTCGACAAGGGGCTCGTGGTTGCAGGCGACGTGAAAGTGTCGCTGGCGAACGTCGAGCTGCTGACGATTCAGCTTCGCCTGGTGATCTGTTCGATCGACAAGGCGGAAGCGATCGGCATCAACTGGTGGCGCTCCGACCGTTTTTATTCGAGCGACGCACGTGCGCTTTCGGAAGCGCAGGACGTGGAAGCGTTGAAGAGCCGCGTCGCCGATCTCGAACGTCAACTCAACACGCAGCTTCCGTCCGAGAAGCCGGCAGAGGGGAAAGGCAGGTAACTCATGGCTGTTGAACGCGCTCCCGGCGGTACCAGTCTCATCGACGTACTCGACCGGATTCTCGACAAAGGCATCGTCGTTGACGCGTGGGTTCGCATCTCACTCGTCGGCATCGATCTGATCACGGTAGAAGCACGCGTCGTCATCGCTTCGATCGACACGTACCTCAAGTACGCCGAAGCCGTGGGCATCACGTCCACCGTCGCGCGTCCCGCGCTGGGACCCGGCGAAGGCGGCACCGGCATGGGCGCCACGACGGCCGCTCCCGCCGGCACGACGCGCACGTAACGACGACTCGCTTCTCACTCGCGACAACCGTTGGAGCGGCGGGC
>DASSMK010000122.1:0-2341 GCA_035688915.1 Thermoanaerobaculia bacterium
CAACTCGCACGACACTGCCGGCGGAGGCTAGGCCAACCAACGGGTCCGGGCCCGTGGCCCGGCCGCCGGAGGCCCCCCGTCTCTCACCGTCGCCTACGCCGCCGCCGCCGAGCCGGTGCGCTCGCCGCCGCGCCTTCTTCGGCCGCGCGTTTGGCGCGTTGGGCGAACTGTTGCCATTGGCGGAAGACGTCGACGTATTTGCCCGAGGAGAGCGCGTAGAGCTCGAGCAGCGCGAGCGCGTCGTTGAACGGGTCGCGGAAGACGGCGCGGAATTGCGAGCGGCGGTCGCTGGGCGGTTCCAGGAGGCGCCAGAGCGTTTCGAGCGCTTGTTCGATCTGGTGGCGGGTGCCGGCGGCGAGGGACATGCGCTGGCAGAGCGGCTGCGTCAGCTCGCGGATGAAGAGGATCACTTCGCCGATGCGCATGCGCGAATCGCGGCGGGCGTCTTCCTTCTCCAGCTCCGCGATCACCCACGGCAGCATGAGGACGGAGAGAAGCACGGCGTCGGAGATCTTGCGGCCCGACTGCACCGTGCGGTCGAGCACTTCCAGCATCTTCCAAAAGTACGGCGCGCGCTCCCCTTCGATCGCGTGGAAGATCTCCGGCAGCAGCGGCTCGAGCAGCGCGGTGTCCACCATCAGGCGGAACGCGCCGCGGGACCAGCCGCGGCGCAGCAGTTCCAGGATCTCTTCCGACACGCGAGGCGGCGACGCTTTGAGGATCTCGGCGCGATGGCGGAGGATCCCGTCGTATGTCTCCTTCTCGATTTCGAAGCCGAGGCGGGAGGCGAATTCGATCGCGCGCATCATGCGGACCGGATCTTCGCGGAAGCGCAGATCCGACTCGCCGATCACGCGGACGCGGCCGGCGTAAAGGTCATCGAGGCCGCCGATGTAATCGATCACGGAGAAATCGGCGATGTTGTAGAACAGCGCGTTGATCGTGAAATCGCGGCGCTTCGCGTCCTGGAGCGGCGAGCCGAACGTGTTGTCGTCGGTGATCAGAAAATCTTCCGACTCTTCTTCGGCGGCGGTGCGTTCCGGCTCACTGCGGAACGTCGCCACTTCGACGATCTGATCCTGAAAGATGATGTGCACGAGGCGGAAGCGGCGGCCGATGATGCGGCTGTTGCGGAACAGGCGGCGCACTTCGGACGGATGCGCGTCCGTGACCACGTCGAAATCCTTCGGCGTGCGGCCCATCAGCAGATCGCGGACGCTGCCGCCGCAGAGGTAGGCGCGGTAGCCGCTGCGATGCAAGCGGTAGAGAACCTTCAGGACGTTTTCGGGGATGCTGCGGCGCGAGATCGGATGCGAGCTGCGGTCGATGATGACCGAAGTGTCGGCCTCGCCGGCCGGTTCTGCTCCGTCGTGGTGCCGCTCGTCTTCCGTTTCGCGAACGCCGGTTGCGTCCGCGCGATCACTCGTTTCCATACGAACTGACGCCGGGCGTGTAGTGGTACTTGCTGTCCACGATGAAGAACGTGCGGCTCCATCGCGTCCAGTCGAAGAAGTGAATGACGACGTTGCCGAGCTCTTTCAGGCGCTCGGACGGCGGGCTGTCAGGCGAGGGCGGCCGCGTTTTCGATTCGAACGACCAATAGACCATGAACGCGCGCCCTTTGATGTTCGCGCGCGGCACCGTGCCCCAGTAGCGCGAATCGCTCGACTGGTCGCGGTTGTCGCCCATGGCGAAGTAGCTCTCCGGCGGCACCGTGTAGGGGCCGAACTGATCGCGCGAGCGGTACGGCTCCGGCAGCGCCGGCACATCGGGATAGACCTGCTTGTCGACGTGCACGACGTACGGCTCGGTGAGAGCCTTGCCGTTCACGTAAACGACCTTGTCGCGCACCGTGATCACGTCGCCCGGCAAACCGACCACGCGCTTCACGAAATCGGTGTCGGGGTCGAGCGGATAGCGGAAGACGATGATGTCGCCGCGCTTCACGTCGCGCAGCGGAAAGAGCTTCGCCAGCGGGCCGTCGCCGTGCGGGCCGTAGATGAACTTGTTGACGATGATGTGGTCGCCGACTTTGAGGTTGTCCTCCATCGATCCCGTCGGGATCTTGAAGGCCTGAAAGGCGAAAATCCGGGCGAAGTTGACGAAGATGATCGCGATCAGCAGCGCTTCGTAATATTCGCGGACTGTCGATTTCTTCTCGGTCTCATCGGCTGCTGCCATTCGTTGGGGGGGTCCTCTTCAACTGGTCTGCGATGAAGCGTGCGGCAAAGGATTGTACGACAGCGGGCGCCACGGCCACGAGGTTCCCGGTCTGGCGGTAGTGGTTGGGCGGCAGAGAAGCATCGGCGGCGATAACCACGGCACCGTTGGAGCGGCGGGC